>JAFAWA010000173.1 GCA_019242155.1 Terriglobia bacterium | reverse complement strand
TCCCGTACCGGAACCTGCTTGATCGCGACAATGATTTTCATTTGACCGGTCTTTTCAGTTGCGCTTTTATCTTACCCATGGGTAAGATAACAAGTGCGCAGCCGAGTGTCAATCGGATTTGTGCGCCTACGTCCATGCCGAGGGATGGCAACCTGCCGCATCACTGGAAAGCATTTGCCGACCGGCGCCGGGATCCCGCAACCAAGCGCGAGGCAGTGCTGCAGACCGCGGCGCAGTTGTTCCTCGAAAAAGGGTACGGGCGTACTTCCATGAACGATGTGGCGGAGCGCTTGAAGATTACAAAACCTGCGCTTTACCATTATTTCCACAACAAAGAAGAGATCGTATTGGCATGTTACCGGATAGGCACGGCGCTGATCGAAGAGCTTTTGAACGAGATCGCCTCCCATTGCGGCACCGGTTTGGAGAAGACCGAGGCGTTTATCTACTCATACGCCAACGTTATGACAGTGAATTTCGGGCGATGCGTGGTCCGGCTGGACGAAGCGGATCTCTCCAGAGCGGCGTTTGCAGAGGTGCGCAGCTACAAGCGAAAGATCGACCGGCGGCTTCGATCGTTTATTCAAGAAGGTATCGAGGACGGCTCGATGGCTCATTGCGACCCCAAAATCGCGGCATTCTCGATTGCGGGGGCTTTGAATGGGATTTGCCAGTGGTACGAACCGGACGGCGCTCTTTCGGCGGAAGAGATAGCCTCACAATTTGCCCGCACGCTGACTCGCGGACTTGCAAAGCGGGAGGGAAACCACGCCGGGCCAAAATCTATCGCGCCGGCCAGCCGTCTGTCGCGCAATTCCCGCGCTGGGAGTAATGATCATGATCGCTGAACGTATCGGGGAAACAGTGGTCGCTCCCGCGGCCGTCCAGTCGTCATCTATTCTGATCCGCAAAGTGGGCGTGCTCGGCGCCGGGACCATGGGTTCACGGATTGCGGCACACTTTGTCAACGCTGGTTTGCCGGTGGTCCTGCTCGATATCGCTTCACCTAAGGGACCGCGCAGCGCCGTTGCGCTCGCAGCGCTGGATGGCCTGAAAAAGAGTAAGCCCGCGGCGTTTTACGATCCAGCGAAGATTTCGCAAATCACAACCGGCAACTTTGAGGACGACGCCGGCCTTTTGGCGGATTGCGACTGGGTGATCGAGGCGGTCACAGAAAATCTGGCCATCAAGCAGGCTCTGCTGGAAAAGATCAATCCGCACCTGAAGCCTGAAGCGGTTCTGACGACCAATACCAGCGGCCTTCCCGTCGCGTCCATCGCCCTTAATCTTCCGGAGGAGCGCCGCCGGCGTTGGTTCGGTACGCACTTCTTCAATCCTCCGCGATACATGCGGTTGGTGGAGCTCATTCCGACGCCCGAAGCCGACCCAGGAGTGATTGCAGCCATCCGCGGATTCGCGGACCTTCGTTTGGGAAAGGAGGTTGTCACAGGGCGGGACACGCCGAATTTCATAGCGAATCGGATCGGTGTGTTCATCATGCTGGAAGCCGTCAAGCTGATGCGGGAGGAAGACCTAACTGTAGAAGAGGTGGACGCGTTGACCGGGACGGCGATCGGTTGGCCGCGGACAGGAACCTTTCGGCTGGCGGATCTGGTAGGCATCGACGTGCTGGCGCATGTGGCCGAGAACTTCGCCCGGTCCCAAGGCGAATCGCTGAGTATGCCGGCCTTCGTGCGAACTATGCTGGAACGGCGCTGGCTCGGAGACAAGACGAAGCAGGGCTTCTACAAGCGAGAAAGAGACAGCGAAGGCCAGGAGGTTCGCCTGGCGCTCGACTGGAAGACTCTCGAATACCGGCCGGCTGCGCGCCCCAAATTTCCGATTCTAGAGATGACGAAAAATGCCGAACGGCTGCCGGACCGCCTAAAGCAGTTGCTTGCGGCAGATGGCGCGAAAGACAAGGCCGCGCGCTTTTACTGGAAACTGCTGACTGCCCTCTGGAATTACGCTGCCGATTGCCTGCCGGAGATCGCCGATAGCGCCTTAAGTGTGGACCGTGCCATGCGCGCCGGATTCAACTGGGAAATGGGACCGTTTCAACTGTGGGATGCTGCGGGCGTAAGGTCCACCGTGGAGCGGATGAAGGCATCAAAGCAACCGGTGAGCAGGAATGTGGAGCGCTTGCTGGCGGCCGGCGCCGGCACCTGGTATCGCAACCATGGACGGGAGTGTTTCGATCTCGAGACCGGCACGTATCAAACGCAAACCGAGGCGGAAGGTGTTGCGCATGTGTCCGATTTCCGTGCCTCTCACCGCGTGATTAAGCAGAATGCCGGGGCATCGCTGGTCGACGTCGGAGACGGTGTAGCGTGCCTGGAACTACATTCGCTCAAGAACGCAATCGGCGAAGATGTAGTGCGGATGCTTTCGGACACACTGCGCCCCGATAGCGAGGTTGTGCGCAACTTCTCCGCTTTTGTGATCACCGGAGATGCCGAGAACTTCTCGGTCGGCGCCAATCTGATGCAACTGCTGCTCGCGGCTCAGGAGGAAGAGTGGGACGAACTCGATCTGATGGTGCGGGCTTTCCAGCAGATGACAGCAGCCATTAAATTCTGCCCGCGTCCGGTGGTGGTGGCTCCGTTTGGGATGTGCCTGGGTGGGGGAGCCGAAATTGCGCTTCATGGGGCGAGGCGGCAGGCCCATGCGGAACTGTACCTCGGACTGGTGGAATCGGGCGTAGGGCTCCTACCCGCGGGCGGCGGCTGTAAGGAAATGACGCTGCAGGCGCTCAACGCCGCGGCGGAAGTTCGTGGCGGCGGCCGCAGCGAATCGGTAGAACTGTTCGAGGCATTACGCCGGAATTTCGAGTCTGTCGCGATGGCGAAGGTATCGACGTCGGCATGGGAAGCGCGCCGGCTTGGATATTTGGCCGAGGCGGATGGCATCACGATGAACCGCGGCCGGCTGCTGCTCGATGCCAAGCAGGCCGCACGCGAGCTTGCGAGCGCGGGTTACGCCGCGCCTCTGCCCCGCACCGATATTCCCGCGCCCGGCCAGAATATTTTGGCCACTTTCAAACTGGCCGTTCACACCATGCGCGAGGCGGAATTTATTAGCGACCATGACGTTAAGGTCGCAAACAGAGTGGCGTATGTCTTGTGCGGGGGTAATGTCACGCCGGGCGCTCCGGTTAGCGAACAGTATCTGCTCGATCTGGAGCGCGAGGCATTCCTTTCGCTGTGCGGCGAAAAGAAAACAGTGGAGCGGATTGCCTTCACTCTGAAGACCGGCAAGCCGTTACGCAATTAGACGGCGCTTGCGGTTTGGCCGCGGCCCGTAATATGGAGCATCACTTATGAAAGAAGCAGTAATCGTCAGCGCCGTCCGCACGGCGGTGGGCAAGGCGCCCAAAGGCACTCTGCGGGCTACCCGGCCCGACGATCTTGGCGCGATCGCGATTGAAGGCGCGCTCGCGCGGATTCCCAATCTTGACAAGAAAGAGATCGAAGATGTAATCATCGGCTGCGCTATGCCGGAAGGCGAGCAGGGCATGAACGTGGCGCGGGTCTGCGCTCTGCGGGCGGGTCTACCGGTCGAGTCCGCGGCCATGACGATCAACCGGTATTGTGCTTCCGGCCTGCAATCCATCGCAATTGCAGCCGAGCGGATTCGGGGCGGGAGCGCTGATGTGATCGTCGCGGGCGGTACCGAATCTATGTCGCTGATCCCGTTCGGCGGAAACAAAATCTCAATCAATCCGTGGTTGATGGAACACTACCCGGACTCCTACTTGAGCATGGGACTGACCGCGGAACGCGTAGCGCGCCATTATGGGATCTCGCGCGAGGAGGCCGACCAGTTTGCGCTCGCGAGCCATCAAAAAGCCTTGGCTGCTCAGGCGGCCGGTAAGTTCTGTGAAGAAATTGTCCCGGTTCCCGTGACCTTTCTCGTTCCGAACGGCAAGACAACGCCTGAGAAGACCGAAATCCAATTCAGCAAAGACGAAGGTCCGCGCGCCGATACGTCTGTCGATGCGCTCTCCAAGCTCAAACCGGTATTCCACGCGAAGGGCACCGTTACCGCCGGCAACTCCTCGCAGACTTCGGACGGCGCGGCTGCAGCCGTAGTGATGTCGGAAGAGCGTGCGCGCTCGCTCGGCATTACGCCGCTGGCCCGCTTCCTCAGCTTCGCCTACGCGGGTTGTCTGCCTGAAGAGATGGGCATGGGTCCTCTATATGCGGTTCCCAAAGCTCTCAAGCTTGCGGGCCTGCATTTGGACCAGATCGACGTGATCGAACTGAACGAAGCCTTCGCCGCGCAATCGCTCGCGGTCATTAAAGCGTTGGGACTGGATATGGCCAAAGTCAACCTGAATGGCGGGGCCATCGCCCTAGGTCATCCTTTGGGATGCACCGGTGCCAAACTTACCGCAACCGTGCTTCAGGAATTGAAGCGCCGCAACGCGAAGTATGGAATGGTGACCATGTGCGTTGGCGGCGGCATGGGAGCGGCCGGTATTTTCGAAAACTTGAATTGAGAGGCGCAAACGTGGCAACAGCGAATGCACAGCACATGGTAGTCAGGGCAGCCAAGGGCGGCAGTTTTCTAATTGAGGAGCGGCAACCGAACGAAGTATTCACACCGGAGGACCTGACCGAAGAGCACCGGCAGATCGGCAAAACTGCTGTCGAGTTCGCTTTGAAAGAGGTCGTGCCGGCCGCAGGCCAGATCGAAGCCAAGGACTTCGAGCTTACCCGCAAACTTCTGCGGAAAGCCGGCGACTTGGGTCTGATGTCTGTCGATATCCCCGAAGCCTATGGCGGCCTCGAGATGGACAAAGTGACATCTGCGCTAGTAGCGGAGTCGATCAGCAAGCTTGCCAGCTTTTCTGTGGCGTTCAGCGGACATACCGGTATCGGCACGCTGCCTATCGTCTGGTACGGTACGGAAGAGCAAAAGCGCAAGTATCTTCCTAAGCTGGGAAGCGGCGAATGGATTGGCGCCTATGCGCTTTCGGAATCCTCTTCCGGTTCGGACGCGCTGAACTGCCGTACGCGCGCCGTATTAACACCAGACGGCAAGCACTATGTAATGAACGGCGAGAAGATGTGGATTACGAACAGCGGATTCGCCGATCTGTTTACGGTGTTCGCGAAGATCGATGGAGAAAAATTTTCGGCCTTCCTCATCGAGCGCAACACCCCTGGATTTTCGATAGGGCCCGAGGAACACAAGCTGGGCATCCGGGGCTCTTCCACTTGCCCGCTCATTCTGTCCGATTGCAACGTTCCTGCTGAGAACCTGCTTGGTGAACCCGGCAAGGGTCATCACATCGCATTCAACATTCTGAACATCGGCCGGTTGAAATTAGGAGCCGCATGCGTTGGCGGAGCCCGTGATAGCTTACAAAGCGGCATTGAATACGCCAGGGAACGGAAAGCATTCGGCAAATCCATTTGCGAGTTCGGCCTGGTTCAGGAAAAGCTCGCAGAGTGCGCGGCTGGAGTCTATGCCGGCGAATCGCTGGTTTATCGCACTACCGGAATGATCGATGCGGCGCTGGCCGGTTTGGGCGCCTCTGCCGATGGCTCATCGCGCGAGATTCAGAAGCGCATAGAGGAGTACGCGGTCGAATGCTCGATCCTCAAAGTGTTTGGATCCGAGATGCTCGACGCGGTAGTGGACCATGTACTTCAGATTTACGGCGGCTACGGATACGTCGAAGAATACCCGGCGGAGCGGGCCTACCGCGACTCCCGCATCAATCGCATTTTCGAAGGCACCAACGAAATCAACCGCCTGATCATTACCGGCTGGCTTTTGAAGCGGGCCATGGCGGGGTCATTACCGCTGCTTCCGGCCATTAACAAACTGATGGAGGAAATTACTTCCGCTCCGCCGTCGCCCCATCGACAGGAAGGCCCTTTGGCTTTCGAGCATCACCTGCTCTCGTCGGCAAAGAAGCTGACCTTGTTTGCGGCTGGTGCCGCATCGCAAAAGTACATGCAGGCGCTGGCGGAAGAACAGGAAGTCATGGGCGCACTGTCCGACAGCATTATTGAGGTGTATGCGATGGAATCGTGTCTTCTGCGGGCCGAGAAAGTGCGAGCCAGTCGGGGTGAGGCGGCGGCCCGGCCGGCAATCAACATGACCATCCTATATGCGGCTAAGGCCATGGAGCGTGTCGAACTGGCCGCGCGCAAAGTGATCGCCGCCGTGGCCGAAGGAGATCTGTTACGAACCCAAATGGCGATTCTGCGGCGCCTCGCGAAATACGAGCCGGTAAATACCATTCGGACAAGCCGCGAGATAGCTCGCCACGTGGTGGCGGCAGGCCGTTATAGCCTGTGAATCAGCCGGCGTCGTTAGTCGGCCACACTCTGTTCTCGGGTCATCCGCTTTGCGCGTGGGCCTTACTTTGCTTCTGCCGCGCGCGGAGCCAAGGTTAGTTCGCGAGGCATCACCAGAAGTTCCAACCGAGAGGCACGGAGCGGCCCGTGGTAGACGGTTTGGCTCGCCTTCAGCAGCCTGGTTTCGTCCGCAATGGGCTCCCCTGTGTTTGGGTTTCGGTCGAACCGCGGGAAGTTGCTGCTCGATACTTCTATGCGGATTCGATGGCCCTTTTGGAACACGTTATCGGTAACGCCCGCGTCGATTGTTAATTCGTAGATCTGCCCCGGCCTTGCCAACACGGGCTTCTCAAGCGACTCACGATATCGCATGCGTAAGATGCCGTCCGAGAGGATGCGGGCCGTCCCATCCGGGAAAACATCCACCAGTTTGGCCGTGAAGTCCGTATCTCGCGCGCTCGACGTAACGAAGAGAACCACCTTTATCCCGCCAAGCAGCTCCATGTCCGACCGCAGAGGGCTCGTGGTATACACGAGAACATCCCGGCGTTTTTCCACCGGGCGCTGATCGAGAGGCCCCCAAGGAAATACGCTGGGGTTGCAGCACACGGCACCGCCGTGCGTCGGGACGGGATCGCGGGGATCGTAGGTATAACGATCTTCCATTTGCCGCGCCGGCACGCGTGTTCGAAGAATGCCGTCGCCGTCGAGCGCATTGGCGTGACCGCCGCTATCCAGGTAAAACCTGGCCAGCCGGGCCCGCGCGGGAGGCCACTCGCGGTGTTCCCGCCAGCGGTTTGCTCCCATAACGAAAACTTGCACCGGCGGCGCGGATGTCAATGGGGAATCTTTGTCCATGAGCCATTGATCGAACCATTGAAATTGGAGACGCCTGATGGGCACCCCGGCTTCCGGGCCGAAATCCGCGTGCGCAAACTTGTAAGACATGCTGTGCGGCCAAGGGCCAATCAAAATATGGTTCAGCCCGGTGCGCTTGTGCAGTGTAACGAAGGCATCCAGGTCACTTTCCACGTAGTTGTCGTACCATCCTCCCACTGCAAAAACCGGTACCCGAATCTTCTCGAGATGTTCCCGCGTGCTGATTGCGCGCCAGAAGCCATCAAAGGACGGATGGTTCATTGCGTCGGCGTAGAGCTCCAGCCGCCGGCCGGTCGCGGCTACGTCCGCCATGCGGATTGGAAGGTGCCAAATGTACTTATTGAATTCGGGCTGGTACCCGGGCGCCTTGAGATTTTCCGCGAGCCATTCGAGACGATGGCCCAATTTGAAGGCGCCCCCGGGGGAATAGAATCGATCGCGATAATCGTCATCGCCGGAGACCACGGGAAATATGGCCTTCAGATGCGGATTCGCGCGAAGGGCCGCCTGCCACTGCGCCATTCCGAGGTAGGAACCGCCGATCATCCCCACTCTGCCGTTCGACCACGATTGCCGGGCGATCCAGTTGATGGTCTCGTTACCGTCTTCGGGTTCCTGGGTCAGCGGCTCGAACACGCCTTCGGAATCGTAGCGGCCGCGCACGTCCTCCACAACTACGGCGTAACCGTGATCGACGAAGGCTCGATAATTTGCTGTAAGCTCCGGGCCTTTGCCGTATGGCGTTCGCACCAGGATCACGGGAAATGCAACGTGTTCCGCCGGCAGGAAAACATTTGCAGACAGGCGCAGGCCGTCGCGCATTGGAATCAAGACACGGCGGAATGTGATCGTGGATTTCAGCGCAGCAAACGATCCCGCGCAGTAGATGATGGTCAACAACAAAATCCGCACAGCGTATCCCAATATCGTTGGGCGATCTGGTCCAGCCCATGGTGCGCCCGGATGTGTTCGGCTGCCCGCTGGCCGACGGCTCGGGCGACCTCAGGTAACGATGTTAACAGAACCATGTGACTCCACAAGGAGTCGCGCTCTTCGAGCCCGGCAGGGACGCGTAAGCAGCCGTCCTCAGGAAAACGCGAGCACTCTTCCGAGTCTGTCAGCAAAACGGGCTTACCAAGGCCCATGAGACGAATGACCATTCCCGAGGTCTCACCTGCCGGCGGATAGCGCAGGTTAATACCGGCATCCACGGAGGCGCAGGCGATCGACAAATCGCGAGCGGAAAGAAAGGGGCGGCAGACCACTCCTGGAATGGCGAGCAGCGGCTTAGCGGCGCGCTCCAGATCACCGGAGACGAAAGCCCCTGCGACGAGCAGTCCGATGTTGGGGAGTTCCCGGCGAAGCGCCCCAAAGACCTCAAGAACATTCAACAGACGTTTTGTTTCGCGCAAGAACCCGAAGGTGCCAAAGACAGTGGTCGCGGTTTCGAAGCCGAGTTGTTGGCGATATCGAAAGAGCTCCGCCTCAGAGATGGCTTCCGGCGGCTGGTAGAAATGAGGTATCTCAAACACAGGCGATCCGGGGCAATGCCGCTGCACCATTCGGCGAGCGGCAGGATTGTGGACCACAATGGCGCGGGAGCGTTCAGCGATGCGCTTGAGCATAGGGAATTCGAAGTAGCGGGGGTCACTGCCCGAAGTCGCGCGGGAACGCCAGAGATCGGCCGCGAGTTCGCGGTGCCAGCCGCCGTAGTTATAGACGAACTCCTCGATGTACTCGTCGCGATCCAACTGACCCAGAAAGAAGTGATGCAGCACGGCATCATGCAGAACGACCACGCCAGGCTGTTCGAGCGCACGCTTGTAGATATCCGCGTGAAGGCTGTTGTTTCCGAGGTGATACAGCGCTACATCGCAGCGGCGCGGAGCAACCCTTACCTCTCCCAAACGCCGTAATTGCGCTAGAAGTCCCGCGGCATAATCCGCGACCCCGGTGGGGGCCGGTGGAAGAGGCGAATAGTACCCGACCGTCACACTTTTTGGCGTTTTCCGAACAACGCGGTGCCGATGCGTACGCAGGTCGAGCCTTCTTCGATTGCGACCTCAAAGTCGTTCGACATGCCCATAGAGAGTTGCCTACATCCGTGTTGATCCGCCAGTTCGCGCAATTGTCGGAAAAAGGGCCTCGACGCTTCCGGCTCTCGAGACCAGGGCGGCATCGTCATGAGTCCCAGCAAACGCAGGTTCGGCAGCGCGCGTACCGCAGCGATCAGATCGGGTAACTCCGAGGGCGAAGCGCCGCTTTTCGCTTCTTCCGGAGAAAGCTTCACCTCAAGCATGACATCGATCGGTTTTCCGGCTTCGTTCAGCCGCTTCGCCAATTTGGCCGAGTCGACGGTTTGAATCACATCGAAGAGTTCTACGCCCCTGCGGGACTTATTCGATTGCAGGTGGCCGATCAGATGGAATCGCGCGCCCGGCAAACTGCGCACCTGAGGCGCTTTTGTTTCGAATTCCTGGATATAGTTCTCGCCGAAATCGCGAAGGCCGAGTTCATACCCATCCTGAATTACGCCGGCCGGAAACACCTTGGTCACCGCGAGCAGCAAGACCTGTGCGGGGTCGCGGCGGGCACGTTCGGCTGCCCGCAGAATTCGTTCCTGAACGGACTCCAATTTGGCTTGGAGATTCTCAGTTTGGACCGGCAAACCTCTTCAGTATGTCACGAGGTATTGCGCGCGCTTAGAATCGGAGCGTTTGCCCCGGCGGCTAAGCTAAGAGTGTGAATCCGATCTGCGTCACTTGCGGAACCCAGTATGCCGATTCCTCTCGATGGCCGGAGCATTGTCTCATTTGTGAAGACGAGCGCCAGTACATCGGACTAGACGGCCAAAAATGGACCGTCCTCGAGGAGCTGCGCCGCGATCACCATAACCAAATGCAACTCGAAGAGCCGGGGCTCGCCTCTTTGGTGACCGAACCCACGTTCGCCATAGGACAGCGCGCCTTCGTCGTACAAACAGGCGAGGGGAATCTGCTGTGGGACTGTCTCGCCGTACTCGACTCGTCTACTATTGATCACGTTCGCGGTTTGGGCGGCGTGACTGCAATCGCCATTTCACATCCGCATTACTACACCACGCTCGTGGAATGGAGTCGCGCGTTCGGCAATGCTCGCGTGCTTTTGCATCAAGCCGACCGCGAGTGGGTGATGCGTCCCGACCCATGTATTGAATTCTGGAACGGCGATAGCCGCGCACTGTTTGGGGGATTGAGTCTGATTCGGTGTGGAGGACACTTTCCAGGCGGCACAGTGTTGCACTGGCCTTCGGGCGCGGAAGGCAAGGGCGCTCTTCTCACCGGGGATATCCTTCAGGTTGTGCCTGACCGGCGTTGGGTAAGTTTCATGTACAGCTACCCGAACTATATTCCGTTAGATGCGGCCGGCGTGCAAGGAATCGAGGCAGCCGTCGAGTCCGTTTCGTTCGATAGGATTTACGGTGCATTCCGGCGAATGACTGTGGCCCAGGATGGCAAAATGGCCGTCCGGCGTTCGGTTGATAGGTATCTGAGGGCAATGGGCGTCAGCCGGCGGGAGGGCAGGAGCATAAAGCCATGAAAACGTTTCACCGGCGGAACCGGGACTCATCAGCACAGCCGCGCAGCAGGCCCCAGGCCGCGTGCAAACCCCGATTCTGTTCTTTATAAGTGACGGGGGTGATATATAATGAGTATCCAAAAACTTACTACGGTCTAGGGAGAAATCGAAATGATACGACGAGAGTTTGTTTTAGCAATGGCTATCTTGTTGCCGTCGGCCGCGGCCATGGCGCAGGGCGGAGGAGGAGCGGGAAAAGGCCCAGGTGGTCCACCACGTCCCGTGCTTTGGGTCACTTCGAACGCATGGCCGGATGGGGGAGAGGTGCCGATGAAGAACGCCTTTCGGGGCGAGAATAAATCTCCGGCGTTCGAGTTCCACTGGAATCTGGGCACGAATCCAACTAGCGCGCCCGAAAACCTGCAGACCTATGCCGTGATATTTCACGACATTGAGAACTCGACCAACAAAACGACGGCGGATACACTGCATTGGACGGCTTTCAACATTCCCGGCACCGCCAAGGGTCTGTCGGAAGGGTTAGGCACAGGTGATTTGTCCGACGGCACAAGGAACGGGCCTGGTCTCGCGGCGCGGAACGGCAATCCTGGAGGCTATTTCGGCCCGGGCGCCGGACCTGGACCGATTCACCACTATGTATTCGAATTTTACGCACTCGACACCAAGCTCGATCTCCCGGCCAATACCACGCGCGAAGATCTTCTGAAGGCGATGGATGGCCACGTGATCGGTAAGGCGGCGTGGTTCGGCCGGTTCCATACCCCGGCGCCCTAAGAACTCTCTTGTTAGAGGCCGGCTGTTATCCAAAGGTGAACGAGAAGACCTGCACGCCCAGGTCACGAAACTCGATCTCGAAGGTGCGATCATCGATCGTTCCACGCTGACGAATTAATTGGTAGAGACGATGCTCGGTCACCGTGCCGGCTCCTTGAGCATCGGTATCGACACCATGATTCTCCTGCGGTGGTTTGCCGTCGATTTTCACCAGAAATCGAACGGGCTTTCCATCGGCCGCGGGTCCCATGACCAGGTGCAGATCTCGCGCGTGAAACCGGAAAACAACGGAGCCTGATTTGGAAGTGAGGATTGCGGCCTGGGCTCCGTCTTTCCAGTTGCCTGAGAAGCCCCATTGATTGAGCTCCAGGTGGCGCGGTGCGGTGTAGTTGTGCGCAGCCTCCTTAACGAGGCCTCCCGGCGACAGAAAACTATCGGCCTTATCGTAGCCCACATAGGTTTTCGGGCGACTGTACGTCGCTGTCCGGCGGAGCTTCGGCTCCGATTCCTTTCACTTGGGAGTCGCCGCGGAACTCTAAAGGCGTCTTGCCTTCCTTGAGCAACTCCTGAATGTGATTTTCGGTTTCGTCGTACTTACCCTCGCCGAAGTGGTGATACCGAACTTTGCCGGTGATGTCGATCAGGTAGTCGGCCGGCCAGAACTGATTGTCGAAGGCCTTCCAGATCGTGTAATCGTTATCGAGCGGCACGGGGTAAGTAATCTGGAGTTCTTTTACGGCCCGCCGCACATTGGCTTCATCTTTTTCAAAGGCAAACTCGGGAGTGTGCACACCTACAACCACCAGACCAGCATCTTTGTAGCGCTGAGCCCAGGCGCGAATGTACGGCAGCGTGCGGAGGCAATTGATACAAGAGTAGGTCCAAAAATCAACCAGAACGACATGCCCCTTGAGGGCGTCGCTTTTGAGAGGCGCCGAGTTAAGCCAAGCGGCCGCGCTCGATAAATCCGGCAAAGTCTGTGGTCCGTTGCCTTTAGTGCCGGCAGTAGATGACATCATCATCATCATGGCCGGCTCCGGTTTTTTCTTTGGCGTGAGCCGATCTACTAACGACTGTTCGACGCCCGATGTGCTAGCAAGCGAGATGCGAGTCAAAAGCCCGCGGTCCAGGCCCAAAGCAACAGCCAAAACGCCGACCAGCACTGCGGCACCCAATAGCCGGCGAATCCACTGCTCCACCCCCAAGGAGCGTTTCATCACGGCCAACACACGCCCTCCCGCGAATAAAGCCAGCGCGAGAGAAACCGCGGAGCCGGCGGCATATGCCAGCAGCAGGAACACCGTTCGGGAACTAGCACCGGACACCGCCGCGCCCGTCAGGATCAAACCCAGAATCGGCCCCGCGCATGGCGCCCAGAGCAGCCCCGTGGCTACGCCGAGTAGCAGCGGTCGCGCCGCTCCCGAGTCGCCCCGGTCAGTGCTCCGCGCACCCGCCAGGCGGCTGCCGAGACGGACGAAAGGTTGGGATACCCAGCTTGCCACTGCCTCGGAAAGAAGCGCGAGGCCAAAGATCGCGAGCACAATCATGGCTGCGATTCGGCCCCACTGATTTGCTTGAACGATCCATCCGCCACCCGCCGTTGCCAAGGCTGCTAGGGCAGCAAACGTTACCGCCATTCCCAACAGAAGGGGAAGCCCGCGTTTGCGAAACGGCTGGTCAGCCTGCGAGAAAACGAAAGGCAGGACAGGTAAGATACAGGGGCTGATGATAGTAAAAACACCGCCGAGGAAGGAAAGAAAAAGAAGCGCAATCACTTTACGAGGTGTCCTTCTTGCAATACACTATCAAGTATACATACCTGGTGTGAAATGAAGTTTGCATGATATCCACAGCAAACAATCGAATTGCTTTGCGGGCCGGCCTGTTCGGCATGCTCGCAACGTCTATGCTCGCGGCCAACCTGCCCAATCCGGCGGCGGATGAGGGGCGTCCCGAGGCGAAGAGTGAGACCGTGGTTCTCGCTGGAGGTTGCTTTTGGGGTGTTCAGGCCGTGTACAGCGCGTCCAAGGGGGTGCTGAGTGCCGTTTCCGGCTATGCGGGCGGGAGCAAGGCGAACGCGCACTATGAGATCGTGAGCACAGGCACGACGGGCCACGCGGAATCGGTTCAGATCACTTTTGATCCGGCGCAGATTTCTTTCGGCCAGTTGCTCAAGATCTACTTTTCTGTAGTACACGATCCCACCGAATTGAATCGCCAGGGCCCGGATGAAGGCACGCAGTATCGCTCCGAGATTTTTTACACGAGCGAAGAACAGAAACGCATCGCGGAAGGATACATCCAGCAGTTGGGCGCTGCCAAGGTCTTCTCAAGGCCGATCGTAACCAAAGTGGCTCCGCTGCAAGCGTTTTACCGGGCGGAGGACTACCATCAGGACTACGTGTTGCACTGTCAGCAGAATTCACCCTCGTGTACGAACGCTCGATACGTCGCTTATAACGATGTTCCCAAATTGGCGAGCTTCAAGCAGTCGTTCCCGCAGCTAGTGAAAGGAGCCAAATAGATGACCGCTCACCACTCGTTAATTCTTCGCCGGCGCCAGGTTCTGAAAGCGTTGGCCGGCAGCGTGCCCGCGGCGTCAATGGCCCGCACCTTACTTGCAGCGACGCAGAAAAACACCGTGCGTCTCGTAGAGTTCGATGCAGCGGGGAATCGGACCGGCGTCGTAGAAGTAGCAAAGGTATCGAAGAGCGCGGCGGAGTGGAAGGCGCAACTGACCCCGGACCAGTTCAACATCACGCGCCAGGCCGGCACGGAATATCCCGGAACAGGGAAGTACGCCAACAACCATGCCGACGGGCTGTACTACTGCATTTGCTGCAACACGTGTCTTTTTGATTCGAAAACCAAATTCGAATCCGGAACCGGCTGGCCGAGCTTTTGGCAGCCGATAGCCAAAGAAAACGTGTGCACCAATCGCGACATGTCTCACGGAATGGTCCGTGACGAGGTGCTTTGCACGCGTTGCGACGCCCACCTGGGACACGTCTTTGACGATGGCCCGCCTCCGACTCATCTGCGATACTGCATGAACTCGGCGGCATTGAATTTCGTTCCTCGCCGTAAGGCGTAGCGAGCCACCCTGCGAAATCAATCGCAATTCGTAGGCTCGGACGCACGCGCCATTGCCGATTTGCTGGCCACACTCGACTCGTGCGCGACGAAACTTGGTCCCTTCGATCCGCAGACCGTTACTGTAGCTAACCAGCTCGCGATTGCGTATTGGAATGCAGGCGAAACGAACCAAGCCATCAGCATTTTGAATCGCGCTCTCGACGGCATAGAGGCCGCAGCCGGAGGTGAGCATCAAGCGCGTATCCACCTGCTCGGTACGCTCGGCCGGATCATGACCGAGGAGGCGCATTGGGAACAGGCTGGAGTTGTTTTCGGAGAGATTCTGGACCTCTGCACGCAGCAATACGGGGCCCAGCACGCATCTTCTCTGGCCGCAAAGGGTGACCTGGCCACCGTTCTGTTCGAGTCCGGCAAATCCGTCGAAGCCGCCGAACTCGAAAGAGAGGCGCTCGCCGGCGCGCATATGTTTCTCGGCCGGAGGCATCCGGTAACCTGCGTTCTTACCTGGAACCGCGGGCTTCGCTTCGAACGCGAGGCAGGTACCCGTTTGGCCGATGCAATGGCAGATCTGCTTTGGTTATTAGCGGAGGAAGACGCGAGCCTGGACGCGGACCAGAAGGAGATTCGAGCGATGCTGGCAAATCGGCTGAACTGGGGTTCCCCCCACGCCTGCTGAGTCCGGGCTGCTGTTCTTAAACGGCCTTCCGGACACGCGCCGCGTTGAGAAGGGGACTACAGTGAAGCTTGTGCCGAAACCGTGCCGCTACGGCCCGGCGGGTTCGGCTCAAATTGCTCTGCTCACCGGCCCTTCGAGCGCGTCCATCAGGAGTACCGCGAGATCGTTTTGCGCCGCGATGGTTTCCGAATGGTCGGTCCCAAAGCTCCGCTTGACGCATTCGAGCAGCTTCTTTTGGACTCCCGCAGCGCGGTCATAATCGTTGTGGGACAGCCACAGCTCGCGCAGGCGGCGAGCGGGCGTGACACGAATTCATCGAACATTTTCATATCGAGCGCAACCAATCAAGGCAAGGGCAACATGCTTCTATTTCCGAACGAGCGGACGAACAAATCAAGGGGGCGGATCGCCTGCCAGGCGCGTCTCGGTGGACTGCTCCGTTATTACTCACGTGCGGCTTGATTGTTGACCGAACGGCCACGAGCCTTGCCTCTCCTCCCCGCTCAGAGCCTGCTTGGAACGGTAGTGATCCACCAGGCCGCACCGCATGCTCCGAACGCTGAGCGCTGTTCGAGCGGCTAAATACCACCGACGTGTACCGCGGGGCAGCCCGTTCGCGCAAAGCTGTCGTACCACCGACTCAACTCGGAATTTGTCAGTTTGTGGAGAATCGCATTCGCTTCTCGGATGCCCTTTAGCCTTACCGTGCCGGGACCGGAACGCTTTGGGGTTTGTAGTCCGTTGGAACGACAAAAAGTGCACGGTCCGGGGCCTCGCGAGAAACATGCTGAATTTTAATAGTACTCTCACCCGTTGGGCTTGAGGTGGCTCTCATGCCAATCAAATCGAATTCTTGGGAATACCACTTCTCATCTGTCGCCACGAGTGACCCATCCCCTTCCAATGTTACCGTTGTCAGAGTACCTTCAAAGTCAATACCTTCTATTCTCCTCACCCCGAGTGCTTTCGAATTAACAACCCGCCTTCCAGGTCCCGATATCATAAGGGGGCCACCGACTAATGATGCCGCGGCCTTCGGAGGGAAATTGAAGACAAATGCTATCTTCTCCAATGGTATTAAGATTAACATTGACCCACCTGCGATATCGATAATCTGCACTGTGATTGGTGCGTGGTCGGTGCTATCCACGCGTTCAAGGCGTATTCGACCAGCGTCGTCTCTAAAAATGATCGATCTCTCGTGTAGCTCGGAAGCGGGCTCCTGGCCAGTTTTCGTGTGGTATTCGGCTTGTACTTCAACTCTCAGAGGGACGCCCGCCTTCGGCATTACGAGATTAGGAACGTTCCGTGAAGCCATCGCGTCGAGGTGCTGAGACAAACCGAACGATTGCCAGCATATCATGCATCCGGTGATCAGCAGCACCCGCCTCATGTTCTTGTTCAATTGCAGTAGCGCGAGGGTACACCATCCCACCAGCCGCCGTCAAAGGCCTGTCAGTACGGGGTCGTTGCAGTCTTCACTGCTTCAAGTCCGCCGGTCTGTCCCCTGGCCGAGTCTGGTTCGTGGGGAACAAGACCATCCTATCTCAATCGCCGTCGACTTGATTAGTCAGCGCGACTCGGTAAGAGTATCCGCGAAGCATTAATCGATGTGGCGTGAGTTGAAGAAGGGTCAGTACGGTGTGCCTTACCGATTCGGAAGATTCTCTCGCGACATCTGGCGCCGCGTATTAGCAGCTTGAAGGTGCAACAGAACCCACGCGTGACTCATGGCCGTGGCCAACACAGCGGCCGAGGTCGCGGGCCGCCCGTTCCAGCAAGGGCTGGGCATACGCGAATTCGCCGTGCTGCCAAAGCGCCACCCCGACTTCGGCCATGGCCTGCAGAGTCTGTAGGTGATACGGCCCAAACAGGTTCTCGTAGCAACACAAAGTTGATAACATACTAGGCAACTCGTTCCGCTCAATAGGGCAGATCGGGGGAGTTTGCATCGCGTTGATTCCAAGTTTGCCGAACGTGGTATCGTCTAGTTTAGCTTACATCGTATTGTAAAGACTACTTGGGAAGGAGTCCCCATGGCCTCTGTTTTGCCACCTCCAATCGAAAGCCAGGTTCCGATCTCGGCTACAAAGATTCTCATCAATAACCGCTGGATGCCGAGCGTATCCGGCAAGACCTTCGCAACCATCAATCCCGCGACCGGCGAAGAGATTTGCCAGGTGGCCGAAGCCGATGCCGCCGACGTCGATAAGGCCGTCAGCGCGGCCCGCGCGGCGTTCGAGCGGGGCCCTTGGAGAAGAATGGCCGCATCCGAGCGCGGGCGTCTGCTTCATCGCCTTGCCGACCTAATCGAAGCTCACACCGAGGAACTTGCCCGCCTAGAGTCTCTGGATAACGGGAAGCCCGTATCGGTTGCAAGAGCCGTCGATGTGGCGGCCACGGTAGGATGCTACCGCTACTTCGCAGGATGGGCGGATAAGGTGCAAGGAAAGACTATCCCCATCGACGGAGATTTCTTTTGCTACACCCGCCTGGAGCCGGTCGGCGTAGTAGGTCAGATCATTCCCTGGAATTTCCCGATGCTGATGCAGGCCTGGAAGCTCGCGCCTGCGCTCGCTACAGGAAACACAGTGGTGATGAAGCCTGCCGAGCAAACGCCGCTCTCGGCGTTGCGGGTGGGCGAACTGATCGCCGAAGCGGGTTTTCCGGACGGAGTCGTGAACCTTCTGCCGGGATATGGTCCCACTGCCGGAGCCGCCATCGCCGGTCACATGGATGTCGATAAGGTCGCGTTTACGGGCTCTACGGAAGTTGGTCATCTCATCATGGAGGCAGCGGCCCGGTCCAATCTGAAACGAGTGACATTGGAACTCGGCGGCAAGAGCCCCAACATCGTCTTCGCCGACACGGACTTGGATGAAGCAGTAGAGGGCGCTCATTTCGGCCTGTTCTTTAATCACGGACAGTGCTGCTGCGCAGGATCAAGGGTCTTTGTCGAAGAAAGAATTTACGACCAGTTTGTGGAAAAGAGCAGCGCGCGGGCACGACGCCGCACGGTAGGCGATCCATTTGACCCGACGACGGAACAGGGGCCGCAAGTCGATGAGGCGCAGTTTGAGAAGGTTTTGGGTTACATCGAATCCGGCCGCCAGGAGGGCGCCAAGCTGGTCTGTGGCGGGGATCGCGTGGGGAGCCGCGGCTACTTTGTTCAGCCCACGGTGTTCGCGGATGTGAACGACGAAATGAAAATCGCTCGCGAAGAGATCTTCGGGCCGGTGATGAGCATCATCCCTTTCAAGACGCTGGACGAGGTGGTCGATCGAGCCAACCGCACCACCTACGGGTTGGCCGCCGCCGTCTGGACTCGTGATATTCAGAAAGCCCACGCCATCGCCAATAGCGTCCGCGCCGGCACGGTATGGGTGAACTGCTACAACGTTCTGGACACGCGGGCCCCATTCGGTGGATTCAAACAGTCCGGTATTGGACGTGAGCTTGGAGAATACGGGCTGCAGCAGTACACGGAAGTAAAGACGGTAACGGTAAAACTCTAAGGTATTTCTTTTTTCGCTGCGCCTGCGCACTTAACGCTGTGTGGCCGAACCGGGGAAGCTGTTCCGGTTCGGCAGCAACGGCCTTACTGCCGCAGGCGCACCACTTCAATCTTCGCCAGCGAATAAACCGAGCGCGCGTGTAGTTTGTCCTGCGGGGCGATCATTTGGATCGGCTTCTGGGTATTCAACAGCGGACCGCCATTGCGCTTATCGGCGATAACAACTCGGGCCCCCATGAATTCAGGATCTATCTCCGGCAGCGCGAACACGACCTGGTAGCCGTCGCGGGCCGTCGCCAGAATATAGCTCGCCATCGGCTTGCCCGTCATGGCGCGCCCGAATGGGACGCCCGCCTTCACTAACAGGTCGTACAGTAATACGCCTTCGTACTCTGCGGTCTCCCCATCCCGTTCGAACATAGCTGTCGTCCGAGGCATCTTCGCCAGATCGTCGGCAGTTAAGGCAAGCGGTGTCTTCACTGCGCCTTCTATAGTCAGCAGTACGGGACTATCGCTCGCCTGGAGGGTCAACCCGAGCAGCAATGCCGCACTCACGGCCAGGGCTTTTGGTCGGTACGCCATAGACGATAGTGTACTGTGCAAATTACAAGCCTATGCTATGGTACGGGATTATGCTCGACAAACGACTTACCGCGGCGGGCCTTTTCTCGTTGTTGTTGCCGGGGATCGGTATTTCCCAGACCGCGGCGACAGGCACCATCACCGGCAGCATCCTCGATCCGAGTGCGGCAGCGGTTCCGCAGGCAACCGTGCGGGTTCATAGCGAAGCTACGGGCATCGACCGGACCTTCGTAACCAACGAAGCCGGTATCTACGCCGCGGCCTTCCTGCAGCCTGGCGCATATGAGGTAAGTGCCGGCAAGGCAGGATTTGCCACGGTGGTGCGGAAGGATTTGACCGTGGAAGTGGGCCGAACGCTGGTCGTGGATTTTTCGTTGGCCGTGGCTGCTACCCAATCGACCGTGGCCGTGACCGCCCAGGAGGAGTTTGCCGATCCAGAAAAGACCGAGATGTCACAGGTTGTTAGTTCCGACCTGGTCACGAATCTTCCGATTGTCGGCCGGCGTTGGGACAACTTTGTGTTACTTACGCCGGGCGTGACCACCGACGGAGCGCTGGTTTCTTACCATGGCATCTCCGGCCTGTATAACAACAACTTAGTAGACGGGGCCAACAACAATCAGGCATTCTTTTCGGGCGCCCGCGGAGGTTCGACCACTCCCTATGTATACAGCCTCGACTCTATTCAGGAATTTCAAGTTCTCTCCAACAGTTACAGCGCCGAGTTCGGACAGGCGGCGGGAGGAATCGTGAATGCAGTCACTAAGTCCGGCGGCAATTTATTCCATGGGGATCTGTTCTACTATTTGCGTTACCCTGCCTTGAATGCTCTCGATCCGGTGAATCGGCTGAACGGAATCAATACTCAAAGCATCCATCAACAGCAGCAGTTCGGCGGCAGCGTCGGCGGACCAATCCTGAAAGACAAGCTGTTTTTCTTTCTCACCTACGACGGCTCGCGCAAAGTCACGCCCATCAGCTTTACGAGCACTTCCCGTTTTCCGCTATCTTGTCCGACGGCGGTAAGTTCCGCGCAGTGCAGCGCGGCGAATAATTATCTTTCCTCATTGGTTACGGCCTATCCCAGGGTGGCCGTTCAGGATCTAGCCTTTGGAAAACTCGATTATCAGCTAAACCGCGCCAACCGCTTCAGCGCTAACTTCGACTTCGATGATTTTCATGAGCCGAATGCATTCACCGCAGCCAACTCCAATGGGGTTACGGTTTCGAATAGCTCAGTAACCGGCAGCGGACCGTCGCTCACTCACACGCGGTTCTTGGTTGCAAACTGGGACAGCATCTTCCGGCCGAACCTGATCAACAGTCTTCGTTTCCAGTGGGGGGTCGACTTCGAGGCCACTGGTGTGAACGCGGGAGGCCCCAGTGTCTCTATCGCCAACGTGATGGCTTACGGGGAACCGTCTCAGTTGCCGCGAGCGCAGTTTCCGAACGAACACCGCAATCAGGTTTCCGACACCTTGTCGTTGGTTCAAGGCCGTCACCAGATCAAATTTGGCTTCGATTTCAACTTTATTCATGAGGTGATCGTCAACCTGTTTCAAGGGGATGGTGTTTACAGCTACACCGGTTCGGCTAATGCAACGTTTAGTAATTGGGTCCTCGACGTTTTCGGAATCAATACGGGCGACGGTCTGGCGGGCCGTCATTACCAGAGCTTCACGCAGGCTTACGATCCCATCACGCATGTCGGAAAAGATGACTCTTGGGATAACGATTTTGCAGGCTTCGTAGAAGACAGTTGGAAACTTCGCTCCAACATGACGGTCAACCTGGGCCTACGTTATGAGATTCAGACCATTCCGCAGCCGCCGATTCCTAACACGGCGACGCCACTGCTCGCGGCATTGACCTCTCGCATCAACACGGATTCCAACAACTTTGGCCCGCGTATCGGGCTCGCCTGGCAGCCCTCGAAGCAGACGGTGCTGCGTCTGGGGTACGGCATTTTTTATGCGAAGACATCGAACAGCATGTTTTACG
>JAFAWA010000151.1 GCA_019242155.1 Terriglobia bacterium | reverse complement strand
AGTGGGCCGGTGCGACCTGCTGCTGCTCGATTCCAATGTGGAAGGGAATGCGCCCGAAGATCGCGAGCTGAGTTCGCGGCTGTATGGCGGCGACGGGCGCGTGCGTATTCGGCAGGAACTGCTGCTTGGCGTGGGAGGATTTCGCGCCCTGAAAGCGATGGGAATCACGCCGAGCGTGCTACACCTCAATGAGGGGCACAGCGGCTTTGCGGTGCTCGAGGCAATCCGCGACCGCATGCAGGACGAAGGCGTAAGCTTCGATCAGGCGGCGCGGCGGGTATCGCGGCAAGTGGTGTTCACGACGCACACGCCGGTGCCGGCCGGGCATGATCGTTTTCATGGCGGACTGATCGAGGAGCATCTCGGGCCGCTGCGGGAAGGGCTGGGACTCTCGTTTGAAAGCCTGATGGGCACTGGACGGGAGAACCCGAGCAATCCGTATGAGGAGTTCTGCATGACCGTGCTGGGTTTGCGCCTGTCGCGGCGAGCCAACGCCGTTTCGGCGCTCCACGGCGAGGTATCCCGCGGTATGTGGACGGGGCTGTTTCCCGGCAAACCGGAGGATGAAGTTCCCATCGGGCACATCACTAACGGCGTGCACGTTCCGACGTGGCTCGCGCCGCAGATGTTCCGGCTGTATGACCGGCACCTGGGGACAGGGTGGGAAGAGCACAGCGGGGAAGCGCGGATTTGGGAGGGCATTGAGAGCGTAGACGACGGCGAGCTTTGGGAGACGCACCTGAGTCTGAAGCTGCGGCTGCTCGAGTTCGTGCGCCAGCGCGCGGTGCAGCAAGCGAGCCGCCGCGGTGAGCCGGCGGAGGTGTTGCAGAGATTGGGCCGCGTGCTTAGTCCGGATGCGTTGACCATCGGTTTTGCGCGGCGATTTGCTACTTACAAGCGAGCCAACCTGATTCTGGCAGACATGGAGAAGCTGGCCGGAATGATGAACGACCCGAAACGGCCGGTGCAGTTTGTGTTTGCCGGAAAGGCGCATCCGCGCGATGAACCCGGCAAGCGGGTATTGCAGCAGATCGCGCAGCTTATGCGCAATCGCGCTTTTTCGAATCAATTTGTCTTCATAGAGGATTACGACATCAACGTGGGACGCCACCTGGTGCAGGGGGTGGATGTGTGGCTGAACAACCCGCGGCGTCCGCTGGAGGCTTCGGGTACCAGCGGCCAAAAGGTGGTGTTGAACGGCGGCCTGAACCTTTCGGTCCTGGACGGATGGTGGGCCGAAGCTTACGACGGTCTCAACGGGTTTGCGATCGGCACAGGCAGAACTCACACCAATACCGATTTACACGATGCGCGCGATCGCGACGATCTGTACCGGGTGTTGCGAGAACAGATAATTCCGCTCTACTATCAACGCGACCGCGACGGGCTGCCGCACGGCTGGATCAAGCGGATGAAGCGAACCATTCGAACGCTCGGCTGGCGCTTCAATGCGAATCGAATGGTCATGGACTATACGTTCAAGTGCTATATTCCGGCGGCGGGTGGAACCTCGAGCGGCATGGGTTCGGACGCCTGACCCATTCGCGGCTGCTGAAATTTTGGCCCTGTGTACCGCGGCCTGACAGCGAGCACCAAACACTATCGCGAGCGTTAGAATATTGACATGTTACGTTTTGTGCTGCTAGCCGCCGGCGCTGTGGCCTGTTTTGCGCAAACGCCCGCGGACCTATTTAACAAGCCGCCGGCGGAAGTGGATCAGGCGCTGCGCTCGCGCATCAGCGAGTTTTATCAGGACCACATCGACAGCAAGTTCCGGCAGGCCGAGGCGCTGGTTGCTGAGGACACGAAGGACTACTTCTATACCGCGAATAAGCCGAAGTACGTGGGATTCGAAATTCAACGCATAGAGTATTCGGAAGGATTCACCCGAGCCAAGGCAGTGGTGCTATGCGAGCAATACGTAATGATACCGGGGTTTACGGATAAACCTCTGAAAGTGCCGACGCCGAGTACCTGGAAGCTGGTGGATGGTCTGTGGTTCTGGTATGTTGACGGGGACGCGCTGCGGCAGACGCCCTTCGGTTCAATGAAACCGGGCCCAGGAGGCCCTTCCGGACTTCCCGCCGTGCCTGCCCCGAAGGACATGGTCTTCATCTTCACTCAGGTCAAGGCCGACAAGCAGATGGTGAGCTTCAAACACGGCGAATCGGCAGAGGTGACGTTTACCAACGCAGCGCAGGGTCCGATGAGTATTTCACTGATTGGAGCCCTGCCGGGCATCGATGTCAAACTCGACCACATGAACATGAATGCCGGCGAAAAAGCGGTGCTGACGCTCAAGGCTGCAGCAACCGCTAAATCCGGGGTGCTTAGCGTCCGGGTGGATCAGACGAATCAAGTGATACCGATTCAGGTGACGATCGAGTAATTACGGGAGAGTGTCCGTGAACCCGGCGACTTGTGAGGGTTCGGCCCAGAAAAGGCCCGAGATGGTGCCTTCGCCGTCCATCAGCAGACTTCCGGTCTTCGCCACGATGGACGGGTCCGGAATCGGTATGTCTTTCTGTATGGCAGGCAAGAGGGAGTTGACGATACTCATAGCGACATTGAGGCCTATACTCACCTGGCTGCTGGCCGCAATGACACGGAGATTCACCATCACCGTGGCGCCGGTTTCAAAGTAACCGCCCCAGGCGAACATGCGTGCGGCAAGGCTGCGGCGCTCTCTGGCATTGATGCGGGACAAGGCGACTGTACTGTCGATATAGGAAACGCCGTGGCTCATGGCGACCGCATACACCGCGGCAGCGGCCGGGGGTCTTGCCCCGACCGGAACCGTCCCGGTGACGGCCCACAACTGCATCGGCATCCGCCTCCTTCCCAGGTTCTGCGGCGAAAACGTCAGTTGCTGCGCACAAATTGGGATCGAAAGAATCAGAAAAAGCGCGAACTTCATTTTTGCGAAGGTCCGCTATCCGATCTTTTGCCACCAACCGCCGAACGGAGAAGCGACCCAGGTAAAGAAGCCGACTTTTCCGTCGGCAGTGGTCACCGGACCCGGAGTGACATACCCGGCGGGAACGTTGGCATTGGCGGGCAGCGCTGCCCAGAAATTCGTGTTGCCGATCTGCGCGCCGATGGCCACCACCATGCTAGCCGACGGAGAGGGCGCCTGTGGAAGGGTTGGAATGGCCGGCATGGAGCAAACGGGATCAGTTCCCTGGATTACATATGTCCAGCCATCCGAAGCCGTGGCTGCAAGGTATGCGGGGGGAGGCTGCGGCGGATTGGTGTTCGGGATCTTACCGGTGAGTACCTGATTGGCCCAATTCTGAAAGCCGGTGAGATACGTGGTCTGTTCGTTTTGGTTGAGGGCCGTTGCTACCTTCGCGGCTTCGGCCGCGTAGTTCGCGAGCGCTTGGGCAATGTCAAGGTTGGACGGCAGCGGAGCATTGGGGTCCGCGCCGATTTGATCCCGGATTGCCTGGTCGATCTGCTGTTGAGTCATCAAGACGAATGAATTCTCCTCAACCTCAGACTAATGAGTGAGCCCCGGCGCCGATGTGCTGGCTAGAGATAAAGCTTTCATTTCAGCCTGAAAATAAAGGAAACTTCAGAGTGACTCGCCCGCGTCCCGATGCCACGCGTGCGCTAGTGTTGCCGCCCAAGTTAGGCTCGAGAGCACGAGAAAGGAAGCCGCCCGGCGTCCGTCCAACGAAACGTTGCGGCTGACCTGCCGGAAGGGATTATACTGCTGGATAGCCTATTTTCGAGGAGATCACATGACCGGTTCCCGCCGCGAGTTTTTGAAAGTTGGAGCTGCCGGATTGACGTTCGCCGCCGCGGGAGTCTCGGCTGAGCCTGTGCTCGGAATGATCTTTCCGCCGGCCAATTACCCGGTTCCGCCCGAAGCGCACCTTATGTATCCATCGGGGGTCCGTTTCCTCGCCGCGGGGTTGGGTCTGCCGAGTATGACGCCGGCCGGGTACGATTCGGTAATTGATAAGATCGTGCCCGAAGCGCGGAAGCTGGCAGGGCAGGGAGCCACTGCCATATCTGTCATGGGCACCTCGCTGACGTTTTATAAAGGCGCCGCATTCAATCAGAAGTTGACCGAAGACGTGCACAAGGCTACCGGGCTGCCCGCCACGACTATGAGCACGGGGATTATTGCGGGTTTAAAAGCCGCCGGCGCGCGCCGGGTCGCGGTGGCTACCGCGTACAACGTGGACGTCACCGATCGGCTTTGCGTATTTCTGAAAGAGTCTGGGTTCGAAGTGCTGGTATCCAAGGGGCTTGGCGTGGAGGCCGGCGGGATTCCCCAAGCCATGCAGGACCATTTGCTGGAATTCAGTGCTCAGGTTAAGGAAAGCTCCCCCGAGGCCGATTCTTTGCTGATTTCGTGCGGGGCGTTGAAGACGCTCGAGCTCATTGTGCCTCTGGAAAAACGCTGCAAAGTGCCGGTGGTTTCGAGCACGCCGCATGCGCTTTGGAATAGCGTGCGCCTTTTAGGGCTAAACGGACGTGTCCAAGGCTACGGTTCAGTACTCGAGAGGTCGTAAAAGTTCTGTAAAACGCGGTTACGGGACGGTGTCGGGAGATACAATAGAAGTGGTTTGGGCCGCAGAGTAACCCGCAGGAATTTCCTTTCCACCCTGGCGATCGGAGGAGCGGCTTCGTCTGTCCTCGGATCTATGAAAGCCGCTGAGGTGGACCCCACCCCCGGAATCAGCGACGGTCTTCTGGATGAAATCCAGCGCCGAGCCTGCTTTTATTTCTATGAGATGGCGGACCCGGATACGGGCATGGTGTTGGATCGCGCGGTGGTGGATCTGCCCTACGCTCCCGGTGCCTCCAGTGTCGCTGCTACCGGATTCGGCCTGAGCGCCCTGGCCATTGCGGACGATCGCAACTATCTGGACCGTAATTTGGTTCGGAAGCGGGTTCGGCAAACGTTGGAGTTTCTGAGGGCCGGAGCGGACAACGAGCACGGCTTCTACTACCACTTCCTACATTCCGCGACCGGGGCACGCATTTGGAGAAGTGAAGCCTCCTCCGTAGATACCGGCTGGCTGCTCTGCGGAGTGTTACACAGCAAAGCCTACTGGCGCAAAGATGCCGAGATTCAGGACCTAGCCTCCGAACTGCTCAACCGTACGGATTGGCGCTGGATGCTGAACGGCAGCAAAACTCTCTCACACGGGTGGGTGCCCGAAAGCGGATTTCTGCCCTACCGCTGGGATGCCTATTCTGAACTGCTGGCTATGTATCTGTTGGCCATGTCGTCGGAAAGCCATTCGATTCCAGCGTCGTCCTGGAGCGGCTGGAGGCGTCCGATGACGGAATTTCAGGGCATTTTCTTTATCGATGCCGACACGCCCCTGTTCGTTCACCAGTACTCGCACGCATGGTTCGATTTCCGGAACCGCGCAGACCAGTACGCCAATTATTTCAATAATTCGCAGCGGGCCACGCAGGCCCACCGTTTGTACTGCCTCGAGCTTGCTTCTCAATTCCCTTGGTTCGGACCCAACATGTGGGGGATCACGGCCTCGGATTCCCGCACCGGCTACCGCGTTTGGGGTTGGCCCAAATCGCAGCCGGACGGCACATTAGTTCCTTGCGCCGCGGGTGGTTCGCTAGCCATTCTCCCGCAAATGTGCGGCGCGGTTTTGCAGAACATGTTCGATACCTACGGCCCTCAGGTTTGGTGCAAATACGGCTTCCGCGATGCATTCCATCCACAGCAAGGCTGGTACAGCCCGGATGTGCTTGGGATCGACATCGGCATTACACTGTTAATGGCGGAAAACCTGCGCACGTACTCTGTTTGGGACGCGATCATGTCCACCGCGGAGGCCCAGCGCGGGCTCGAAGCCGCCGGACTGCGTAAGCTCAGTTCGTAAGCTCACCTTCTTCCTAACTCGAAGTTGATTACAATCGGGCGTATGGCATGGCCGTACTGTGCATTTGTGGGCTTCTTTCTTCTCGGAGCCGTCGTGAGTACCGCGGCAACCGACGCTGAAGTGGACCAGCGAGTCGAAGCTCTGCTCTCGCGAATGACTCTCGACGAGAAGATCGGCCAGATGTCGCAATCCGACCGCCTGATGACGCCGTTCTCGGATGAAGTCCGTCAATTGATCCGGCAAGGGCGTTGGGGTTCGCTCTTCAATGCGGGCAACCCCGCCGAGCGAGCGGAAGCCCAGCGCATCGCTCGCACCGAGACCCGCCTCGGCATCCCGATTCTCTTTGGCCGCGATGTGATTCACGGCTACCGCACGATCTTTCCGATTCCGCTGGGACAGGCCGCCACTTGGGATCCCGACATTGTGGAACAGGCGGGCCGTACGGCGGCGCGGGAAGCCTCGGCCGAGGGCATCCGGTGGACGTTCGCGCCGATGATTGATATCGCACGCGACCCCCGCTGGGGCCGAATCGCCGAAAGTCCCGGCGAGGACCCTTACCTTGCGAGCATCTTCGCCGCGGCAATGGTACGCGGGTTCCAAGGAACTTCCCTGGCCGACCCTAGCGCCATTGCCGCCTGCGCTAAACACTTCGCCGGCTATGGAGCCGCCGAAGCCGGCCGCGACTACAACAGCACCTGGATTGCGGAGATCCTGCTCCGCGACGTCTACCTCCGGCCGTTTCACGCGGCTGTAGACGCTGGGGTCGCGAGCTTTATGACTTCTTTTAACGCGCTCAACGGCGTGCCCTCTTCAGGCAACGAGTTTCTGCTTCGGCGAATCCTCCGGGACGAATGGAAGTTCCCTGGGCTTGTGGTAAGCGACTATCAATCAATCACGGAGATGACGCTTCATGGCTACGCCGCCGATGCTCGCGATGCCGCCCGTGAAGCGGCCAACGCCGGGGTTGACATGGAGATGGTCAGCACTGCGTATTTTGACCATCTGAAATCGCTGGTTTCGAGCGGCGCTGTGGCCGGGAAGACCATTGACGACGCCGTCCGCCACATCTTGCGCTTGAAGTTTTTGCTGGGCCTGTTCGATGCCCCGATCCCGGCGGCCCAGACCGTCACGGTCACACCGGAGTCGCTCGCCGTAGCGCAGAAAGCTGCCACGGAAAGCGTGGTCTTGCTGAAGAACGATCAGAACCTGCTGCCGTTATCCGATACGGTGGGGTCGCTCGCGGTGATCGGGCCGATGGCCGATGCGCCGGTCGACCAGTTAGGCACCTGGACCATAGACTGGCGGACCGAAGACGTGCGCACCCCTTTGGCAGAACTGCGCCAGATGCTTGGCAACGGCCGCGTCCTCTATGCGCCCGGGTTGAAGACCAGCCGCGACTCCAGTCATGACGGTTTCGCGGCCGCTCGCGATGCGGCCGACCGCGCCGATGCCGCCGTTCTGTTCCTAGGTGAAGAACAGATTCTCTCCGGCGAAGCCCGTTCCCGTGCGTTCCTCAATCTACCCGGCGCGCAGGAAGAGCTGGTGGAAGAGGTGGCCAAAGCGGGAAAACCGGTGGTAGCGGTAATCATGGCAGGACGGCCGCTTACCTTTCACGACACAGCGGCCAGGGCCGGAGCAATCCTCTACGCCTGGCATCCAGGCACAATGGGCGGCCCCGCTATTGCCGACCTGCTTTTCGGACGAGCCGTTCCTAGCGGCAGGCTGCCGGTCACGTTTCCCCGCGCGGTCGGCCAAGTACCGATATATTACGCGCACCTGAATACCGGACGCCCGGCTTCGGCTTCAGAATTGGGGATTCCGATGGGCACGCCCGCCAAGCCTACCGGCTACACGTCCAAGTACATCGATGTGGATGTCACGCCGGAATACCCCTTCGGCTACGGCCTCTCGTACACGAATTTCACCTACGAGAACCTGCGCCTTTCGGCACCATCCGTGGCAATGGGCGGCTCGCTCACCATCTCAGCCGATATCGCCAATCGCGGCCGGCGTGAGGGCACCGAAGTAGTGCAGCTCTACATTCACGACGTGGTCGCGAGCGTAGCGCAACCGGTGCGTTTGCTCAAAGGGTTCCGGCGCGTCGCGCTAAAACCTGGCGAAATGCGGACTGTGAGCTTCGCCATTAGAACCGAAGACCTGGCATTTTACAACCAGCAAATGAAACTGGTCACTGAGCCGGGCCGGTTCGAAGTCTGGATTGCGCCCGATGCCGAGCACGGCATCAAAGGCGAATTTGTTGTGAAGTAGCGGCCGCCGACGTCTGACCGCGATTCCGTAAAGCCGCTCCCCGTGTAGCGAGGCGCGCTTATCCCTCGGCCGGAGCCAATTCCGGAATCGTCACCACGGGTTCGGCGACCGCCGTGGAGGGCAGGCGCTCATGCAGCAATAGTTCCGTGGCCATTACCTGAGGTTCGGAGTGGAAGTATTGCTGTAACGGGCTCGAATGCAGAAGATTCACTATGGCCAGCAGGCTCATGCCCTGGTGGTGCGCCATCCAGGAGCGGATGGGCTCGGCGCCGCCCCGCGTGTATTCAATGGCCTCGAAGAAGCCGTACCGGCCGGTCCACCCAAATTCCTCCATTTGCCGGAGGTTCTCTGCCACCGCGGATGGATCTACCGCAAGCGCCAGGAAGCTCGAGTAGGGCGAAATGACCAGGTTCTCCGCCGCGCGCCACATCGCCAGATCCGGAATCCCGAAGGGCGCGTAACCGTAGTCTCCTTCTTTGGTTCCCAGGCAGGCCGATTCGGAGATTCCCCACGGCACGCCTTTACGGCGTCCATAATCGCGCTGCGCGCGGACCGCCACCCGGATGCTCTGTTCGGTGATGGTGCCGTCGTAATGGCGCATCCACAGTGCCGGCATCAGGTACTCGAACATTGTGCCCGTCCAGGAGAGGAGAATGCGTTCGCCGCGGGCCAGAGTATGGGTCCTCCCTAGCCGTAACCATGCGCGCTGGGGCACATCGCCCTTTGCGATGCCTACGAAATACGCGATGCGCGCTTCGGAGGCCAATAGGTCGTAACAGGCGGCCTCGCGGCGGTTCTTGCCGAGATCGAACCCGATCGATAGCGCCGACTTTCGGCGGTCATAGAGGAACCCGAAATCCATTTCGCGCACCAGTTGGTCGCAGACGTTTGCGATTCCGCGAAGCTCTTCAGCCATTTCTTTGGTGACGCCCCGGCGCGCGGCCGGCTCGGTGGCGAAGGCGAGCGACGCCTGCTTCAACGTCCACAAGCTCGCCGCCAAGTTGCCGCTGTCCACAGTGGAAACGAAGACGGGTTCAATCGTTTCGAGCGTGCGTATGTCGTACCAGTTGAACAGATGCCCCCGATGTTTGCGCAGCGAGAGGACGCAATCCAGAGTCTGGCGCGTTTCGAATATGAATTCAGCGAGCGGCACCAGACCTAAGTGCACGCCGCCGATGCGGGCATTCAGGAGCATTCCGAGGTTGGTCGGCGAGAGGCGAAGATCAGCCGCGCCATTCTCGCGCACGCTGTCCGGAATCAGCCAGTGTGTAGCGGGCGTGCTCCAGTCGCGGAAGTAGCGGTAGACGCGCTCGGCGGAGTTGGAAAGGAGCCGGGTATCTTTGTCGTTGAGCTTGCAATGTCCGGTCCCGGGGCGCCGATTGAGCCAACCTGAAACCGCGGGGGAGATGATCCACAAAAAGATTATGGGCAGCGTGGCGGGAAGAGCTGCCGGCCGCAGCAGGCGCACAGCGATGCCGATGCCCAACGCTATCCAGGGCGTCCATTCGAGGTAAGTGTCCACCGTCGCTTTCGGCCCTTTGGCGGCTTCGGCTTCGGCCGCGGTTTCCCATTCGAGCAGTTTGCGCCTCGTAACCCACACGCGCACTACCGAGCGGGCGATCGCGTCCATGGATAAGAGCGCCTGATGAACCAGGAAGATGAGTGCGAGAAACGCCATCGCATTGCCCTCGGCAAACGACTTAGCCGTGTCTCGCAGCCATGCGCCCAGCGCGCGGCTGCCGCCTTTGGGTAGTCGAAACACCGCGAAGACGGTGCGGGCATAGGTCGGCAGGAAGAGTACGGCCACCGCTGCCGCCGTCCAATACCCGGGCGACTTCGGTAGAAACAGCCAGCTTCCTACAAATAGAAGCAGCAGGCTCGGATCAAACAGGCTGCGGCGCAGGTTATCGAAGATCTTCCATTGGGAGATCAGTGAAATCGTGTTCGGAACCAGGCGGCCGGAAGGGTCCGGCACCCGCGGCAGGAGCCACCGCAGAATCTGCCAGTCTCCGCGCATCCACCGGTGTTTCCGGCGATTGTAGCTCGAGAAATGCGACGGGTAATCATCAATCAGCTCCACGTCGCTGACCAGTCCTGCCCGGGCGTACGCGCCTTCGAGCAGATCGTGACTGAGCAGAGCGTTATCCGGAAACCGGTCTTCGAGGGCTTCACGCAGGACGTCTACTTCGTAGATCCCTTTTCCCGTAAAAATGCCCTCGCCGAAAAGGTCCTGGTACACGTCCGAGTAGGCTCGCGTGTAAATGTCGAAGCCGGTCTGGCCGGAATATAGAGACGCCAGGCGGCTGCGGGTCGCCGATTGGATGCTGATTCCGATACGCGGCTGAAGAATGCCGTATCCTTCTACCACCTTGCGGGTGCGCGGGTCGACCACGCCCTGATTCAGCGGATGCGCAATCGCCCCCACCAGGTGTGCCGCCGAGTCGCGCGGAAGCTGCGTATCGGAATCGAGCGTGATCACGTACCGCACGCGAGGGAAAATAGAAACGTCACCCACCTTCACCGGAAATGCGTCGAACCCGCCGCGCAGGATCCGATTCAGGTCCATGAGCTTGCCGCGTTTGCGCTCCCAACCCATCCAGCGTCCTTCCGATTCGTTGTACACGCGATGGCGATGGAGCAAAAGAAACGGCGAACGGCCCTCGCCGCGGTAGCGGGCGTTCAAGCCTTCGATAAGGCGCACGGCTAAATCCGCCAGGGTATCGCGGTGGTCTACCGCTTCCTCGGAGTCGGGCGAGTCCGTTACCAGCGCGAAATATAAATTGCGCCCGGTATTGGCTAAAAAGCGGATTTCGAGATCGAGGACCAGGTCTTGTACCTGAGCCTCGTTGAGCAGCAGCGCCGGAACGGCCACCAGCGTCACACAGTCGTCGGGAATGCCTTCAGAGAAATCGAATTTCGGCATGGTGTTCGGCGAAAGCACCGAAGTCACCAGGTTGTTTACGAAGTCCAGGGCCGCTTGCGTGGCAGGCAGGAACAGAAGCACCAGCCCGGCAAAGATGGGAGTGAGGGAATCCAGCCCGGACAGCATCCCGAAGACGATTAAGAACGTCAGCAGTTCGATCGAGATCAAGTAAAACTGGGTGGGGTGCCGCAGAATCCAGCGTGGGAAGAGTTGGGATAGGGGAGGTTTGTAGGCGATCGCGGCTTCGAGGTCAGGAAGGCCCTGCCTGACCAGGTAGTAACCCACGTGCGCGCGGCGCTCGAGCGCGCGGGAACCGTCCGAAACCGCGGCCGCCCGCCTGCTCAGCGCTACCGCCTCCTCCGCAATCTCGCGTTCGCTCCGGGGGCTGTGCCGCGCCAGCTTGTCCACCACCTTGCGGTAGGACTCGCAACTCTCGAAATCCATACGCGAATAGACAGCGGCCGGGTCCTGGGCCAGTACATCGTCCACCTGGTTCAGAGTTCGGAAAAGCTCGCGCCAATTCGTGTCTTCCAAACGCTGCAGACTTTTGACCAGCACCGGCCAGTCTTCCGCCGGCGCTTTCAGCAACCGATCGAGAAGCTTCCAGCCTACCGCCGGCTTAAGCTCCCACAGCTCCTTCATCCGTAGAATTGTGACCTTCTGATAGCCCTCGATGAAAGCGCTCAAGCCTTCTTCATGGAACTCATAACCGCACTCCTCGAGATACCGGTCCGCGATCATTGCCAACCGGAGCTGTTCGCAGCCGGCGCCGTCTACCGTGGCCGGCAGCCGATGAGCAATTCGAAAAAATTCCGCGGCATCGCGCTCGGTCGCTCGCAGCAACCGCAAATTGTCGAGAATCCAGGCTGTGTTCTCACCGCTCCTGTGGGCCGCCACGCCGCGAACGAACGCCTGAACTCTTTCGCGCTTGTCCGCCCGGCGCAGCTTTTCCTTGCTGCGCGGTAAAGTGGCCGAAACAGATCGAGCCAGTTGCGCTCCGCTCTCGAAGTACTCTGCGGAGTGACGATCATTTCCGCCTTGCGCGTCCACCATTGGAGTAGAGTTTGTCATCGGTAACTCGAAGCCTGCAACTCAAACATGCCGGCGTATCGTCCCCCTAACGCCATCAAATGGTCATGGCTGCCCTGCTCGGCAATCTGTCCGTTCTCGAGAACTACGATCCGGTCCGCCATGCGAACGGTGGAAAACCGGTGCGAAATGAGCAGCGCAGTCTTGCCCGTGGTGAGGTCCGCGAATCGCTGAAATACCTCGTATTCCGAGCGCGCATCGAGAGCCGCGGTGGGCTCGTCCAGGATCAGCAACTGCGCCTCCCGCAGATATGCCCGCGCCAGCGCAATCTTCTGCCATTCGCCTCCGGAGAGATCCACGCCGCCTTCAAAACGCCGCCCCAGGAGCTGCTCGTATCCGTTCGGAAGCCGTTCAATCACACCCTCGGCCAAGCTCTTGCCCGCCGCTCTTTGAACCGCGCCGTCACGCGCCGCCTCCAGATTCCCCACCGCGATATTCTGCCGCGCGGTCATTTCGTAGCGCATGAAATCCTGAAAGATTACGCTGATCTGTTTCTGCAGGTCTTCAATGCTGTATTCCCGCAGGTCCACACCGTCGAGCAGAATGCGCCCTCCGGTGGGATCGTAAAGCCGGGTAATCAGCTTCACGAGCGTGGTCTTACCCTGGCCGTTCTCCCCGATCAGCGCGATCCGCTCCCCGGGCTCTATGCGAAGATCCAGCCGGTCTAGAACGGCGCGCTGCGTTCCCGGGTATTGGAACGTCACCTGATCGAACTGAAAGCCGTCGCGGATCGGCCGCGGGGCCAGGAGCGCGCCCGGTTTCGACCGAACCACCGGTCCGACTTTGAAGAACTCCACCAGGTCTGTCAAAAACAGCGACTGGTCCGCGATGCTGGCGAACGTGGAAAAAATGCTCTGAATATTTGTACTAGCTCCGGCGATCGACCCCGCTAAGAACTGCAGGCTGCCCCAAGTCAGCGCGCCAATTACCGTACGGTAGATTACGTACGTGTATGCGCCGTAGTAACCCGCCGTGCTTAGTAACGCCAATCCCAATCCCGCCCACAAGCGCCGGCGCGCCAAGCGTACGTTCTGATCGTAGATCTGATTCGACAGCCGCGTGTATTCGCCCGAAAGGTAGTCGCTCAGCGCAAAGAGTTTAAGCTCCTTAGCCGATTCTTTGCTCGCCCCTACGGTACGGAGATAATCCAGTTGCCGCTTAATGGGAGTTTGCCTGATATTCTGCGTGTACCCGAGAAACGCGAAATGGCTCTCGCCCAGAAACGCGGGCACGACGGCCGCAACCAGCAGCGCCATAAGCCAGGGTGAGAACGCCAGCACGGCGGCCGAAAGGCTCGCCGCCGTAATGAACTGCTGCAGCAACAGCCCCATCGCCTGGATCATATAAATGCGGTCGGTGGCCTGTACCCGGGCGCGTTCCAGCTTGTCGTAGAACACCGGGTCCTCATAAGAGGCCAGATCCAGGCGGGAGGCGTGGCCCATTACGCGAATGCTCACATGCCGGGTGAAACGATCCGCCAACAGCGCATCGAAAAAAGCCACCGACCGCGTCAACATCGCCGAAATGGCGGCAATCCCAAACTCGGCAGCCACGAGCCACCAGAATCCCTGCGGAAGCGGCCGCCCCGAGAAATGGCCCTGGATCGCGTCCAATATGCGCTTCGTGATCCACAGAATTGCCAGCGGGGAAAGTGCCGCGATGATTCTGGCAGACAGCCCACCCACGACTACGCCGGGTCCTGACTCCCAGACGATGCTGAGCAGCGGTGGAATGTTTTGCAGCGCTCGAATGCGTTCCCGCCAGGTCGCACTCCAGCTACGAGAACTCTTTTCCATCGAAGCGGACTTTTACCGTTAGAGCTAGGAACTGTGAGCTACAAACAAACGCTCACTTCAGCATTCCGGCTTCCATTCAGCCGCCGTCTCACCGTGAGGTTTCTAACCGTCACGGCCTGGTGAATTCAGTTGCTTGACGGATACTATTTTGACGCACTGCCCCCAGGCAAGTGTCGATTTATTTGCTTAATGTGCCTTAATGTCCGTGGGCGCAAGCATTTGCCAAGCTGCATCGTGCGCGCAAGCGAAACACAGCAAATCTCGGCCGTCGCTGATCTCCCTCGCTTCGCTCGCAAGCCAGCGAGCGCGGAGGCCGTGATATGCTGTTAATCCCTAAAGACGAATGGCCACGAGATCTCTTCCGCGTATCTGCATCGCTTTGGGCCTTCCAGATGTGGCTAGCCTCCTCGATCACGCGCGAAGAGAGGCCGAGGCGGGGGAATCGTTTCTCGAATTCCGCTTGGATTTCCTGAACCACCCGTGCGCCGGCGCGGAAGCAATCGCCGGGTTTGTCGAACGCTTCCCGGACTGCTTAGTTCTGGCTACGTGCCGGCGGCATCAGAATCACGGCAAATTCAACGGCAGCATCGACGAACAGTTCGCCATACTGGAGCGCGCGGTGCAACAGGGCGCGGGCGCAATTGACGTCGAAATCGAAACAGCCGAAATGGCTCCAGTGCGGTTAACGCAATTTCGCGGGCGGGCCCAAGTCATCGTCTCTTATCACAACTACGAAGCCACACCGCCTATGGATACTGTGGTCAACCGTATGTTGCGCGTGCCCGCGGATGCTTACAAGATCGTGACCACCGCGCGCAAACCCTCCGACAACGTCCGTGTGCTGGCCACAGCCAAGGCGTTCCCGCGCCATCGAATGGCGGTGTTGGCTATGGGCGAGCTCGGTTTTCCCACGCGCGTGCTTTCGCCGGTATTCGGCGGCATATTCAGCTACGCCGCGCCCCTTTACGCGGAAGGCACCGCGGCGGGGCAGGTGAGCTCGCGCTATTTGCGAAATCTCTACCGGATCGAGAAGCTTACCAAAGCCGCGAAGATTTACGGCGTAATCGCGGAACCGGTGCGCCATTCGATTTCGCCGGCTGTGCACAATCGCGCGTTTCAATTCCGCCGCATCGATGCGGTGTATTTGCCGTTTCTGGTTTCACCGGCTCATCTGCGGGATTTCTTCTCGATGGCGGAGAAGCTACCGCTTGCGGGATTCAGTGTTACGCTCCCGCATAAACAAAAGATCGTCCGCTATCTCGACTCGGTGGACCCGCTCGCGCGCCGGATCGGCGCGGTCAATACGGTTTGGCGCAAGTCCGGAAAATGGCGCGGGTGCAATACCGACGCGGCGGGCGTGATTCAGCCGCTCTCCCGATTGCTCCGGCTCCCCAACTCGTCGGTTTTGATCGTGGGTAACGGGGGCGCGGCTCGAGGCGCGGCCTGCGCTCTTGCCGATGCCGGCGCAAAGCTCGCGGTTGTGGGCCGCAACGCAGACCGGGTGCGCGCTCTGGCGAAGATCTGCAACGGCGAACCGCTCCTCCGCGATCAGTTGCATGGCCGCCATTTCGACGCTATCATCCACGCTACGCCCATCGGCATGTTCCCCAATGTGAACGAGTGCTTCTTCAACGGTTCCATCCCCGGAGAGATCGTTTTCGATATGGTCTACAACCCGCTAGAGACGGAACTCATCAAACGCGCCCGGGCGGAAAACAAGCACGTGGTGCCGGGTCTCGACATGTTCATTGAGCAGGCCGTGCGGCAGTTCGAAATCTGGACCGGCGAGTCCGCTCCTCGCCAGGCAATGTTTAAAGCGGCCTGCGAAGCGTTGGAGCACAAATAAATGAAAGTGACGCGCCGGCAACTCACGGCATCCTTGATTGTCGCGCCGGTATTGGCGCAGGCTCCGGCGGTACCGGCGGGTCCGGAAGCGGATTTGGAAGCTGCTCGCAAAGAAGTTCAGGCCATTACCATGGCGCTATCCAGAATCGAAGTTCCCGTAACCACCGAGCCGGCATTCGCGTTCAAGGCCTGAAAACGACATGGCGGTGACCGGCCAGGACCTCTTCTTTGCCACCATCGGCGAACTCAACCAGTTGCTTGTGAGCCGTGAGATTTCCGCGTTAGAGTTAACGCGCGCGTTTCTTGGCCGTCTGGAAACCTTCGGCCCCCGCTTTAATGCTTTGGCCCTGTTGCTCGAGCCTCAGGCGATACGGCGCGCGAAGGACGTGGATAAGGAGATCAAACGCGGCCGCCTGCGCGGGCCCCTGCAAGGCATCCCGTACGGGGCCAAGGATCTGCTCAGCTTCGCAGGCCAGCCGACGACCTGGGGCGCCAAACCATATGCCTCGCAGGTTTTCGATTATAGTGCCGCCGTAATCAATAAGCTGGATGCGGTGGGATCCGTGCTGGCGGGCAAGCTCTCCACTGTCGAACTAGCGGGTGGAGGCGGATACAGGTACGCCAAGGCATCGCTACAGGGACCGGGATTGAACCCTTGGGACCGGACGCGATGGTCGGGGGGATCTTCGAGCGGTCCGGCCGCCGCGGTCGCTGCCGGCCTTGTGACTTTTGCGATCGGGTCCGAAACTTCCGGCTCCATCGTGACCCCGGCCTCGTATTGCGGCGTCACCGCGCTGCGGCCCACCTACGGCCTGGTGAGCCGTCATGGCGCCATGCCGCTTTCCTGGACTTTGGACAAACTCGGCCCTTTCGGACGAAGTGCGGAAGATTGCGGGCTGATCCTGCAAGTCATTGCCGGTAATGACAGAAATGATCCGGGATCAGCGGGTAAGAGTTTCTACTACACGCCGCAATACGCGCGGCCGTTAAAAGAACTGCGCATCGGCTTCGCGCCCGTGGATTTCGCCGAATGGACAGATCCCGCCGCGCGGCCCGCATTGAATCAAGCGTTGGCAGTGCTCCGGGATGCCGGCGCGCCGCTGGTTGAGACTCGTCTCCCTACCTTCCCATACGGCGCCGTAATTTCTACCGTGATCGGCGCCGAGGAGGCATCCGTTTTTGAGCCGCTGATCCGCGGCGGCGGCGTGGAGCAACTCGCCGATCCTGAGCAGATCGCCGGCCTGAAAGCGAATCTCGATATCCCCGCGACCGCGTATTTGAAGGCCATGCGTGTGCGCCGCCTCATCCAGGACGCGTTTCGAGAACTATTTGTGGATGTGGACCTGCTGGTAGCGCCGGGCCGTTACACTCCTGCCACGCCGGTCGACCAGTCTCTGGACGATGAAGATCGGCCTACCCCAGCCCCCGCCGATCCAGGAATGACGAGCCTGATCCCGGCCGCAAATCTTGCAGGGTTGCCGGCGCTGGTTCTGCCGTCCGGGTTTGCGGGCAACCTGCCTGTGGCGTTGCAACTGGTAGGTCCACCGTTCTCAGAAAATCTGTTACTCGCCGCCGGGCGCGAGTTTCAGCAACGCACCGACTGGCACAAGCGCCGGCCGCCGGCCGCGTAATGCTTATGGTCACAGCAATTTTTTTAAACGATGTGATTGTTTCTTAGCAAGTTATGGGTTGATAGCGGCTTTCGGCGCTGCACGCGCATGGTGAGATGCGGTGTGGAACGTATTACAAGAACCGATCATGCTTATGCCGTGGCCGCTGCCGCCGCGCACGATTTTAATAACGAACTAACGGTCATCCTTAACAGCGTGTCAAACTCCATCCGGGCGCTCGAGCCCGGACATCCGGCACGCCCGCAACTGGTCGAGCTGCAAGATGCGGCCGAGCGATGCCTGCGCACTACTTCGGGGCTCCTTGCCTATACTTCGAGGCGCGGCGTGAAACACAGGGGATATTCTTTAGAGGCGCTCATCACCGCAGACAGGCTCTGAATCTGACACGAATCGGAAACGTCCGAGAGGTATCGCAACTACCGCGGCCCGCTATCTCATACCCTACTGGCGGACGGCAGTCAGTTCGAAATTAGCACTCCACCGGCGAACCACGGGAGTCCGGATCAATGCGCCGTCGATGAATCGGGCGAACTGATATCCGGATTCCCACGAAGGAATCAGGCCGGCAAGCGGGGTCGAGACGAAATCGAACCAGTTCGCCTGGGCGGCATAGCCCGATTTTCGGAAGAACTCGGCCGTCGCTTGCGCTTCCAGTTGCCGCTCATCGGCCGTCTGGTAACGCCGCATGAGGCTCGGAACCACCAGCTTCCCCACCATTCCTGCCAAGCGGCGGGCGCTCGGCTCGAGGGCATAGATCTGTCCACCCGGCCGCAGGCTCTTGGCAAATCTGCTTGGCGCGGCCGCGAGTTCGCGGTCACTTAAATGGTGCAGAAAGAATACGCCTAAAATCAGATCGAAGCGGCCCATTGACGCCGTCTCCGTCTGCCAGTCCCCGGCCGTAAAGCTGACATTACGCGCGCCGGCGCGGTCCGCATCCGTTCGTGCCTGCGTGATGGCTTTCGGCGAAAGATCCACTCCCACAATTTCACCGACATGCGGAGCGATCTGCAATTCCGTATCGCCTATACCGCAGCCCACGCTGAGCACACGCCAGTTGCGGCCGGCGTTCGTCACTTTTAGAATTCGTTGCGTCAGGTATCGCCGGAAGGCCCGTACAGCGCTTTTCGCGAAATGCTGCTGCGCAAAGCCGCCGTACAGATCCTCGTAATACGCCAATTCCCGCTCGTTCGCGCTCGTCATGGAACGCTTATGTTCGCATTCTTTGGCCGAGCCGCGTCAATAACCGCAGCTCTCGACGCCGCATGGAGGCCGTCTCAGTCAGCGCCAAGCCCCGTTGGGTCATCTCTAAAGCCATCGGCAGATCGCGCTCCCTATGCTCATAGTGCTTGGCGAGGGCCTCGAAAGCTCTGGCCCGGTACGGATTGCGCGAAGCGGTCAGCTCCGCAAAAGACTCAAGAGCCGCGTCCGTTTGGCCCATTCGCCTTTCGATAGTTGCCGCGTCCCAAAGCGTCCGGAATAAAAGTTCGTCCGGCAGGCCCAGATCCACTGCGCGCCGCAGCAG
>JAFAWA010000263.1 GCA_019242155.1 Terriglobia bacterium | reverse complement strand
TGCCTGTGCTTTCTTCCGTTCCGCTGATCTCTGATTCGCATTTCGATGTCCCTGTTGACCCTTCTGCCTCCGGTATTCGGCCACTGCTTCGGGACATTTTCCGCGTCCTCCCCGCTGCGGTGTCACTGCCGGTGCACGAATGGATCTTCCGCGCTTTTGGTGGACTAATTCTGTATCAACAGATTCAATTTCAGATGAATGCCACGGAGCCCGTTCCAGCTTCTTGGGAGTTTCCCGATAACCGCAGGCGAGCGGCTCGAGCTACGGAATCAACTGGACATCCTGGCGCATCCCCAGTTTCGAACAGCAAACGATACCCGGCGTTGTTAAGGTACGTAGTCGAAGGACGCTCGAAGCAGGGACCGACAGTCTAAAGGAGCAGACGATCGGCATCGAAGTTTTTGGCCGCGAGCCCGACTACGATACCAATCTGGATCATACGGTTCGAACCAGCGCCGACGAGGTGCGGAAGCGGCTCGCGCCATTTTATGTCGAGTCGGGCCGGGAAGGCGAAATCCGTATTGAACTACCGCCTGGGTCCTACGTGCCCCAGTTCCGCCGTAATGGCCTGCGGGAAAAAATTGCGGCGTTGCCTATTCCGGACGAGGCCGCACACGTTTCGAGCGCACCGGCGGCGGTCCCAGAGCCGGCATTTGGCAGATTGCCTCGCCGGCGCGGCTTGATTCTGGCGGCCGTTGGCCTAGCTATTATCGCGGCGGCCTTGCCTTGACCCATACCACCCGGTTCCCCAGTACCGCGCTGGATGAGTTCTGGGCACCCATAATCGCAAGCGCCGATCCGATTACGCTTACGATTGGCCCAGCGCAACCGAAAGATGCCGCCGAGAACTAAGGGATTCGCTCGATCCGCCCACTTTACTTGAGATCCATGGCCAGCGCGAAAGGGTGGCGTTTTTCGATGCGGCCACTCTTGCGCAGCTGACCGGCTTCCTGGCGGCAAAGGGCAAGAACTTCCGGACCTTGTATGCTCCGCAGAGTTCGTTGGCGGATTTACGGCAGTGGCCCGTGATTCTGATTGGCGCTTTTGACAATGATTGGACACTGCGACTCACGCGGCCGCTCCGCTATAGCTTTCAGAGAGACGCAGCGTTCAATATTGCAAGCATACGCGATGAGCGAAACCCACCCGAAACGGATGGAACGTGGACTGGCGGACTCCATACTTGGACCTGACTGATGACTACGCGATCGTCTCGAGAGTTTCTGATCCAACAACCGATGAAACGGTCGTGGTTGCTGCCGGGATCACGAAGTACGGCACGCTGGCGGCCGGGGAATCCCTGACCAGCTCCCGTATTGAGGAGTTGAGCAAATATGCGCCGAGCGGCTGGAGGCGCAAGAACCTTGCAAGTTGTCCTGGGCACCAAAGTGGTTCGGGGGAGTTCCGACGGCCCATCTTTGGTAGAGCGGCCTTTCCAAGGAAGCTCTCCATATTCCAACCTGTTCTCCAGCCCGATCCGCACGAGTGTTTCGCGGATCGCGCCAATGCCGATTGCAAAAGCACCCCGGCTGTCGCTATTGCGCTCGGCTCTGACAAGCTCTTGCTCTCTGCCTGTGCCGCCGGACAGTGACCAGCATTCAGGCCGAGGGCCTGGTTCTTGCCCAGAAGCATGCCCAGCTCCAAGGCATATCACAGCCGGACGCTAGTAATCCGGGTGGGGAAGCTGGAGCTGGGATACCGCAGGACCGGCAAGGACGTTTCCGGACGGAGGTGTTCGAGCGCTACCAGCGCAGTGAAAAAACGCTGGTGGGTGCGCTCCCGGAGATGTACATACAAGGCGTGTCCACCCGTAAGGTGAAGCGATCACGGAGGAGTTTATGCGGGCATGAAGTTTCGGCGGCTACGGTTAGCCGGCTGAACCAAAAGCTGGATGAGGACTTGGAACGGTTTGCCAAGCGGCAGTTGCTGGAAGTATACCCGTATCTGATTTTGGATGCGCGTTACGGAAAGGTGCGGCAAGACGGGGTCATCAGCCAGGCCGCGCCGATCGCATCGGTGTGGATTGGGAGGGGCGGCGGAATATGTTGGCAGTCGAGTTAGCCAACCGGAATAGCAAAGCAGTTGGAAAGAGTTCTGTTTAGGGTGGTTAAAGGCACGAGGTCTGAACGGAGTGGAACTGATGATCAGCGATGATCATGCTGGGTTGCGCAAAGCGGCCGCGGAAGTGTTCAGCGAGGCGGTATGACAGCGCTGCTACGTGCACTTTCTAAGGAATGCATTGGACTACCTGCCGCGCGAAGGCGGACAACGATTGTCTGACGGAGCGGCGGTGGATCTATGATCGCCGGAACATCGCTGTCACGAGCGCAATGGACGCTCCTATGAATTTTCAATTGACCTCACTCAAAGAGGTGACCGGGAAGGCATCAAAAAAGGTGACCGAGGAAGGCTGCTCCGGCCCTGATAGGCGGGGTGGTCTTTTCGAGGTGAACCAGCAGAGCGGCAATGGCGTTGGCGACAACGGGCCTGCTGGCGCGGACGACACTGTGCTTGCCGATTCGTTCGCCGGTGACGCGTAGGGTTTCTTCGAACTCTGAAGCATCGGTACGCTCGAGTTCGAAGAAATAAACGCGTTCCGTTGCGCTCAGGCCGTGGATATTCCGGATGTTGCCATCGGCGGCGTCAAAACCGGCGACGGTTTCAGGACGTGGCCTTCGTGCTACCAGGCGAATAATCTGGTCCTCATCGGCAGAGAGCAACTGCTGTGCGGCCGGGTCCAGGTCAATGCCGCAGATTCGCAGTTCGGTAGAGCGCATGGCGCGGGAGAGAAGGGAACTGACGATCATGGTGGCAATGAAAATGGAGGCGATTTTCAACCCTTCAGGACCCTCATAAACATTCAGGGCGGTTGTATAGACGAAGACCAGGGTAATCAAAAGGAATGGCCAGCGCAGTGCCCTTTTCCATAATGAGATGGTCACGGCGGCAGCAGCGGAGGTAATCAGCACCAGCACGCCGGTGGCGTATGCGCCGCCCTGGGCGTCGACATTGGCTCGGAACAGCAGGGTGACGACCAGTGAGACGGCCATGAAGACAAGCACAAGGGGCCTAGAGGCGCGGGCCCATTCCGGGGCCATACCAAAACGGGGCAGGTATTTCGGGATAAGACTGAGGAGTCCGGTCATGGCGGACGCGCCCGCAAAAGCCAGGATCATGATGGTGCTGAGATCATATAAGCTTCCAAAGCCGCTGCCGAGGTAGCTATGGGCGAGATAGGCAAGGGCTCGCCCATTAGCTTCGCCCCCCTCTTTAAATTGCGCGGGTTCAATGAGCAGTGTGGTGATCACGCTGGTGATCATCAGAGAAATGCTCGTGATTGCGGCGGCGCTCACGAGCAGTTTGCGCGCATTCCGAACGCGTCCGGCCGGATCGTCCGCCTTGATGAGAGGCATGACCGCAACGCCAGTTTCAAATCCCGAGAGGCCGAGCGCGAGTTTGGGAAACAGGATGAGGGAGATGCCCAACATGGCCAGCGGATTTCCATGCTGGGCGAAAAGAGTGTTTTTCCAGTCTGGAATGAGGGTGGAGTGGCGGAGAATTTCACGCATCCCGACGAGGCACACGACGACGTTCAATCCGAGATAGAGAGCCACCAGCGCCACGGCGACACCGATTGCCTCTTTCACTCCTTTGAGGAAGATGCCCCCAGAATAGCCAGGAGCCCGAGGGTAACGAGCATCTGGCTTTTCAGCCAGGGCGGCATCAGGGGATTCTGAGTGAGGTGGGCGGCGGCATCGGCGGCGGCCAGCGTTATGGTGATTACAAAGTCGGTGGTGGCGAAACCGAGCAGGATCAAAACGAAGGACTTGCCGCTCCAGGCGGGGAAGAGCTTCTCGAGCATTCCTATGCTGCCCTGGCCGTTGGGACTCGCTTCAGCCACACGCGAATAGACCGGCAGAGCGCCGAAGAGAGTTACCAGCACTAAGACGAAAGTGGCGATGGGCGAAAGCAATCCTGCGGCGAGGAAAGCGATGCCGGGCTGGTAACCGAGAGTGGAAAAATAATCGACGCCAGTGAGGCACATGACGTGCCACCATGCGTGTTCGTGCTCCGCCTTGCTGAGGATGCCCTTCGGTATGCGAAGATCGGCAAGCAACCAGTCTGTGAAGGCCAACAACCAATCTAGCCCAGCGTAAGCCTGCTTGTAACGGCGGCCGTGCAAATCAGATGGTGTTGAAAAAACTCGCCGGCTTTGATGCTGTACAGTCTGATCGATAACTTAACTTCCAACTCGATTGGGCGTTTTTCGGTGACCCACCAGGGACTAGGTTCAAGTTACCAAACGGATTCGGCGAACCGGCCCACTGTTATGTTCGTAGCTTCCAAGTGGCCATGCGTAAAGCCTTGGGTCCCTGAGAGCTAACGTTTATTTGTTGACGATCACGGATTTCAGCGGTCCGAGAATCTTAAGCAGGTCGGTTTTCTCCTGATCCGGGACTTTGAATGCGTCCAATGTGGCAACGAGATCCTGTACCACCGCATCGAATGCGTCACTCGTTACATGCCGTCCCGTGTGGATGGTCAGCATGTCCGGACCCGTGTATTTGCATGGCCCTCCCACGCTCTGACACAAGAACGCCGCGAGTGAGGATTTGTAATGCTGAGTGTTCTCAGGAGTAGCGGCCGCGTGAGCGAACCATTTATTTACACGCCCGTCAGCAAGAATCCGATCTACAAAACCGTTAATAACTGCCTGCACGGCAGGCATTCCACCCAGACGGTCATAAAGCGACTTACTGGTATCTGCTGCATGCAGGTAAGTCGTTACGGTGGTCAGAAGAAAACCGATCAAAGCACAAAAGGTGACTCGACGCATGGCTCGTTCCTAAACTGGAATCTTGAATTCCAGTTATCGCACGCGTCTGGTAAACTGTCAATAGTTTTTAGGGGTCCTGCAAGAGTGCGTCTCACCCAACATACCGACTATGCGTTACGGATGCTTATTCACGCAGCGTTGCGCGCTCCAGAACTGACGACAGTAGGTGCGGTTTCGGAGGATTTCGGACTTTCCATGACGCACCTGAACAAAGTCGCCCAGACATTGGCGGAAACCGGATACTTGCAGACAGTTCGCGGGCGCTTTGGAGGTTTGCGGCTCGCGCGCCCGGCGGAGGCCATTCGGCTAGGGCAGGTTGTACTCGCGACCGAGCCGGATTTTCAAATCGCTCCGTGCATGTCCCCCACAAACGCGGAGTGCCCGATCTATGGTCCGTGCGTGTTGCGCGAAGCTCTCGACCAAGCAACACAAGCGTTTGTGCGAGAGCTCGACCGCTGGACACTATCAGATCTAGTTAAGCATCGTAGGAAGCTTTTAACGGCCATTGGGTCGTAAGTAGTCCGCTGGAATAGACCCGCAGCCGGACAGGCGAGGCTGGCGAGTCGGACTGATACTAGCCGCGAGTCGGTTGGTTACCGAAAGCCGAGTGCGCTTCCCAAAACGTAGTGGCCGGAATTATCCGCCGCCGACTACTGCAAACGTCGATCTGATGGGCATGCACTGCCGCTCGGGGGAACGCGGTGGCAATGTAGCCCGCGGATGGGCGTAAAAGATGAATTTCGCAGAACATTACTTCCGACGCTGTCGTCTGTCAGGAGTTCACGATACAATCGGGCAGCATGAGGCGGCTTCCGCTACCGACCATATTCGCAGCCGTCCTGTGTCCAGCGGCGCTCTTCGGTGAGATGCACGTAGAAGGTCTGGTTACGAACCAGAACGAGGTGCCGGTTGCGGGCTGCCTCGTCATGATAAATGACGTGTCGTTGGCTCGAACCTGGGAAACCGTTTCAGATCCTACGGGAGTCTTCCGCTTGGACCCGGCGCAGGTGAGTACTCTCTTCGCGTGGATCACGAAGGATTCTACGTAGTCCCCCAGCCGCACTTCACGGTTCCGGAACTGGCCGCCGGCGCCGAACTGTACAAGGTACATATCACGCTCGAGTCTGTCCACGAACTCAGTACGGTGGTTGACGTCAAGGCGCAGGCCGGCCTTACGGATGTGGACCGCGTCACGCCCCAGGCGACTCTCAGCAGCCGCACCCTATATGACGTTCCATTTCCCAATCAGAACAGCCTACGCAACGGGCTGCGGCTGGTTCCCGGCGTGATTCAAGACGGCACGTGGGAGCTTCATTTCTTTGGCGGCGCAGAGAATCAGGCGCAATACAGCTTCATCGGATTCCAGTTGAATGATGCGATTACCGGCCGCTTCGATGCCCGCATGAGTCTGGAAGCCGTGGAAGCCGTGGAAGTCCAGGCCGCGCCGGCGGACGCGAGTATGGGCCGCGGCACCTGGGCGACCGTTCTCCTTCCTGCCAGGATCGGTACGGATGAGACGAAATACTCCGTGACCGAATTCTTCCCCCGCCTTCAGTTTGGCTCCGGTGCGAATCTCTCGCGCTGGAGCCCGCGTGCTTATTTTTCCGGACCCTGGAAGAAACACCGGGCTTGGTTCTTCAACACGGCTGAGTTTCAATTCGTACGCCTTCGCGTCAACCAACTCCCCGGTGGCCAAGACTCCTCCTCCAGTTGGACGTTCAACGATCTATTACACAACCAGATAAACTTGAGCAACCGCAACATCCTCTTCGCGGGGCTGCTATTCGACTATCAGTACTCGCCTTACAGCGGTCTATCTCTGGCTGACCCGCGTTCGGTCACGTTGCGTCGCGAGGCCGGTCAATGGTTCGGATATATCAAGGATCAGTGGTCGTTCTCCCACAGCTCTCTGATCGAAGTTGGAATTTGCCGGCAACTTCACGCATGCCACAGCTATCCCCCAGGGTTCTCAGACGTATGAGATTACGCCGGACGGAAACGACGGGAATTACTATGCCTCCACGCGCCGTGATGCCCAGCGGTCCCAGGGGATCTTGAACTACTTCCTCCCTGCTTTCCAGTTTTTCGGCGAGCACCAGCTAAAGGCCGGAGGAGATATCGTCCGCATCGATTACCAGCAGGCCATCAACCGCGGACCCATCGAGTATTTGGATGGAGCCGGGAACCTGGTCCGTACGATCCGGTTCGCCGGTTCGGGCCGGCTTAACCGCGGCAACAGGAAGGGCGAAACCTATTTCCAGGACTCTTGGCGCGTGCGTCCCTGGTTGCAGATCGAGGCGGGTCTCCGCACCGAACAGGACAGTGTCGTCGGCCGGCCGCGCATTTCTCCCCGCGCGCGCTTGGCTGTGACGCCGCCGTCGCTTGAGAAGCTGCGTATTTCCGCGACCATCACGCGAATCTCAGATCCCGCGAATCTGCTACTGTTTACACGTCCTCTCGACCGGTCCGCGGTATCCACGTTTTATGACATCGGGGGCAATGTCATTTACGGTCCTGTGACCTCTGCGTTCACAATCAGCTCGGATCTGAAAAATCCCTACGCCGACGTGGCCGCAGTTACCCTCGAACGAGAGTTGCCAAGGGAACTATTAGCTCGCATTCAATTTCTGCGCAGGCACCTTTACGACGGTTTCAGCTATGTGAATCAGCTTCCCGCCTCTCAGCAGGTGCCCGCGGTTCTGGGAGGGGCTCCAAATCCAGAACCAGTGACGGCCGACTATTTACTCGGTAATCTGAGGGAGGATCACTACGACTCGGCCGAAATTTCCCTGAGCCAGCAGCTCAAGGGCCGCCTCGAATGGACGGTCAGCTATACGCGCACTCGGGCTGTTTCCAATGCGGTCATTGAGCAAAGCATCGATCAACCGCTAATTGTGACGGCGAATACAGGTGCGCTTCCGTGGGACACTCCAAACCGGCTGTTGAGTTGGGCTATATTCCGGCCTGGAGTAACAAGTGGGCTATAGCCTACATGTTGGACTGGCATACCGGGCTGCCGTTCTCCATTCAGGATGTCTACGGGCGCCTCGCGGGGCAGTTAGATTCGAAACGTTTCACCCAGTTCTTTGAGCTGAATGTGGCTATCGAGCGGGAGGTTGTGTTACGCGGCCATCGTATGACACTACGCGGCGGAATTAATAACGTTTCCGGCCATTTCAATCCGGCTGCGGTACAGACAATTGTTGGAGGCGCCGACTACCTTCGCGAGTATAACGCCCAGCCCCGCTCAGCCAACCTTCAGATCCGGTTCCTTCAGCGGTAACGAAGATATTGTCTCTAATTCGGCGTGATCTCAGCGCTTATCGTGTATAGGGTCAGTCGCAGAAGCAAATGCGGCAGGTAGACGCTTACGGCCTCCGCGCGTACGGGATCGAAGGAATCGGAAGCATCTACCAGCGCACAAATTTCTGAACGGCGTGTCGCCTGGGCCAGGGCGCCGACGAAGACACTTGTTCTGCCGGATGCATGGGAACCGAACAATTCAGTTCATGTGCCGCGGGGTAGGGCGATCAATCCAACGCCATTGGGAACTAGCGTAGGTGCGGGTTTGTCCTGCATTTTCAGGGATATATCAAAACGTTTGGTGAGGTCTCGTTCAACTTCTTGGAGGAGGCAGCCGAGATTTACTCGCTACCATGCTTTTGCAGATTTCCCGGCGCTCTGCAAATGCGATCAAAGTTTTCAGGCGTACTTTTCGTTCCAGTGCCCGGCTGCCGCCCATACTGGGGCGTGATCCGAAACGGCCGGTGGGATGGTCATACAAGGATTGGAATGGCATTGTCTATCCAGCTAAGCGACCGAAGGGGTTCGATCCAATCGACATCGTAACTAACATGCTAACCCGGTGTTGATTGGAGCAGATCGCTTCGCGAAATCTGGCTCCGTTTCGGAACCAAGTTTTCGGGACAGTTACCACCCTTGTCATTGGCGCACTGTTTCGCGTCTCCCTGATAGAATCACACTCTTCCTTGGGCAGCTTCCAGGTTTCACGGGCTTTGCATGCTCCCGTCGCAAACTAACGAAGAGGCTGGACTCCGGGCGAACAGTGCAGCTAACGCACGCGGCGACTGCCGCAAAAGAGACGAACGGCTTTCACTTGTTGATCCCTTTCGACTTCACATCCCAGTTCGAATTCGTGCAGAGACTGCAGTTGGTGCCGACGAACATCTTGCCGGCTTCCTTATCGCCCTTGAACGTCCACAGGAGCCAGTTGGACGCGACGTTGGCGAACTCGCCGCCGCCGGGATGAAAGTACGTCGCGCTGTGTCCGCCATTGTGCCGCGCGCCGTAGAACACCAGCACGTTGTTGATCGCTTCAAACGTCGCCGCCGAGGCCCCCATCAGGAAGTCGGGTTCCCCGCCGTTGAGCAGCAGCACCGGCCCGTGCAGTTTGGAGAGCGCGTCTGCAGTCGGTTGCGACGACGGGCCACCGCGCCCGCCTGCTCCCTGTGGCTGCCCGGCGGGCGGGGTCCGCACGCCGGAATTGAAGACGCCGATGCTCTTGACGCGGGGATCGGCGCCCAGTGTGATCGAGAGAAATCCTCCGCATGACGTACCCATCGCCGCAACTTTGTCGACCGCGATCTTACCGTTCAACGGCGAGCTCGCTCTTGCATTTTCTTTCTCGGCCCACTCGATCGCGGCGCGCATGTCATCGGCGGTCTCCTGCCGTCGCGCAGCGCCTTCTTGAGGGACCGTGCCTACCACCAGGACGCCATGTGAGACGATGGTTGTGATAAAGCCGGAGAAAGTCTTGCTGTCGATCCCGCACCCTCCGTTGCCCCACACCATTACGGGTAAGGTGTCTTTACCGGGAAAAGCGTCGAGCGCCGTAGGGCGATAAACTTGAAAGCCGGGCGAGCCGAACGCGGGTTCGGACATGGCCTGGTACGGTCCAGGCTCGGCCTTCGGGGCGCCTTCGAGAGGCAATGCCCTCGAGATCATCTCACGGGTGATGCCGGGTGGTTGCGCGAGGCACACACCGACGCCTGTCAGAAACACTGCGGCGGCAAACACGATTATCTTCTGAATCATCCAACTCCTCCCGGAACCGGAATTATCTCAGATTAAGACCGGCGGCGCATCGGTGAAACTTCGCGGTGAAACTTCGCGCCATATGCGCGCGATCGGCCTCTGAGCGGGCAGGAAGCCTGGAATCCAACTGCCAGATTGCCCACGACTAAAAGTCAACCGGACGCTTGGAGTGCGATCACGATCGGGCGCGCGTAATCTGCGGCCGCTTCAATCACTTGACGTGCTGCCTGAACTGCTGGTTCTCATTGCATTCGAATTCGATGAGATCCTGGTCGACAATGAGCCGCTGATCGACTCGAACCGTCCAGGGCTTCGTATACGCCTTGGAATCTTCGACCGTCATGTCAATCTGCAGGTGGTCGTAAGCCGGACGACGGATTTTCTCCGTGAACTTTGCCTGCTCCGAATGCGGACTGCCGTTAACATCAAGCCAGCCGTCAAACTTGGTGTCTTCGGCGCCGCGTAGGTTATTCGTTTCGACAATCAGCGTATCGCCGTCCCAATGACCGACTGAGTAGCCGTACCACCATGGCGTCGGCTCGCCCTGTGGCGGAAGTTTGCGCCCGTCCATATAAATATGGCGCAGGCCGTTATTGGCTTCGTACTCGATCAGGATCATCTTCGGATTTGCAACGTTCATGACCTTACGGGGCTGGGGCTGTTGGTGAAATTGCAGAAAGCCCATCGGCATGCAATTGGCATCGGGGTTGTCACGGGCCTGCAGATTATCCAGCCGCTTCTTTCTGATGTCCCTCGCCCATTGAGTGTATGGCAGCCCACCGTCCATATTGGCGCCGGCCTCGAAGAAGGTGGCCACCGGCGGACCATTTGGATCAAAAGGGAACGGCGGGGTCGATAGATCAATTGGATTACCGCCACGACCGCCACCGGGATTAGCCCCTGCCGGAGCCCCACCCTGTCCGCCACGACCCCCGCCCGGTGGTCCGCTGTTAGCGTGCATCCAAAGTCCGGAAAAGTCTGGCTTTCCGTCAGATGTCCGTGGAGCCGGCGCATCTCCACGTACGTTGCCTTTGGAATCGCGCGGCACGTTCAAATCCGGGACCGGCGGCCATTGCGCACCGATCGGAATGGGAGCCAGCATAAGGCCGCTGAATACAAGAGCCGTTACGCCCATGCGCTTGGTCATTTTTCGTGTCCTCCGCCCCGCTTCACCGGAGTTCCGTACAACTCGAACGACGCAACATTCACATAGCCGCCAGAGCCGTGGCCGCTCCCAGGTATCAGATCGACAAACCCTACCTCATCGACTTTGCTGAGATCCGGCGCGTCGGCCCAATTCGAAGCTTCGCCCACTGGTCCGTAGCGACCGATGGTCACAACCCGATCGATGTCAAGCTTCATCCAGCGCAAGCCGGCAAACGCGAATTCGCTCTCCAGAAAGGTCGTGGTGGATACATCCGCGTGATCGCCAACCAGGAAGGTTCCATTTATTAGCTTGATGAGCGGCCGGACCGCGTGGAAGCCGGACGCCCGAGTCGTCCAGCGGACTTTCGCCAATCCGGTCAGGTCTACATAGTTGTTCTTGTCGCGCAGAGTGGCGGCAAAGGGCGTCGTACACATGCCGGTCCAGATGTTGACGGGGCCAGGAGGACCCGATATCCAGATGCGCTTGTTCGGGTCCGAGGCCGTGGCTGATGGCCCGTACATATTCAGTTCGAGGTTTGCATTGGTGACGACGACTTCGCCAGGAGCAATCGCGTGAGGTGGGCTCATGAGTTGCCAGGTCTCTTTAAAAAACAGCGGAGGAGGAGTCGGAACACCTGGCCCTCGGCCGCCACCGCTGGGGGACTGGGTGCCGGTGGAGGGCGCCTGTTGAGCAACGCCTTCAAACACGAGTCCAACACAGAAAACAAACCCGAATAGGCCAACGACGTTCGGACGAAGCATCGAGTCTCCCTTGAAAACTGAATGGTCTAGAACCAGGCGCAGAGAATCAATATACACCGGGACGGCTGGGCCAAATGCGCTCCCCCGCGGACGAGTTCCACCGCCGGGTGTTGCCAAACCGATAAGGAAGACAGGATCTGACCGCCGGCCGACGCGCCTCTCGGAATCGTGACCGCGCGGCTGGGCTACCATTCTTTTTGCCATTCGCGTGTTCCGCTGCGCCTGGCCGAGCGTGCCCAGATCATTCAAAAAGCCGCCGACGGTATGTTGAGTCAGGACATCGCTCGGATGTTGAATATCTCGCGCCCGACCGTCCAGCTTTGGCGTCACCGTTTTTTTGGCACCGCGATTGCCGGGACTCGAAAAACACGCTCCCCGACCTGGTCGCATTCCGCGCCTTTTCTCACCGCAAAGTTCAGGCGGTGATCCAAGCCACCTTGCATACGACGCCGCCCAACGCCACTCACCGGAGCGCACGGACCAGGGCTGAAGCCCAGGGGCTGAGCAAAGACGCCATTCATCGTCTCTGGAAACGCCACAACCTCAAAACCCCACATCTGATCGAGACATTCACCTCAGCCGCGACAAGCGATTTGTCGAGAAACTGCATGACGGGTTCCGTTGCGAAATTCAGGTTTACGTATGCGCAAAAGCGAGTTACGGTTGCATCGGGGTTTGGAACTAAGCGGCGAGACCAAACAGTTCAGCGATGAAGGCGGCCAGCGCAACCGCATCGTCTTTTGCGACCCATCTGATTCGGCCCTTTCGGATCATGTCTACTGCTTCGATTCCTTGCAACGTCCGCCATGCTGTCCAAAATGATCCGTAGCCTTTCGAGAACCAGGTTCGCTTTTTGACGTTGCGATGGCTTTGCTCTACCACGTTGTTCAAATGTTTGCACTGATGCAGCCGGACCTGACGAGGTAGCACGCCTTCATCTTTCAGGGCATCGACAGCCGCTGGATAGGCTCGGTTCTTGTCCACGTTAATCGCCCCTGGCACGGGGTTGCCTGTTGAGCTCAGGGCCTTACGAAAGAAGCGTTTGGCGGCCGCCGCATCCCGCTTGTCCGTCAGCAGGAAATCGATCGTCTGACCACCGGAGTCCACCGCCCGGAGAGATACTTATGCTTGCCTTTTACCTTTATGTAGGTCTCATCGGTGCGGTAGCTCTTGTTCGTCGATTTCAGGTGTGGTCGGCAGCGCTTATCCAGCTCAGGTGCGTAGGCTTGCACCCAGCGCCAGATGCAACTGGCATCTACGGTGACGCCGTGTTCCAGCAAAAGCTCGGCGACATGTTCGTAGGCCAACGGATAGCGCGTAGGTACCAGCGGACACACAGCAGGATAACCTCACCAGGAAAATGGCGCCCTTTGAACGGATTCGATGAGGTGATCGGCATGGGCTTCTTACCCTACCAGATCTGTTTTCAAAGTTCGCAATGGAACCCTCTGTTGCCCTCGCCCTAGACGGAAAACTGTATCATAGGCGCGCGGGGATGTCGAACCGGCTTAGCTGGCGTGTGGGTTCAGCACACCCAGAATTTTGGATCGCTGATAGAAACAGCATCGACTCCGGCGGCCAGCAAGCTCTCGACCTCTTTCAGATCTGCAATCAAACCGCCTGCGACCACGCGGAGCTGCGGGTGTACATCGCGGAAGCGGGCAAGCACACGTGGGGCGGCGACTGCGGGAAGTATCTCCACTGCGTCCGGCAGGAATTGATGAATCGTCCGCAGACCCGCTTCAATTGCTGCAGAATCGAGGGCGAAGGTGCGCTGAACAGTGATCAGACCCTGCTTCCGCGAAGCCCGAAGCACTTCGCCGTGAGTGGAAACAACACCAGCCGCGCCAGACACGGCCAGGTACTCAGCGTTAATAGCGTCTCTCGAAAATCCCGCCAGCATATCCAAATTGACCAGAGGCAGCTTGCCTCCATCCCGTACGCGTTTTAGCAGATCGCCGATGTTGAGGGTATTTCCGAATAGCAGATACACAACTTCCGTGGGCGACCTGGCGACAGCGGAAAGCGCTTCGATATTCCGGATCGCTGCGATGACGTGCCGGTTTTCGAGCACATCCCGCCACTGTGAGAAACTCTGTTCGATGTCGCTGGAAGTCACCTGACGATGCTGGATCGATCTTAGATTAAAGTTTCCGATTCTTCAAGAGCCGGGCAAGATTTATCAGAATTATGGCCTGTCGGTAAAGGTTTCCGCGCGTCCGGGTCTCACTATCCAAGCTCCAGCTTCGCCGGCACACCCAGAGGCGGTCCTTCGGTCTTCTTTGCAGCCCCATGTCTTATGGTCTTATTGCAGCCCCATTGACACGCCCAACTGCCGGTGTTAGAGTCTTTTGCTTGGCGGCAGAGATCAAGAGAGCCGCCCCATGCGCGTGGTGATGCTCCGATGCGCGGGGGCGGCTCTTTTTATTATCTCTGCTATCGAAAGACCGAAATTCCCTTTTGGAGGATCCAATAATGCGACGCAGAGATTTCCTTAGAAGCCTCCCCGTCCTGCCCGCTCTATCGCTCTTCGGGGCCGCACGAACCAAAATCACAGACGTCCGGCTTGTGCGACTCAAGCTTCTGAAGGAGGTCGGAACGTACCCGGATTGGGTGGGGGGTACTCGATACTCGCGCGTCGGTGGGGGATCGATTGTCGAAATTCATACCGACCAGGGAGCGGTTGGGATTGGACCGGATGTTGATCCCGCGCAAATCCCGCAAATAAAAAACCTCCTTGTGGGCGCGGATCCCTTCGACATTGAATCACATGCAGAGCGGCTGTCAACGATGCCGTCCACCGGATTTCGCGGGCCTGCGAGTGTGGAGATCGCATTGTGGGACCTCGTCGGCAAGCTGGCAAATCAGCCGCTCTACAAACTATGGGGCGGCGGCCGCGAAAAAGTACCACCCTATTCCAGTATGCTTCGGCTCTCGACGCCGGAAGAACGAGCCGATACTGCGGCGAAACTTAAGTCGGAAGGGTGGCAGGCGATCAAGTACCGGTGCTCGTTTCAAACAATGAAGGATGATATTCGGCTTGTCGATCTCACACGCAAAGCAGTCGGAAATGACTGGGGGATCATGTGTGACGGCAATAAGGCAGGTCTGAATTGGAGTTCTACGCGAGGCGTACCCTGGGACTTCACTCGGGCGGCGGAGACCGCGAAGGAGTACCAGCGGATGAATGTCTATTGGCTCGAAGAGCCCCTGCCGCGTTACGACTTTGATGGCTTGGCCGAGCTAAACCGGCTTGTGGAGATGAAGATAGCTGGCGGCGAGAACAATCGCGGCTTGCACGAGTTTCGATGGCTTCTCGAAAAGGGCTGTTTTGATATCGTTCAGCCCGAAATCATGTTGCTCGGGCCAACGCTGTTGCGCAAAATTGCCATACTCGCCGAATCGATGAACAAGCTGTGCATCCCGCACGTCGGGGACATGCGCCTGGGGACCATCTGCGATCTTCATTTGATCGCTTCGTGGCCAAACTCGCCTTATATCGAAATCTTTAACGAGGTTCCGATTGGGGATTATACCTATCCGTTCTCGATATTTGAGGACCCACCGGTGCTGGACAAACAGGGCTTCTTTAAGGTGCCTCAGGGACCCGGCCTGGGAATGACCATTAAGAAGGAGCTTTTTGAGAACTCATAAGCGAGATGCAGAAATACATATCCCGGTTAGCCGCTCCCCACGGTGTCCGGTGGGGCCGTACCACGCTCTCACGTCACAAAAGCCAAAAATCACAGGCGCTTCGAAAAATGAATATCCGATGTAACGTTAATAGACTCTTGCCCGTGTTGGTGCTGGCGGCGATAGCCTTCCCCGCTTCAACCGCAACACCGGTGCCACATGTAAAAGGTCCGCTTTCCGTATCCCCGGCCTCGTACCCTTTCGGCGCGGCGGATCACACAATGATGCCCCAGGATCTAAAGCAAATGGGGTATGTCGAGGAAGAGTTTTTGATCAGTGGTACGGCGAACGTGTATGACTGGCCGAAAGCGGGACCCGCGACTGTGCGCACCGAACATGCTCCCTACACGACTCGCGTCCTGGTTCGCCGGCCTATTAACCGGGCGAAGTTCAGTGGGAACGTGGCTGTCGAGATGTTAAATCCCTCTAACCGTTTCGACCTGAACATTGGCTGGGCACTATCCCAGCGTGAGTTCGTGCGCAACGGAGATGCGTGGGTGGGAATTACAGCAAAGCCAATCGCCGTAGCCGCCCTGAAGGCGTTCGATCGCGAGCGCTACAAAGAACTCTCGTGGGCCAATCCTGTACCGCTCGAAGATCCCAGGAACTGCGCGCAAGTTCCAAATGACAGCGAGCGCACCACGGAAAACGGCTTGGTATGGGACATCAACACGCAAACCGGCGCGTGGCTCAAGAGCCGCAATAAGTCCAACCCGCTGCTCTACGGCGTTAGTGCCAGCGCCGCTCATCCCGTGCAGCATCTGTACGCGTGGGGCTTCTCGCAAATCGGGGGTTTTTTGGTAACTTACGCCAACGCGATTCACCCCCTTGATGTGCAGGCGAACGGCAGACCCATGTTCGACGGCTACATCATCGGGACGCCGGTTCTTGGCACCCCGATTAACCAATGCTCCGGCGCAATTCCGGCCGACGATCCACGCCGGAAAGTACACAACACCGGTGTGCCGGTGATTCGGATCATGACCAGTTCTGACTATCTGCTGGCAATTGCCGCCAGACAGCCGGATAGTGATACCGATTCGGAAAAATTCCGCAATTACGAACTCGCGGGTGCTGCGCATGCCACTCCGGACGAACTGTACTACGCTGCGGCGCCGGCGGATATTGTGAAAGCCGGACGCCAGGTGCCTCCTATGAATTGCAAGGAGGGGCCTCGCAGCAGATTTCCCAGCAGTGTAGGATTCAATGCGGCTTGGCGGGCGCTGGATGACTGGGTGCGAAAGGGGATCCCAGCGCCCCATGCCGAGCCCATTCGAGCCGAGAATGGGAAACCTGTTCTTGATGAGTTCGGGAATCTCCAAGGGGGAGTACGCTCCCCGTTTGTGGACGTGCCCATCTCGGCCTGGTTTGGATCCTCGACAGGAGAATCGTTCTGTTTTATCGCCGGGCACGAAAGTCCAATCGAGCCGGGACAGCTGAAACGCCTTTACCCAGACCACTACACATACGAGCGACAAGTTGCCGAAGATGTAGCTAAGTTAGTCGAGCAGCGTTGGATTACGCCACAGGATGGCGATGAACTAATTGCGGAAGCAAAAAGGGCAAAAGTTCCATAGGACGGATCCGTTCTATTGCAAATACTGGCCGGAGTTTCCTCCAGGAGTGCCCAGTTTGGTTGTGGTTTCTTTGTCGCCGCCCCGCTTCTCCGAACGCATGCGCCGGCATCGGCGCACTAACATGGATAAACAATGCGGGCTTGGAACAAATCGTTATTAAGCGAAATTAGAGTGATCGGCGGCTGCCGGGATAGTTCCCCGCTGCCATGATAATGCACGGAAGCTGCAGCGGTCCATTTCGTCAGGCACTCGGCTAACGTCGCCAATTGCAAAGGCTTGCTGATGAAGTCATCCATTCCTTCAGCCAGGCACCGGTTGCGGTCCTCATCTTGAGCGTTCGACGTTAGAGCAATGATCGCTGTTCTCCTGTTTCCAGCTTCGCGCCGCCGGATCTCCCGCGTCGCCTCGTAGCCGTCCACTCCGGGCATCTGGCAGTCCATCAAAATAATGTCATAGTGATTGCCGTCCAGCGCTTGGAGGACTTCCTGGCCATTGGCTACGGCTCGAGCGGCGTAGCCCAATTTCTTCAGCTGCAGCATGGCCACCTTTTGATTGATCGCATTGTCTTCGGCAAGAAGAATGCGCGCCGATTTTCCTTCGGACGCTGTCACGGGAGGACCATTCTTGAGGGATGGCGTAGTTTCGAAGGGCGAGGGCCTCGACGCGGCGCATCTCTCCACGGGCATAGTAAACCAGAACCTCGATCCTATTCCGGTTTCGCTCACTACGCCAATCTCGCCACCCATAGCTTCGACAATCGGCTTGGCGATTGCTAGGCCAAGACCAGTTCCGCCGTACTTTCTGGTGGTCGAGGAATCGGCCTTGCTAAAGGGAGAGAAGGGTCGTTTCAAAGCTTGCGGAGCAATCCCAATACCCTGGTCGACCAGATATTGGGGCGCGCTCAGAGCACCGGATAGGAGGAGACGGCTTGACTTAATGACCGGCGCGGAGGACCACACACTCACTGCAGATGGCGATTGAAAAAGCTCGCCAGCGCGGTCATCGCCTCGCGCGACTCAGGAAGGCTGGCATCGTTCCAGAAGAAGTGCCACATGCCTTCGAAGATGTTGAGATCCGCTGCCACACCCGCTTTGAGTAGCTTACGATGCAACAGCACCGTTTGGCTTAGGCACATATCACGAGTGCCGGAGAGCAGAAAGGCGGGTGGGTAACCGTGCGGGATGTCCCCATCGAGTGCCGTGGCCGCCGGTTCGCCCGGTTTTCGCGGAGCCTGGTTTCGACCGGAAGGGGGCCGTCCCGAAAACGCAGTGGACAATTCCTCGTCCAGACCGTTCATGGTATATCGGCTATCGCCTGGAGTTGATCCACCTGAGCAGGTGCCCAGCCCCACAGCACCGGGAAGCGGAAGCTTCTGCTCCGGAAGCCACAGGATCGTGGTCTGTGCCAGCGTGCATCCGCCCGAAGCGCCGAACATGCCAATACTCTTCGGCTTATAACTCTTCAGCAGTTCTCGATAGACGGCAACAATGTCCTCATTGCCTGGGATAGACGGTCCACCGCCGCGATAGTTTACCTTAATCACTTTAAATTGGCCAAGGCTGGCGACGGCGATTGCCTCGGCATCCATTTCGAACTCCATCGCCACCTTGTTGCGATTTTTTTCCGGGATCGTCTTGGGCGAATAAATCGTAACGCCAACTCCGCCGATTTTCTGGCTCTCCTCCACCACCGGATAGATCTTGAGGGCAGACGCCTTGCTCCAACCCGCTCCGCCGGTGCAATTGTTTCTGTAGTTCGTACCGAAGCCAGACCGCCGCCGCGCCCGGCCGAGGACTGCGCCCGCTGCAACATTCGGAGGGTATAGGCTTGTCTGGCCTCGGGGCTCGCCAGTGCAGGCAAGGGCACCGTCCGAGAGCCAAAATGCAGCGTCCCATCCGAGTCCACCACCATCTGCGGCACAACCGGGGCGTCAACGAGCGCCGCCGTATCCGGCTTCTGGTCCCCCTTTTCGTTTTGCGCAACAGCCGCGCAGCAGAAAATGAGGGATGCGGCAAGTGACACAAGCAGAGTGCCGCGCCAGATTCGTCTCACTTTTCCTTCCTCAGTTCTTCCTGAATCGCTGCCAGCACGTCCACACCCGCACTGTTGAAATGCTCCATTTTTGAGGTGCTGTCAATGTTGAACCAGAATTCATCCTTTGGGTTGTACCGCGCCCAGTTCTCAAGCCCCGGAGGATTTGGGTTCAGGTTCTTCGCGAAGTTCGACCACCAGGTGGACATCTTGTCGGCGACAGTGCGGTCGGAGTCGCTGTAGGGCAGGTCTCTCATGCGCAGATTGCTGAACACATAGATCACTTCGGAAAAATGCACAGCACCGGACTGCGGCTGCGGGTTGTTCCCGTTGCCATGGGGATGCGGCGGGATGTGGCTGAAGTCGTATAGGTAGACCGGCGCCTTGCCGGTTGTGGCCTGTAGCTTGGCCCACGTGCGGTGACCCACAAAATTAATGTCGCGGTAGACATCATGGTAGGCACGCGCCGCTTCGCCGTCATCTTTTGCGGGGTACAACTTCAGGAGCTTATCGGCGTACGATCCGAAGTTATTGCGCATCCACTCGTTATAAGCAGCGAGCGTCTTAGGCGCCGGAGTGCCGCGCGGATTGCCGGGCGCTCCGGGCGCGACCAGATTGCCACCTTCATCGTTGGTCACGCCGGTCATGAGAGGAATGTCATCCTGCTCCCCCTGTGAATAGATTGTGTAGATATCCGCCGGCAGGAACCAGCCGTCGACAGTAGCGGCCGTAAGCCCTTGAGGATTCCTTTCCCAGGCGGCAAGCACCTCTTCCGAGGACATCGCCCGAAGCTCGGCTAGAGAGTTCTTTCCGGCCGCCTTGGCCAACGCGGTGCCGTCTGCTTCCCCCTCGGCGAGAGTCCGCATTCGGCCAAACACAGTGTGCGATTCCGCAATTGCCGCGCGGGCGTAACCCTTGAGCAGCGGTGAAGCCGCCAAAAAGTTGACGCTTCGGCTCCCGCCCGATTCGCCCCAGATCGTGACCTCATTCGGGTCGCCTCCGAATCTCGCAATGTTGTTCTTGATCCACCTGAGCGCGGCCAGTTGATCGAGCGAGCCGTAGTTGCCCGAAACGTGATGTGGCGATTCCTTGCTCAGCTCGGGATGGGCGAACCAGCCGAAGACATTCACCCGGTAATTCATGCTGACCACCACCACTCCCTTCTTAGCCATGGCGTTGCCATCGAAGAAGGATTCCGCGCTGGAGCCATTCACGCCGCCCCCGCCATAAATCCACACCAGTACCGGCAACTTCTCATTGTTCGAGGCGGCTGGCGTCCACACGTTGAGGTAGAGGCAGTCCTCGCTGCGGGAAATAAGGCCTCGGGTCCGGCCATCATCAACCCCGTTCCAGGCCCCCTGGTTGGGCGAAAAAGGCCTCTGCATACACGACGCGCCGAAGCGGTCCGCCACCCGGACGCCCTGCCATGGAATCGCCGGCTGCGGTTCTTTCCACCGCAGATTACCGACGGGCGGCGCGGCGAAGGGGATCCCGAGATACTCGCGGACTCCCCAGCCCCAGCCAGGGACCCCCGAGATCATTCCGCCTTCGACGGCAATTGGCTCCTGCATGGCTGCCGCAAGAGGCAGCGCGATGAAAATCGCCAGAGTAAAATGCGGCATGCGCATGGTCCTGATTACCTCCTCGAAAACTCACTTGTCCAGCTCTGGCTAGACGCTCTGCCAGAACTTCCGTTCGTCGCTTCCCGGATCGTTCACCATCCTGCACGTGTTATCAAACACCATGGTCGACCGCTCACGGGTGGTGTAAGCGGGCCAGTTCGGCAAACCTTTGTGATTCGGATTGCCGCTGCGGGCAAATTGAATCCAGGCTTCGCTGGTTCTAGCCGCCAGCGCTCTTTCCATTGCGCTTCCGGTGGTCATTACCTTCGGCACATCGGTGTTGTCGAACACGAACGGGATCTCTACGGTGTGCGGCGCGCCGAGCTTTCCACCGAGCGCAGCCGTGCGCCACGCAAACAGATACATATATACGGGCGCCTTGGCCTGCATGAATTTGCGTTCAGCAAGTGAAATGGATTGCAGACGTGTTGAGCGGTCGGTGGCCATCAGGAAGTAGATTTCACTGGGGCTCTTACCGGGAAGCAGTCTTTTGTAAAGGTCGACCACCTGTTGCCCTTTCTGTTCCCCGGCAAATCCTACCGCACGCTGCCGGAGGCCGGCGTCGTCCAGGTGGAACGCGGCTTCGTCCCGCGACAAGGCGAAGAAAGCCTGCTCGTGGGTATTGCAGCCGACCAGGATCGGAATTGTTTCCGATACTGGTGACGCCACCGGATCAAAAGGATGGGTTGGCAGTATCTTGCCGTCTACGAATGGAGAGAACTGCATTACCCCCGCCGTCCCTCCCCCACGCTGAGCCATAGTGTCCATCGCGGCAGTTAACCGCTCTGCCGGAACCATCTGCATATCGTCCACTTTTGAAATGCCCAGCTCGGCCATCAAGGCCTTCGCCGTGGCATTGGCCCTTTCACGCGTATTCGATCTCAGCAGCGGCCCGCTTTGAATCCCGGCGCGATTGAAAAGCCGTTTGGCCCGGGGCATAGCCAGAAGTGTGCTGGTTTTGAGTCCGCCGCCCGATTCGCCGAAAACCAATACATTGGCCGGGTCACCGCCGAACTGAGCGATGTTGTCCCGCACCCACTGGAGGGCAGCCACGAGGTCAAGCATGCCGGCGAGCCCGGAGGCAGCGTACCTCTCACCGCCTAAATCTCCGAGGTGGCAATAACCGAACAGGTTGAGCCGGTGGTTGACGCTAACCACAACCACGTCCCCACGGCGGGAAAGCGACTCTCCATTGACCCACTGCCACGAGGCGCTTTCCTGAGCCCATCCGCCGCCGTGACACCAGAACATTACCGGCCGCTTGTGGCTGGAATTAGGCTCCGGAGTCCAGACATTCAGCACGAGGCAGTCCTCTCCAGTGCCCTCCTTTTTGATGTCTGCCTGCGGCGCCAGAACATCGCTGTACCGCATGTTTTGCGGCGACCAGTGCCCGAACTGAAACGCGTCCCGCACGCCGCTCCATGGTTCGGCCTTGACAGGCGGCATGAAGCGGTTCTTGCCCGCAGTCGATCCTCCGTAAGGAATCCCCTTGAAGGAGTGAATTCCGTTGTGCGCAGCGCCCCTCACTTTTCCGCTGTCTGTCTCGACGACCGCGCCAGCGGCTGTTTGTTGCGAGCGCGCGGGCGCCGCAATGAACGGGGCTATGGCGCACGCTGCTCCGCCAGCGCGCACCAAAAATTTCCGCCGATCAATAGCGTTGCTCAAGCCAGACGAGTTGCTATCTTCTGTCTTGTTCATACGTTATAACTCCTTGCACGGTTGTCGATGTTGTAGGCAAACCGGCCAATCACTTCGCATACCCTCTCTCGCGGTAGTACTGCATGGCGCCCGGCGCCATCGGAATCGTTTTGCTGCTTGCGATCAGCCGTGTGTCGTAATACCAGGGATCGCCATACATGCGGAATAACTCTTGATGCTCGTCGAGAGCCTTGGCAACAGTATAGGCAAAACTGTCAGGCGCGTCGTCCCGTACATAAATTACATGAGTGGAGCGCATCACGGTGGGAATAGGGCGCTCCAGACCGCGCAGAAGGGCGATCGGCGCAGTTGCGCGTACATAACCGCGCTGACCGGCCAGCTTCGTCAGCAACGCCTCCGGCAACTCGAAAAAAACCAGGTCATTGAGTTGGCTGGCCTCATACCACATGCGCTGTTCCGGCGTATCGACAAGGAGGCCGCCGCCGATAAAAACGTCGGCAGCGGCGCGCTGTTCGCGGGTCTGCGTTCGAATGAACCCGCCGCCCCTTGCCTTGAGGGCTGCTTCGCTAATGCCGTAATATGCGAGGACCTGTTCAATCACGCTGTCGCGCGTGCTGGTCGCAACCCAGGTGGGCTGGGTCCGATCGTTTACCTGAGCAAGATTCGTGATTCCCGATTTTCTGCTTGCGGCCGCAAGGAGAAAGTTCGGCTGCTGCACAAGAGCGACGATTCGGTAGTTTCGCCGCTGTTTGCGATCGTTTGCATAAGCCCCCTCGCCGTTCCAAGCATCCAGAAGATTGATTTTGCTAGTGGCGCTAATGTCCGGGACCGCGTCCGGCGGTGGCTCGACGTAATCAGCGGTTGGATAGGCCCCGGCTCCGGGAGGCACGACTGGCTTCATCTTATCAGCCATCTCCCGCGGTCCGTAGTTAGACCAGCAGACCCAACAAACCTGAACATCGTAGCCGTACGATTTCAGTGCAGCTTGAGTGATCGCGGCCAGCACTCCCCATGGACACGCCTTGCAGGCGCCCGCGAATACCGGACGCTTGATGTCGATTCCCGTTTTTCCTACGTCTACCGGTTGGAGACCGCCATCCGTAGGTGACGGGCTTTGTCCGAATGCGAAGGCTATAAAGGTGACGAGCACCAGAAGTCGCAATCCGTGTTTGGTTGCGCAAGACTCCATCGTGATCTCCATTTATGGGGCAGAATCATGTACACACTCCGCCCGTTGACCCAAATTAAAAAACCGCCCGTTTCCCGGCATCCACAAATAACACCGGCAAAGGGCGGTTCTCTTAAACTCTACCGCTTCGGGTAATCTACCAGAAAGGTTTCGGGCGAGCAAGCCAATTCAGCCAATTCTGTCGCGGCAAAGTAGAAATGTCACCCTGTCCGGCAAAGTAGAAATGTCACCCTATGCGCCCGGCTCGAAAATGCCATGATAATCTGCCCGTGCCGGTGAAGCGGAGACAGGCGCTGCTGGCGAGC
>JAFAWA010000060.1 GCA_019242155.1 Terriglobia bacterium | reverse complement strand
CTGCTTTCCGGTGGAGACATTGTTTTGGTGAAAGGAGAACTGGGCGGCGCAGGTTTTCGCGTGCTGCTGCCCGTGGCTGCTCATGCCTTCCAGGCGCATACTGATCGTGGATGACGAGGAGAATATCGGCCGCTCGCTGCGCATGATTCTCGAACGGGAGGGGTATGGCGTAAACGTCTGCCGTTCGGTCGCGGAATTTCAGTCGCACCCCGATTCGCAACGAGCCGACGCTTACCTGCTCGACATGAAGCTTCCCGACGGCAACGGAATCGACGTGCTTCGAGCCACGCGCCAAACCGGCGCGCCCGCTCCCGCGATCATGATCTCCGGCCATGGCACCATCGCCGATGCGGTCGAGGCTACCCGGGCCGGCGCCTTCGATTTTCTCGAAAAACCGCTCAGCCGCGACAGGGTCCTGCTCGCCGTCAAGAACGCCCTCGAACAGTCCACTCTGCGTAAAGAAAACGAGCGCCTCCGGGAACTGGTCGGCTGTTCGCCGCGCATGATCGGGTCGAGCACGGCGTGGCTTCGCGCGGTCGAGCAGGCCACCCTCGCCGCACGCTCCGATGCGCGCGTCCTGCTCATCGGTGAATCGGGCACTGGAAAGGAACTGCTGGGCGCTCACATCCACAACTCGAGCCCCTTTGCCTCGGGCCCATTCATTAAGGTCAACTGCGCCGCGATTCCTACGGAGCTTCTCGAGACCGAGCTGTTCGGCCATGAAAAGGGCTCGTTCACCGGCGCGACCGCGACCCGGCGCGGGAAGTTCGAATTGGCGGACGGCGGCACCATCTTCCTTGATGAAGTGGGGGACCTGCACGCCGCCTCTCAGGCCAAGCTGCTCCGCGTCCTTCAGGAAGGCGAGTTCCACCGGGTCGGCGGCGAGCAGATCATCAAAGTCAACGTTCGCGTGATCTCGGCCACGAACCGCGACCTGGGGGCGATGGTAGCGCAAGAAAAATTCCGCGAAGATCTCTTCTACCGGTTAAGCGTCGTCCCCGTGCGCGTTCCCGCCCTCCGCGAGCGGCCCCAGGATATCCGCGCGCTCGCCGAATACTTTCTCGAAGACTTCTGCGCGCGTAACAACTTCAGGCCCAAAACGCTGGATGGCGAAGTCCTGCCGCTGCTCGAAGCCTATAACTGGCCGGGCAATGCGCGCGAACTGCGTAACGTGGTCGAGCGCATGGCGATTCTCTCCCCGGGGGAACGCCTTACCCGCGAGTCGATCCCGGTCGAAATCCGGGTTCAGCGTGAAGCCGGGCCCAAATCCACCATTCAGGAAGCGCGTGAATCGGCCGAACGCGAGCATATCCTGCGCGCCCTCGAAGAATCCAAGTGGAACGTCTCAAGCGCTGCCCGCGCCTTGGGAATGGAGCGCACGAACCTGCACAAACGGATCCGTGCGCTAGGTCTGAGCCGCGAAAGATAACGGTCCGTTGCCTCTCCATTTCGGAGGGCTCACCAGGCCGCTGCGGCGAAGGAATTCGAGAAGCACCAAAATCTTATGATCCTGATCCTCCAGCCTGACCCCGCTCGCGGCGCACTTGCTCCGGCGGAATTGCGGGATCCGCTCGGCCAGGCATGCTGCGTGGCTATCGCCTTCGAGAGTCGCGGCTCCCAAAAATTCAGCCAGAAACTGTAATTCATCGGTGGAAAGCCCCGTCAAGAACCGGCGGGTCTCAGGTCGTAGAGGTCTAGCAGCACACGAAGCGAGCGCGGTTACCAAAGCGCGTTGCACGGCAGATCTCCTGTCGGTATCGAAACATACCTACTCTGCTCCGGGTATTATTTCGAAATCTTGATCCGCGCGCAAGGGGCACTTGGCATTTTGGACTTCGGTTCCGGCCGGGTAGCGCCGGAACTCTGATCCCCGGTATGGGATAGAATAGCTCGGTAAACCGCAGGCTACCGGAGAAGGGAGCGCTTACGCGCCGGCTCCAACCTGCAATCAGCGAGGCAAGATGGGCTCTAACAAACTTTCGATCCTGGCCGGCTCCCTCTGTGGGCTGATGCTGACGAGCGCCGCCGCACAGGCTCAGCAGACGCGCCGCGTGGATGATACCACTTTAAAAAATGCGGCCAAGACCGCGGATGACTGGATCACTTATGGTCTGAACTATGGCGAATGGCGATACAGCGCGTTGAATCAGCTCAACGCCGCAAACATCAGCCGGCTGGGGCTGGCATGGTCTTACGAGGTCGGCAAAGGCGGCGGCTCGCAGGAGGCCACTCCGCTTGAGTGGAACGGAACCTTATACGGCATCACCAACTGGAGCATCGTGTTCGCCCTGGATGTGCGCACCGGGAAGGAACGCTGGCGATGGGACCCGGAGGTGAACCAGGAGGCCGTCCGGCCGAAGATCTGCTGCGGTATTGTGAACCGCGGCCTGGCGCTCTACCAGGGAATGGTCATCGCGCCCGTAATTGATGGAAGACTCGAAGGCCTGGACGCGGAGACGGGCAAAGTCATTTGGGAAGCGCCTGTCGCATTTCCACAGGACAACTACACCATAACGATGGCGCCGCGTCTTGTCAAAGGCAAAGTAATCGTGGGAGTCAGCGGCGCGGAGTATCCAGTGCGCGGCTTTTTCGCGGCGTTCGATGCGGCCACCGGACATCAGGCTTGGAAGTTCTATACAGTGCCTGGCGATCCTTCGAAGCCGTTCGAAAACGCGGCTATGCGCAAAGCGGCTGGAACCTGGGACGGCGAAGCCTGGAAACTGGGCGGCGGCGGAACGGTGTGGGACGGCTTGTCCTACGATCCCGATTCCGATTTGATTTATGTCGGCACAGGCAACGGCGGGCCGTGGCCGGAAGAATTGCGCAAATCCAAGGGCAAAGAGAATCTCTACGTCGCTTCGATCCTGGCGGTGCAGCCCGAGACCGGCGAGTTGCGATGGCATTACCAAACAGTGCCCGGCGACTCGTGGGATTTCGATACCGTACAGCAGATGATCCTGGCCGACATTCCGATCAACGGAAAGACGCGGAAAGTGATCATGCAGGCCAATAAGAACGGCTTCTATTACATTCTGGACCGTGTGACCGGACAATTCATCTCGGCAGAGCCGTTCGCGCAGGTGAATTGGGCGAAAGGCGTAGACCCGAAGACCGGACGCCCGATCGTCAACCCGGAGGCGGTGTACGGGAAAGACTCGATCCGGCTCTCGCCCGGGCCCGGCGGGGCGCACAACTGGTCGCCCATGTCCTACAACCCAAATACCGGATTGGTCTACATTCCGGCATCCACCAACAGCGGATTCAACTACGCGGTCGACCAGAACTTCAACTACAAGCCGGGCGCGTTCAATATGGGAATTGTGTTCGGCGGCTTCGGGGGGCAGCCGGCTCCTTCACAACCTGGAAAGACACTGCCTGCGCCGCCCGCGATCGGACCCACGCCACC
>JAFAWA010000032.1 GCA_019242155.1 Terriglobia bacterium | reverse complement strand
CGATCGGGACACCGCGGCCGCGCTTGCAGAATTGAGTAATGACTATCTCGCCGAAGGCATCCGCAAACATCCGGACCGGTTCGACGGGCTGGCCGCAATCGCTCCGCAGGATCCGGCGGGAGCGGCGAAAGAACTGGAGCGCGGCGTCCGGAAACTCGGCTTGAAAGGAGCGATCGTCAACTCGCATACCCGCGGGGAGTATCTGGACGACCCTAAATTCTGGGCTATTTTCGAAGCTGCAGCGGCGCTCGGGGTGCCTGTTTATCTGCATCCCAATACGCCGCCGCCCGCCATGATCGCTCCCTTTATGGACCGTGGTCTGGATGGGGCGATTTACGGCTTTGCGGTCGAGACGGGCCTGCACATGCTTCGCCTGATCGTTAGCGGTGTGTTCGATCGCTTCCCGGATCTGCAGATAATTCTCGGCCATCTCGGGGAAGCGCTTCCCTACTGGCTTTTCCGAATCGACTTTATGCATCGGGCCATGGTGGCCGCCGGGCGTTATCCTGGGGTGAAGAAGTTGAACCGCAGTCCGAGCGAGTACTTCAAACAGAACGTTTACGTAACAACGAGCGGCATGGCGTGGCAGCCGCCCATTCTTTATGCGCAGTCGGTCCTGGGCGTTGATCGTGTGCTCTACGCCATGGACTACCCTTATCAGTTTGTGCCTGAGGAAGTGAAGGTCACCAACGGCCTGCCGATAAGCGACGCCGACAAAAAGAAGCTGTACCAGACCAATGCGGAGCGCGTCTTCTCGCTTGCTAGTATTGGGTTGGAGGTAAGCCGATGAGCGCCGCTGAAAACGCGCCCGTGCACAGCAGGATTTCTGAAGAAGCGCTGAACCGTATTTTCCGCGACGCGCGTACCTATCGCGTGTGGCGCCCTGAACGGGTGCCGGGGGCGGCACTGCGGGAGCTTTACGAGCTACTCGAACTCGGCCCAACCAGCGGCAACTCGTTACCGGGACGTTTCGTCTTTCTCGTGTCCGAAGAGGCCAAGGCGCGGTTACTGCCCGCCATGGATCCCGGCAACGTAGAGAAGACGCGCACCGCTCCCGTGACCGTGATTGTCGCCTACGACATGCAGTTCATCGACCAGGCGCGCGAAGCATTTAAGAACCCGAATGCGTTTTCGGGGCTCGTAGACAAACCGGCGCTGATCGAAGAAACCGCATTTCGCAACGGCACTCTGCAGGGAGGTTACCTGATTCTTGCCGCCCGCGCGCTCGGATTAGACTGCGGCCCGATGTCCGGTTTCAATGCGGAAAAAGTGAATCGCGAATTCTTCCCCGACGGCAGATGGAAGGCGAATTTCATTTGTAACCTGGGCTACGGAGACGGAACGAACATGCCGCCGCGCCCGCCGAGATTCGCCTTTGACGACGCCTGCAAAGTCCTTTAAACGGGATCCGCGGCCGATCTGATCAGGGCCGATTTACCGGAACTCCAGCCCTCGCAGCAGACCCGATCCCGGTCCGGTCTCGGCATACTCGGCCACGACGTCACCCTCTGCCTGGGGCCCGCAGGTAAATTCCGGCGGCGCATGCCGCATCTGGACGTGCTTCGGGTCGTTAACTCTTAGCCTCAGTACACCCGAGGGCGCATCCACCACGAACGTAGTTGCGGCATTGGCGCATTCGATCTCGCGCAGCCGCGCCTCTACTCGCCGCAGCCGGTCGCCAGGCTCGATAAACGGATTCCATTCCGCGGAGTCGTGCGGGGCGCGCGTGGTTTCGAGACGCATGTTGCCCTCCGAATCCCGCGCGAAGCGAACCGCCATATCCGTTTCGGCCGTTAGCTTCAGCCGCTCCGCGTAGCCGCGCTCGTCATCCGTGGCGGCGGCCGCCATTGCCGTCTCTGCCGCCTCTATCGCTTCCGCGCGCCTGCCCAATTCATTCAGCGCGTCGAAGGTCAGAGTCCAATAACTAAATCGCCGTTCGGGAATTACGTTGCGCATGGCCTTTAACTGCGCGAGCGCCGCTTCATGCTCGCCCGCCTGATTTTCGAGCAGCGCCAGGCTGTAATGGGCGTCATCGAAGTCCGGTTGAAGCGCTACGGCCCGCTCCAGTGCCGGACGAACATCCGCGGACTCGATTCCGGCCATGTCCGCCAATTTCGCGAAACGGTAGCATGCTTTCGCGTCGTTGATACCCGCACGCAACGCACGATGCCACTGCCGCAAAGCCTCTTGGGTTTCGTGCCCTTTAAGAGCCCAGATGGCGAGGCCAGCAGATGCCTGCGCATCGTCTGGCCGCTCGGCAGCCAGGCCACGGTATAACTCCTCCCCGCGGTCGCGCCGGCCGGTGGCGAGCATGATATCCGCTAGAAATGCGCGTACGACAAAGCCGGAAGTCTCCAAGACCTCCGCCGCGGTGGGTTCTGGTGACGCGCCTGGCACAACGAGCGGCGTGAAACGGCCCTTTTCGATCCATCCACGCATGTCGCGAGCAATAGTTTCCAGCCGCTTGCCGTATATCGACCGCAAAAGCTCGGGTCCAGACGTCTCGAGGCCCATGCGAGCCACCAGATCGCTAAAATGCGGCGCATAGTCCGGAGCCCTCACAAGCATATGCGTGAGCGCCCAGCTTTCTGCGTAAAACATTTCGGAGGCGTCGCGTTTTCCGCTGGCGGGAGCCTCCAAGGGCATGGACAAAACGTCGGCGAGCGGAATCCATCCGTGAGTGCGAAGAGCCTTCACGTGGCCTGGAACTTCTCCTCCGATGCGGCCGTCGCGCGTCAGGCGAACGGTGGAAAAGAACTCGGCCAGCCCTTCATTGAGCCAAGCGGGAAGACGGAGGCCTTGGGCATGTTCGACAAAGTGCCAGTATTCGTGCGCGGCCATGCGAATATCGCCGGCTTCGCTGCCCGAGAGGACGATGAAATCGCGGTCCTCCGTGGCGACATAATATGCGTCAGCCGAAGGACGCAGCCGGTACAGATCAAACTCCTCGGCGGAGCGAAAGGCAATCACCCGAACCGGCAGGCGGTTGTCCACATTCCATCCGGTCTGCTGGGCAAAAAAGGCATGCAGCCGCTCGAACCACGCCAACATCGTACGCGCATTTTCGAGTCCCGACTGAGTGTAGACCTCAAAATGAGCGCTCCGGGCCGCACTCCATTCGCCGGCAGCGAGGCACGGAAACGACCCGAAGGCCACCACGATTACGAGTCGAAGCGCAGCGCGGAACACAGCTAGCCGCAAGATACCATACCGCCGCTCTGTGCCCCGTGACGGCGCCGTTCCTCCCTTGATCTAACCCCACGATGGAAAAGGCGTGATACCGGCCGGCACTCTCGGTATAATCTGGCAAAAGAAAAGAGGTAACTCATGAACCGGAAGATTCTTCTTGCAGCCATACCAGCTCTCGGTTTCGTATTCCTGGCGTGGACTGCGCCCCAACTCAACCTGCGCGGCGACCGTTTCAAGCCGCTCGTCTACGAGCAGTTGACCGCGCCGCAGAAGGCCATGATCGACCACCTGCTTGCGGGAGACCGGGGCGGCAGCACCACCGGTCCGTTCAACGTATTGCTGCGCAGTCCGGAAATGGGCGATCTCGCGCAGCAGCTCGGCGCGCAACTGCGCTTTCACACCTCCATTCCGCGCAAACTGAACGAACTGGCAATCTTGATTACGGGCCGTTATTGGATGGCGCAATACGAGTGGTACTCGCACCACAAGCTTGCGTTGGACGCGGGTCTGGACCCGGCAATCATCGAGGCCGTTGCTACCGGTAAGCGCCCGGGTTCTATGCAACCGGAGGAAGCAGCGGTTTACGAGTTTTGCCACGAATTGCTCGAGACCAAACAGGTCAGTGACGCTGCGTTTCGCGAGGTCGTCAACAGGTTTGGGGAACGCGGCGCGGTCGACCTGATCGGAGTCACGGGTTACTATTCGCTGGTGTCGATGGCCCTGAACGTGGACCGCTACCCGCTGCCGGAGGGCGCCAAGCCGGAACTGAAACCACTGCAATAGAAGGTCCCGCTGTCGAAGCGGCACGAACAGGAACTGGAGCATGGGAGCATGAAGTAGCGTTGGAAGCTGAGCGTTCGCGGGACCAAGATCATGCTAACCGGAAAACACGGCTCGGCAAAGGTCCAATCGTTACTTAGCAGTACTCTAGTACCAAAGGTTTATCACTCGCTTTTGGGCTTATGTAGACGGACACCGCAGCCCTTGCCTGCTAGATCCCCACACTCGCCGCCGCATGCGACCGCACCAGGCTCTGATCCAGCAATTTGAGGAACTCGTCCACATCCGTGCGGCCTATGTTCATAGGGGGTGAAAGGCGGATCACGTTGCCGTACATCCCGCCCTTTCCGATCAGCAGCCCGCTCTCGCGCGCGGCCTCCATCACCAGAGCGGTCTGCGCCGCCGCCGGCTGCTTCGTTTTCCGATCCTCCACCAGTTCGAGAGCCTGCAGCAGGCCCATGCCGCGCACTTCGCCGATGAGTTCGTGCTTCTGTTGCAGATCTTCGAGCCCGGCCCGCAGGTAGGCCCCCGTTTCGGAGCAGTTCTGCAGTAGCTTTTGTTCTTCGATAAAATCGATTACCGCCTTGGCTGCCGTGGCCGTTACGGGATTGCCGCCAAAGGTTGAGATCGTGAGGCGGGTGATCGAATCCGCCACCTCCGGACGCGCCACCGTGAGCCCGACCGGACTTCCATTGCCCAAACCCTTCGCGCCTGTAATCACATCCGGCACTACGCCCCACTGCTCGATGCCGAACCACTTTCCGCCCGTACGCCCCCAACCGGTCTGTACCTCGTCGCTGATGAAAATGCCGCCGTGATTGCGAATGATCCGCTCGACGATCTGGAAATACTCTTTGGGCGGGGTAATGAAACCGCCCACGCCCTGAATCGGTTCGGCTATGAACCCGGCGATCGCGCCGCTCGTGGTTGCACGAATCAGTTCCTCGGTATCCTGAGCACACTTCACTTCACAAGCCGGGTAAGTCAGCCCGAACGGACACCGGTAGCAATAGGCATTATGCGCGTGGACGATCCCCGCCTGCGCTGGGCCTAATTTCCATGCGCCTTGGCCCGTCAAACTCATGGCCGTTGCTGTCCGTCCATGATACGAATGGCGGAGAGCCACGATCTCCGTGTTGCCCGTATAACACCGCGCAGCCAGAATCGCCGTCTCGTTGGCCTCGCTGCCGCTGTTCGTAAAGAACGATTTGGTCAGGCTGCCTGCCGGGGTGAGCGAAGCGATCTTCTTCGC
>JAFAWA010000001.1 GCA_019242155.1 Terriglobia bacterium | reverse complement strand
CGTAAACCCACTTTTAGCAACTTCGGAAATGTACGATGCTCTAAACGGCTCGTTGAAAGAGTTGGGAAATCAGCTTCAGGATTTTCGAGAGGATCCTCAGAAATATTTAAGGATCAAACTGTTCTGAAGTTAAAAAATTACGGCTCCGTAGCATTCGCATGTACGGAGCCGCGATACAGCAAAACGGATCGGGTCTGGTTACTGTTGCGGAGCCGGTGTTAACTCAATTCCGATCGGTTCGCCGGAGACGACCATGTCGACGCGGCGGTTCTTCTGGCGGCCCGCACCCGTGTCGTTAGAGGCAACCGGACCGGCTTTACCCAAACCTACTGCCGAGACGGAGTTGCTGGACACACCTTGTGCAGTCAGGTAGTCGCGAACGGCGTCGGCGCGCTGCTGCGAAAGCTTCATGTTGTAGTCATCGCTTCCAATATTGTCGGTGTGGCCTTCGAGTTGGATCTTGAGTCCAGGATAAGCGAGAAGAATTCCCGAGACTTTAGCCATCTTCTCGCGCGCTTCGGCTTTCAACGTGTACTTATTGAAGTCGAACAACACATCGGAGATGTTTACAATCAATCCGCGAGCGGTTTCCTGGGTCTCGAGAATCATATTGAGTTGCTGCTTCAGGCGTTCGCGAAGGGCGGTCTTCTCGTTCTCGGCCTGTTGGCGCTGCTGCTCGGCCTGGAGGCGCTGCTGCTCCGCGAGTTGCCGCGCGCGTTCCGCCTCTTCCGCGCTCAGGCGGGCCTGTTGGGTCTGAGCAGCCAGAAGCTTTTGCTGCTCAATCGCTGCGGCGCGGGCGGCATCTGCTGCGGCCCTCTCTTTCGCGGCTTGCGCTGCGGCGGCCTCCGCCTCGCGCTTTGCCTGCTCGGCGGCTTGTCTTTCGCTTTCTGCCTGGGCTCGCCGCTGCTTCTCTAACGCGGCCTGCTCGGCAGCCTGGGCGGCCTTGGCTTTTTCGTCCGCCTCGCGCTGGGCTGCTGCGGCGCGCTCGTTCGCTAGCTGCTCATCCTGAATTTTACGGAAAGTAATGATGCGAGCGTCTTCCGCCATCTGGGCCGCTTCCCGGGCATTCGTCTCGGAGCGCTTGCGGTCGTGAGTCTTATTTAGGAAGTCTTCCGCATTCTGCAGATCCACTTGAGCTTTCTGAAAAGTGTCGGCTGCATACTTGTTTGCTCCCGCGAGCCTGGCGATTTCCAAGGCGTTTTCCGCTTCCGCTAATTGCAGGGGCCCCTTGGGATCGATCTTCACCGGCACATAAGCCGAACGGTCGCGGACGTATAAGCCGCGTTGCAGCAGCTCATACTTTGCATCGACCTGTTCTATAGTGCCGGTTGTATCGTTCCGAATGAAGTTCTCCGCTACAACGACATCGCTTGGCTGTGTTACCGCGAAATACGGTTCCGCCGTTACGATGAGGCCGAAGCTCTGTAGGTCGGTGGTGGAGAGCAGATTTGCGTGGTCGCCCTGTAGCACCACCTCACCCAGATTCATGGCGCGCCCTTCGGGGGTGATCGCCCACAACACAAACGTCATGTACTCCGGCCCGTACTGATTTGCGGCGCTCATGTGATCCAGATGAGTCTGAATTTTGGTCGAGCCGAGTTGGCTGCTTACGCTCGCATCCCCACGCGCCGTGGGCATTAGTTCGGTGCCTCGAAAATCGATGTGTGTCGTTCCGGTGCGGTGGTTGTAGTTGACCGCTTTCGTCGTACGCGACACCACCGTAACGCGGAAAATGGGCATGGGTTGCCCGGTTTCGCTCGGCGTTAGTGCTTTACTCGATGACTGCGTAGGATTAGGAACCTGCGCGGAAAGTACGCCGAGCGACACTAGGATCAGGCTCGCAACTCTCATGTAATTTTTCGCTCCTCTAGGACCCTTTATGCACGATGGCGCCCTTTGTGAAATAGGTCACAGCCCCTCGTGGAGTCCAACAATCTAGCGTGGTGACAAAGCCGGCAATCACAGCGGGTCGCCTCGTGTCTTGAGGAAGTCCACGACTCCGCAAGGCTCGTCTGTAAAGTTCGTGGGCAAGCCCGTTGCTGCACCGGTTCGCCTGCGCTCCAGTTTCGGCGAGGCAATCCCGTAGGCAAACAGAGTTGATCGGGAGAACTCGATGTGACGCCCCAAGCTGCCGGGCCCCTTCTGAGGATTCCGGCCGGCCCTCGCCCGTTGTACTCTATTTCGATAGCGCGCTTCATCGCGCAAGCTTGGAGTTGCCGCAGCCCAAGGAGGCTCTCATGAAACTTTGCAGATTTGCAGTATCGGCACTCGTGTTCGCCGTCAGTGCCGCGACAATGTCCGCCGCCGATCCGCCGCCGTGGGCCTATGGTTTCGAAGGCCCGCCGCAAGCGGGTGCAGCGCCTACCGCGATCGGTCCCGCCAATACGGATCAGACGCCGCGTAGCCTGCCTGGCGCTACGGCGCAATATGCGCGCGCGCAGATCGCGAACCGTTTCGGCCCCGCCGACTGGTTCCCCAACGACCATCCTCAAATGCCCGACGTGGTCGCTCACGGCAAGCAGCCAAACGTGTGGGCCTGCGGATTGTGCCACTATCCGAACGGAAAGGGGCGCGCCGAGAATGCAGGTGTTAGCGGGCTCTCCGCAGAGTATTTCATCCACACGATGTATGACTTTAAGGAGGGCAATCGAAAGAGCGCCGACCCGCGCAAGGCCAACACCAACCTCATGGTCCAGTTCGCAAAGAACATGACCGATGACGAAATTAAGGCCGCCGCCGAATACTTTGGTTCCATCAAGTGGACGCGGTGGATCAAGGTCGTCGAAACGAAAACGGTGCCGAAGACGAAGCCCTCAAACGGACTGTTCCTGATTGAAGGGACAGAGATGGAGCCGCTCGGCAACCGCATCGTAGAAACACCTTTGAACGCCGAGGCTACCGAGGTCCTGCGTGATCCGCACTCGGGCTTCACAGCGTATGTGCCGGTGGGGGCGTTAAAAAAGGGTGAGGCTCTTGTCACGAAGGGCGGCGGCAAGACCATCGCGTGCGCTAATTGCCACGGTAGTGACTTGAAGGGACTAGGGCCCGTACCCGGTCTCGCCGGCCGTTCGCCAAGCTACCTGATGCGTCAGATGTACGACATGCAACAAGGCTTCCGAAAAGGGTCATGGACCCAATTGATGAAGCCTGTGGTCGCCAACCTGACCACCGACGAAATGATGAATATCGTCGCATACACAGCATCCCTGACGCCGTAAAGGTTGTGGGGCGCGAATCTAACGTTGCTGGTATTGCATCGCGAGGCACGCCGGGAATTTGTCGAAAGCGCAATCGAGTAAGATGAAGACGGAGGAATGGCCGAGCGGTCGATGGCGGCGGTCTTGAAAACCGTTAGTGGGGTGACTCACTCGGGGGTTCGAATCCCTCTTCCTCCGCCAGAAGGTCAAGTCTGATTCCGTAGGGCGCGCGCCATGCTGGGACGCCGTCAGCTACTTCCGAAGCGTCCTTTGTAAACCCGATTGCGACTGCCCTGTTCGACCGACGGCGTTGCTAGTTCGTGGTTCAACCGTGCGAGGCCGCCCTGCACAGGGAAGTAGAATCAACCAAGGAAGAACACACATGACCCTTTCCGGATCCCCGAAATGCTGGGCCGCTGTCCTTATCACAGCCACCGCATCCTTCATCGCGTATGCTCAATCGAAGCTTCCGGCCGACCTGGATGCCCAATCGCGAGCCCGCCTACCGTATCTGAAGAAGAGCGATATGGACGCCAAGGGGCAGAAGATTTTCGACACCCTGCCGGGTGCGGGTAAGGACGGCATCCTTCGCGGCCCTCTCGCCTTCGCTGCGTATAACCTCGCCGTCGCACAAGTCTTGCATGATCTCCATGATGCTGCGGTGCCCGGCGGAACGCTCGATCCACACACCCGTGAACTCGCAATACTGGTTGCCTGCCGCGAAACGAACTACAACCTGGAGTGGAATGCGCATGAGGCCAGCGGTCTCAAGGCTGGACTTGACGCTAAGTTGATCGACGTCGTGCGCTACAACCGCTCCCTGTCGGGTTTGAATGAGAAAGACGGTACCGTCGTCCGCTTTGGCCGTCAGATGTTCCACGATAAGAGAGTCGATTCTGCAACCTTCGCGAAGGCCGTTGAATTCTGGGGCAAGCGCGGGGCAATGGATATGGTGGCGGTGATGGCAACATACGCGGTCAGCGGCTATTTCGCTATCGCGGTCGACGAGCACTCCTCGGAAGGCAAGGCGGAACTACCACCGGTGAAATAGCTTCTTTAAGCTGACGAGTTCACGTTACGAAACTATCCTGCTTTTCAAGTTACGGTATCCCGATTCAGCAAGGCTGGTAAGGCGTTGCGAACCACTGGAGGCACACTTCACTCCTCTATAGCGCCAAGTAGGATTGGGCCGGGAGTTTTCAAACTTTGCCGTTGCTTCGCCGTAGCTGCGGTTACGCAGGTGCGACAATTCTGGGATGGAAGTAGGACTCTTTCCCAACCCACTAAGGCCCGGAATTGGTCTACGGCCCCGCCGCGAGGCTCAGCGCCCGCTGCTGCCGCAGCACGCGCGGCATTGTCCCGTGCTCGAAGCCGGGAGCACCGTAGGTTTCCTCGTCCATCCTCCGCTCGCCGAAAAAGAGACGTTCCAAATCGGGTATGAGGGGGAAGGCCGGTATCACTTCGTTTACTCGGTGAACCGAGGAGGGAAGAAGTGGGAGCCGATCTTTACGGTGACGTACCTGATGCCGGTTGGTGGGATCGGCGCGACGAAACGGGAAATCAAGATGCATATCCAGGACACGCCGCAAACCCGTGAGCTCGCCCACCTGATGCCGGAGATGTTTCTGGCTCAGGATGATTTGGGAACGCCGGCCGGCGCGGTGACGCTGCGGGGCGCGTGGAACTTCCAGACCCCGAGGGGCTGGGATACGGTCTACACGCCAGTTTTCAACCTGGTCGAGCGGCCTATCGCCCCGATGCTAGTGATCCGCGTCGAGACCGATTGGTATGTTCATGACTCGGAGTTTCGTTACATCCTCCAGCCGGGCGAAACTATTTCTGCGTCGCACGGCATGCCCATCGGGCAGGTAATGTTCATGCCGCGAGAAGAGATCACGTTTCGCGACGGCACAGAAGAGGAGATCGCGGCGCGACACCAATCGAGTCAGAAATTCTATGACGAGAAGGCGACGACCAAAATTAAGACGCCGTACGGAGTGGAGTACAGCCCTCTGTACCAGCGCACGAGCCGCCAGATGAAGCTTGCGGCGGATCCGCGAGGCGGGGAGAGCGAGCGGGAACGTTAGAGGGACCTTTAAGTGGTGGGCCCGTGGCGACTCGAACGCCAGACCTCTACCGTGTCAAGGTAGCGCTCTAACCAACTGAGCTACGGGCCCGATCCGTGGCGGAGACTTCAGAATAACACGCGCCTCCGAAGTTCACTGAAGGCGGCAGACCCGGTTACCACGCCCGAGCGGCGCGGTAGTAAAAGGGGTCGGAACCCGCTTCAACCATTCCGCTCGGGTTCAAGCGAATGATGGCCGGGGCTGCGCCGCTGTCGTACGGCGGCCGCATTTCTACGTGGTGATTCCGCTTCTGCAAATCGGAAACAATTGAAGATTGGGTTCGCTCATCCAGCAGCAGATCGCCCGGGCTCATGGCGTGATTATCGAAGCTGGCTACCAAATGCCGGGTCTGAAAGCGCGGTATCTCCACGGCGTATTCCGCGTTGTAGCCGAACTCAATGGCGTTGAACAGCACCTGAATCAGCGCCTGCTCCTGGTTATCGCCGCCGGGAGTCGAAAGCGCAATCACTGTGCCGTCGGCGCGGGTAGCCAATGTGGGGCTAAGCGTCACCCGGGGCCGCTTGCCGCCGGCCAATTCGTTCGGATGGCCGGGCACCAGCAGAAAACTCTGCGCTCGCTGGGTGAGCGGAATTCCGGTGTCGCCCGCAATGTAAGAGGGCATCCAGGCACCGGACGGCGTCGCTGAGAATGCAATCCCGTTCTTGTCAACAGCGTCGATACAGGTGGTGTCCTTGGCTGCCAGCGCGTCGTCGATCTTGCGATGCGCGATCTCGACGTGCGACGGGTGCTGCGGCGGATGCGGGCCGATCTGCCCCGGACGAAATTCCTGAGAAGCCTGGGCGGTAATCAGGGTACGCCGCTCCGCACCGTATTCTTTCGACAGGAGCCGCTCGGAAGGAACCTGCACGAATTTCGGGTCACCGTAATAGGTGTCCCGATCGGCATACGCCAGTTTGAGGGCCTCTACCAACGTGTGAATGTATTCGGCGGAATTGAGCTTCAGTGCCGGCAGATCGAAGCCTTCCAGAATATTGAGGGCTTCGAGCATCGTGGGGCCCTGGCTCCAGAAGCCTGGTTTGTACACTGTGTAGCCTTGGAAGGTAGTGGAGGCCGGCGCTTCCGGCGAGAGGCGGAACGCGGCCATATCTTCGTAACGCAGCAGCCCGCCATTTTGCTTTGAGAATTCATCGATTTTGTGAGCGATCTCGCCGCGGTAGAAATAGTCGCGCACGGCATCAATGGCTTTTTCGCGGCTTCCACCCGCGGCCAGCACCTTCTTCTCCGCGTCTACCATGGCCCGCAACGTATGGGCCAGTTCCGGCTGGCGGAAGATCTCGCCGACCACAGGAGGCCGTCCGTTTTTCAGAAAGACCTGGCGCGAGGCCGGCCATTTCATTATGAACTTCAAACTTCGCTGGATGCTGGAGGCGCGCAACTCATCGATCGGGAAGCCGTCGGCTAGCTGAATAGCGGGCTCCACAGCCTCGGCAAAGCTTTTCGTGCCGAATTCGCGCAATGTCACGAGGGCCGCTTCCACCATGCCAGGCACCAGCGCGGGCAGAATACCCGCGACCGGCACCCAATCTTTAAGCCCATTCGGCTCCGGCGGTTCGGTCACTTCATCGGCGCCGAGCTTATGACTGCGAAAGAAATCCGCGGTAGCGGCTTTCGGCATGGTGCCGACGCCGGCGATTGCGTATACCTTTCCATCTCGCGTGCGGACCAGGATGGGCGCTTCGCCGCCGAATCCAAAGTGGGAAAACTCAGTCACGGAAGCTGCCAACATGGCCGCGATCCCGGCATCCACCGCATTTCCGCCCGTGTAGTACATCCTCATGCCGGCATCGGTGGCAAACTCTGTTCCTCCCGCCACCGCTCCGCGTGTGCCGCGAAAATCCAGGTGTTGGGGCCGGTCGAAGCCGCGCTGCTGGGCCCAACCTGCTGCCGCGACCGCCAGAAAAACAACCAATCCACATCGCATAGATGGCTCTATTGTAGGCTTTTCTCGAAGGCTCGCGGGAAACGCGCGATATAATCAATGCTTTCGTAGATGAATTGCGGCCCGAAGCGTTAGGCTGGGGCCGCGCATATACTGCCAAGGCCATGTCCGATCTCTCTGATATTTTGGAACGCTTTCGCCGGGGCCCCGAACTCCTCGCGGTAGTGCTCACGGGCGTTTTCGGTGAGGAGGAAGACTTCGTTACGGAGCCCGGGAAATGGAGTATCCGGCAGATCATGGCGCATTTGGCCGATTGCGAACTGGTGTTTGCGCACAGGTTCCGGCAGGTTCTTGCGGAGGATAACCCCACTCTAATCGCCTTTGATCAGGATGCGTGGGCCGGCAATCTGGACTACGCAAACCGCAAGCCTAGGGCTTCTCTCGAAAGCTTCCGCCGCCTACGCGCCGAAAATTACGAACTGCTGAAGGACCGGCCGGAGACCGCGTTCGTTCGCGCAGGGACACACACTAAGAACGGCGTGGTAACGCTGCGTCGCATGCTCGAGGGCTCTGCCGGACACACCGAGTCCCATGCGCGCCAGATGCAGACTATTCGCGAAAGCTACAAACAGGCGAAAGGAAAGAAATAGCGCTGGTGCCCATCCTCGCCGCGACGGTTCGCGAGTTTCCCGGCGATGCGCTATTCCCATATATCTATGCCGCAATCATATGAACCGCTAAATCCTCCGCGACGTTGGCTGTTCGGACCAGGACCAAGTATGGTCGCTCCGCGCGTCTATGCAGCTCTTTCGCAGCCGATCGTAGGTCACCTCGATCCGTACTTCTTCCAGATCACAGAAGAGGTCCGTGCGCTTCTGGGGTACGTATTTTCGACGCAGAACCAGTTCAACATGGCTCTTTCGGGAACAGGCAGTTCCGGCATGGAAGCCGCGGTTGCCAATTTCGCCGAGCCCGGCCAGAAATTTGCGCTGCTCGCGAACGGGTATTTCGCCGAGCGCATAGGCGAAATGGCGCGGCGGCAGGGTGCCGACGTGGTCCGTCTCGAGCAGCAGTGGGGGCGGCCCTTCGATCCACAAAATGTGCGTGATTTTTTACGCCGCGAGCGTCCGCGCATCGTAGCCTTTGTGCAGGCGGAAACCTCCACCGGACTATTCAACCATGCCAAGCATATTTGCGAAGCGGCGCATGAGGTGGATGCGCTGGTGATTGCCGATTGCGTCACCTCGCTGGGCGGCATGCCGGTGCTGGTGGACGAAAACGGTATCGACATCGCATACAGTTGTACACAAAAAGGTTTGGGTTGTCCGCCCGGCCTGGCGCCGGTAACGGTGTCGGAGCGCGCGCTCGAATACCGCCGCGCCCGCACCACGCCCGTGCCTTCCTGGTATCTCGACCTCCTGCTGCTCGACACCTACTTTGAAGGGCGCCGGTATCACCACACGGCCTCGGCTACCATGTTTTATGCGCTCCGTGAAGGTCTGGCCATCATTGCCGAAGAGGGTTTGGAGGCGCGCTGGGAGAGGCACCGCCGCAACCACCTGGCATTCGTCGCGGGCGTGGAAGCGATAGGCTTGGAGATGCTCGTAACGAATCCGGCCGATCGTCTCTGGACTCTCAACACGCCCCGCATTCCCGCCGGGGTGGATGAAGCCAAACTCCGGCAGTATCTGCTCGAGCAGCGCGGCATAGAGATCGCAGGCGGTTTCGGACCGCTGGCCGGCACGGTGCTCCGCATCGGAACGATGGGTTATGGTTCTACTGCGGAAAACGTTCTGATGATCCTGCACGAATTGGAATCGGCTTTGGCACAGCAGGGTTACCGGGCGGCGGGCAATGCTCAGGCAGCCGCGGAGAAGGTTCTGGCAACTCCCGTTTAGAGGGCCGATGGGTTACTGGATCGCGACGGTCACCCCGGCGGGTGCAGTGACGCTGCCGATTTGCAGTGTGACAGGCGCTGCATTGCCGGGCTGTATGTTGCTTGGTACTTGTACGGTGATCTCCACGATGCCGGCCACCTGCCCGGGAGCACCGCCCGCATAACTCACCTGTGCCGGTTGTCCGCCGATGGTGACGGTAACTGGGAGCGTCAGTTGCGGTAGGGGCGCGGCGCCCGGCAGCCCGTCCGTCGATGGTGGCGAGGTTGTGCCGCCGCCCGTCGCAAACAATGAAAGCAGGCTGCCGCGCGCGGCCGGCGCGGCGGCGCTGTTTGCCTGCTGATTTTGGTTCAGCGCCGCGGCCTGCCCTTTTCCTGAAGCATCTACGGTGAACAGCCCCGGAGCCGCCGGCGCAATCGGCACGGTTACCGGGGTCGAAATGTGGCCTTGGCTCGCGACAACTACTTGCGCCGTCGAACCGCTGATTTCGAAGGGCACCACAACCGAAGTCTGCCCCGGAGATGCATACAGCACGGGTGCTGCGGCGCCGCCGAAGAGCACGGTCACTCCTCCCACCGATGTGGGCACCAGTCCGTTGGCACCGAGTTGATACACTTGCAACTGGCTCGGTCCCAACCCGGAGCCATAGAGCACCACAACCTCGCCCGGCGCGATGGGTCCTGCCTGATTCGTGGCTGCATTGGTAACGGCGCTCACGGTAATTCCGGAGCCAACCGGCTGCAGCATGCGGATTGCATTATTCCCGGTGTCGGCGATATATAAATTGCCGAGCCCATCGAGCGCCAGTGCCGCAGGTGCATTGAGTTCGGCCTGGGTAGCGATTCCCGCATCTCCCGTGTACCCCGTAATGCCGTTACCGGCAATGGTGGCGATCGTTCCCGATGTGTTGATCTGGCGTACCCGTGACGTGCCGTCGATGAAGAACAGGTCGCCCAGTTCGTCCACAGTCAAACCTGCCGGATTGGTGATCTGCGCGCTGCTCGCCGGGCCGCCATCACCCGAGAACCCCGCGGAACCGTTTCCGGCGATGGTTCGAATATTCCCATCCGGAGTCACTTTGCGAATGGCGTTGTTGCCGGCATCGGCGATGTACAGATTTCCGCCTGCATCGGCGGCCAACGCCTGCGGCCCCCTCAAACTCGCCTGTGCAGCCGGCCCTCCGTCGCCGGAGTAGCCCTGAAACGCATTGCCCGCGACGGTGGTGATGGTTCCACTAGAACCCACTTTGCGGATCACATTGTTCCCGAAATCGGCGATATAGACATTGCCGGCGCCATCGGTTGCGACCGCGGTGGGCGCGTTCAACTCCGCATTCGCGGCGGCGCTGCCGTCCCCGGCGTAACCCGCTGTTCCATTTCCCGCGAAGTTAGACAGAGTGCCGTCGGTTCCGATTCGCTCGACGCGGTTGCCTTGTTGATCGGCGATATACACGTTTCCCGCCGAGTCGCTCGCGATGCCGCGCGGGAATACCAGCGAGCCCCCGCCGACGCTGGCCACAACATTCTGCTTCGCTACTCGTACGACACGGTTGCGCGAATCGGAAATATACAAGTTGCCTGCGCTATCCAAGCCCACGCCGGCGGGCCCGTTGAGTTGTATACGCGACGCCGGACCGCCATCGCCCGAGTAACTCACAGCGCCGTTGCCTGCAACGGTGCTGATGGTTCCGGACGAGGTCACTTTGCGGATGCGGTTATTCCAAGTGTCGGCGATGTAGAGGTTGCCTTGGCCATCGACGGCGACTCCCGAAGCCTGGTTCAGCTCGGCATTGGCGGCGGTGCTGCCGTCACCTGAAAATCCGATGGTACCGTTCCCGGCAAAGGTGCTGATATTGCCCTTGGTGTCCACTTTGCGAATGCGGTCGTTGCCGGTATCGGCGATATAGTAATCTCCGGCCGAATCGACCGTGATTGCGGTAGGCGAGTAAATGGCCGCGCTCGTCGCCAGGCCGCCGTCACCCGCAAAGCCGACGGTTCCGCTCCCGCCCACATCGTTGATGACGCCGTTGGCAACCGCGCGAATATAGGCATTGCCGGTATCTACTATGTAGAGTGTGCCGCCCGCGACGGCAACATCCTGGGGACTATGCATCTCGGCGCGGTTGGGCGATCCGCCGTTGCCGTAATAATTCGCGAAGCCGTCTCCCGCAAAAGTAGAAATGTTGCCGTCCAGGGTTACCCAGCGGACCGAGCTATTGGCCGAGTCTGCGATATACACATTTCCCGAACTGTCCACAGCCACGCCCATAGGCGAATGCAATTGGGCCTGCGTGCCCGGGCCGCCATCCCCTGAATAGCCGGGGGTGCCGTTACCCGCGAATGTCGTGATGTTCCCATCGGGAGTGATCTCGCGAACGCGATTATTGCCTGTGTCGCCGATAAAAATATCGCCGTATGAATCGATTGCGAGTCCGGTAGGCGCGTTGAGCTGAGCCTGCGCCGCCGGCCCTCCATCGCCTGCATAACCCGCTCGCGAATTGCCCGCCACCACCGTGAGGGTTCCACTCGTCGAAAGCTGGAACACGCAATTCAGGCTGGTGAAGTAGACGTTGCCGGCGGTGTCCACCATTACTCGCTGGGGCTGTCCGATGGAAGCGCTGGCCGCCGCTACGGGCACCGCGGGCGGAGCGCCTCCGGCTACCGTCGATATGGTGTACTGCTGCGCGCTCGCGAGCGCCGCGCTGCTGAGCACGCCGCAACACACCTTCCACACTGCCGCCCGCCTACTCGCTTCCGAATGTCTCATCTGTCGAATCGCCCTGAAACGAAACCATGGTAGCAGGGCACATTACTTTCGGAAGGGCTTCTCTCCCCTTCCGCGCTAAAATCAAAGCTCTTAGCTGTGCTTTCGAGGCACGCCTGTTGCTGCCGGCAACACCGGATCCACATGAAGGAACTGCTCGCCGTTCTCCAAAACTCAACCATTTATGATCTCTCCCAGACCTACTTCCCTGGAATGGCTCATTTCCCTACGCATCCTCCGTTCCTTTATGGTCTGACGCGAGAGCATGGCGACTTTGTCGGCCCTGAAGGACATAGTTCGTCGGCCGACGCACTGGCTATGAGCGGCCATGCGGGCACGCATATCGACGCCCTCTGCCACTTCTCGCGGCGCGGCAGACTGCATGGCGATCAACCCGTAGTTCAGGCCCCGGCGAGCGGCCATGAACATTATGGCGCTCACACGATTCCGCCCATTTTACGGCACGGCGTTATGCTCGATATTGCGGGGATCGAAAAGACGGAGGTGCTGCCGGGCGATTTCGAAGTCGGGCCCGCGCACCTCGACCGTGCCGCTCAGGGTTTAGTGATTGGTCCGGGCGATGTCGCCCTGATCCGCACGGGTTGGGCAACTTACTGGCCGCGGCCTGCCGATTTCGTGGCGCAGGGACACGCGCCGGGGCCATCCATGGCGGGCGCCCGCTGGCTGAGCGAGCGCGGTGTATTTGCGGCCGGCTCAGATACGCTCGCTTTCGAGAAGATCCCTTCAGAGACAATGCCGGTCCACGTTCACCTGCTGGTGGAGAGCGGCATACACATTATCGAGTGCCTGAATCTCGAAGAGCTGGCCGCTTCGGCTGTTCGCGAATTTGTATTTGTGGCCGCTCCCTTAAAGATTCGCGGAGCTACGGGCGCCCCCATGCGGCCGCTGGCCGTGGTTCCGGCGGAGGCGGAGAACCGATGACCGACTTAAACCCGCAGGCCAAGCACATGGCGGACGAGTCCATGGTGCGCTGTTTGGATGCGCAGGCGCGCGCGATTTGGCCGCAGGAGATTCCGCTGCTTCACCGGTACGCGCTGCCATCCAATGCACGCATACTGGACGCGGGCTGCGGGACTGGAGAAGGGGCATCCCGGATGGCAGAGCTCTTTCCGGACGCGAGCGTCCTCGGCGTGGACATCATCGATAAGAATCTGGAACTGGCCCGGTCCCGTTACCAAAAATTCGGTTCGCGGTTGAACTTCCAACATCAAAGCATCTTCGAGCTGAAGGCGGCCGATGCCACTTTCGACCTTACTGTGTGCCGCCACGTTCTGCACTCGATACCGTATGCGGATCGCGTGATCGGGGAGCTGGCACGCGTGACGCGACCGGGAGGCTATCTACACCTCATTCCCGAGGACTATGGAATGCTTCATTTCGAGCGAGCCGGCTTAGATCCGGGAGAATTCTGGCATCAAGTTCCGGCGGCCATCGGCGCGGCGAGCCAGACCGACATGTTCATCGGCCGCAACATCTACCGCATCCTCGCCGCGATGCAGGTTGAGCAGATCACGATGGACTATATTGTGGTGGACACAATACGGGTGCCAAGAGAGACGTTCGCAGCGATTATTGAAGCGTGGCGCGACGGCTACGCCGAGGCGATCAGCGAGCAGACGCCGCTTACGTACGAGGACTCGCTGGGCTACTTCAACCAGATGATCGCGAATATACGGGACCCGGGCGGCTATGCGGTTTGGATGGTTCCTGTGGTGAGCGCGCGGGTTGCGGCGTAATTTGCCGCCATTCACTTTTCAGGCTGCCGGTAGACGCCCCCGCCGAGCATGCGCATCATCTTCCCCCAAATCGCCTGATCCAGTTCTTCGAGTTCGCTCTCTCGGGCCGGGGCGACCTGGAGATGCAGGCCCGCCATTTCATCGGTGCTCGCCGGGCCGTAGATGACGCGACGCGGCGGGTGGTTCGGATTGCGCGGATTGGCTTCCGAGTTGTCATATGTAAACTCCATTTCGACGCGCGTGCCCGAGGGCAGCCGGATGGGCGCCGAGTAGCGGTACTGCTCCTGCCAGTTGAAGTTCCAATCGGGAATGTGAATCAGGGTGCGGCGAGTCCCGTCCGGCAGCACGGCATACCCGAGCATGTCCCGCGCAATGTAGTGCGCGTGTGGAATGATGCCCAGGAGATCCACATCCACGGGGAGTGTGAAGTGGTCGGTCACTCTGAAATCGCGCGCGCCCGGCGGGATGTCAATGCGGTTGGACGTAAGCCCCACGTCGATTAGATGCCTTCGCGGTTTCTCGCTGGTGTAGTAAAGCGCGAGGCGAGTGCGATCGGTTTCCGGCCTGCCGGTCGGGTGGTAGTGGACCTGGATTACCAGATCCGCTTCTGCGTAAAGGGTCTCTGCTATGCCGGGGAGCATGGTGATGGCGCCGGATCCGGGCGTCCAGCCGCCCAATCCGCGGGCCGGCAGAAAGCCGGGCGTGCCGAAGCAGTCGTACCCGCTGCCTGCGTCTCGCTTCCGCGCCGTGCCGGTCACATCCTGAAATAAGAGCGCATGGTGTACTACTTTGGGGTCGCCGGGCCGGATCTCTATGGCGCGAACGTAGTGCTGCGCGTGATGGGGCAGCCGCACGGAAAAGCAGCGGTAGAGGTCGGGTCCCTCGGCGGGTACTTGGAAGGGAGACGGTATTTCTGCTTCGAGATCCGGCGCGCCGAGTGACCAGCCTTCCGGGAAATGCGGCGCCGGTGGTGTCTCTGCGGGATCTCCTTCGGGCGCCCCCGCCGCTGCCCACCGCGCCAGTAATGCGATCTCGGCGTCGGTCAATCGCCTTTCTCCGGCAAAGCGCGGGGCGGCCGGGAGCCATGGCGGCATGTACCGGTTGGCGGTGACGGCTGCGATCAAATCGGCGCGGCGAGCGGCATCGGCATAAGTTATCAATGGAAATGGAGCGACAGCTCCCGCGTGATGGCAGGTGGCGCAGTGATGGTACAAGACCGGCGCCACATCGTGCGAAAAGGTCACACCTGAGCCTTTCGCCCACAACGCGGCGGCGACGCCGGCAAGCATCGCCAGGCGCAGCCCGTGCGCGGCCATTCTTACCAATGGCAGTGTGATTGCTGGCCGTATCGTCCAGCCCTTCATGGCATTACTACGATCTTGCGGTCGCACTGTTAAACTACGACGTTTGGGGTTCTTAGTGTCCGTTATCCGATTATCACTCCTGCGGTTCTCGCTATTCGTGTTGATGTGTGCGGCAACGGGGTTCGCGGCACCCGGGCCCGATGCCGCCGCGGCGCGCGCCAAGGCCGTATTTGCAGCCATTCCGCTGCACTTTGAAGAGAATCGCGGGCAGTGGAATAGCGAAACACGGTTCGCGGCTCGCTCGGGCGGCAAGACGCTCCTTCTTACGAATCGTGGGGCGGTGCTCGCTTCGCCCTCGCGGCGGGTGGACGTTACGCTCGTAGGGGGCAATACGAACGCCCCCATCGAGCCCTTAGACCGGTTGCCTGCGCGAACCGACTATTTCCGGGGGCGCCGGTCCTATACGGGCATTTCTCAGTTCGCGCGCGTAGCGTACCGCTCCGTCTATCCCGGTATCGACCTTGTGTACTACGGCAGCCAGGAGGAACTCGAATACGATTTCGTGGTGCAACCGGCCGCCGATCCCCGTAAGATCCGCCTCCACTTCCGCGGCGCGGACCACTTGTCTCTCAACGCCGGTGGTGATCTCGTGGTCGCAGCGGGCGACGGTCAGTTCATTCAGAAGCGGCCGATCCTTTATCAGCAGGACGCCCGGACGGGGGCGCGCCGGCCGATTGAAGGCCACTACCGGCTGCTTGGAGGCCAGACAGCCGGGCTTGCGATTAGTCAATACGATTCGGCCCAGCCGCTTGTGGTGGACCCGGTTCTTCTCTACGCCACGTTCCTAGGCGGCAGCGCCACCGATTCCATCAATGCGGTAGCGACGGACTCGAGCGGCTTCATTTATATCGCCGGGAACACTACGGGCGGCGATCTGCCGGCAACCCCTACCGGGATTCAAGGCAACAACGCGGGCGGTAACGATGTGTTCGTCGCGATTATCAATCCGAATCTTCCCACGGTACAATCGCTTCGCTATTTGACCTTTCTCGGAGGCGGCCGCGACGACATCGCGAGTGCGATCGCCGTCGATTCGAAAGGGCTGATTTATGTCACCGGAACCACCAGTTCGAGCGACTTTCCACTGGCGGGAAACAGTCTACAGACGACTCTCTCGTTGAGTTCGAGCGCCACCGTCTTCAACACCGACGCATTCGTTTCCGTCATCGACCGCTCCTTCGGTCTGCAATATTCGACGTACTTCGGAGGGACGGGGGACGAAACGCCTCACGGGATCGGCGTAGATGCGCGAGGCTTCATCTACATTGGGGGCACGACAACTTCCCCGGATATGCCCACCACCACTACGGCGTACCAGGCCGTGAGTTGGGGATCGAGCGACACCTTCGTCCTCAAGATTGATACCAGCACCACCACCCCTGCCTACGCGTCTTATCTCGGCGGGGAAGACGAGGATGATGGCCGCGGCTTCGCGGTGGCGCCCAACGGACTGGTGTATTTTGCGGCCTCGACCCTCTCCACAGAGTTTCCGACCGCCGGTCCTGCCTACCAGCAGGGGCCCACGGGAACCGAGAATCTCATTATCGGTGTGATGGACCTGACCCAGTCCGGCAACGCGTCATTGCCCTACTGCACTTATTTCGGCGGGTCGAATATCGAAGAGGTCCGCCAGCTTTTTCTCACGGCCGATAACCGCCTGCTGCTCACTGGTTGGACTCTCTCGCCCGACTTTCCTATCAGTACGAACGCCTTCCAAAGCAAATTTAACGTCAACGGCAACGCCTTCGTAACGCGCGTCAACCCGCAGGCGCCACCCGCGAAGTTCGTCGAGTACTCCACGTTTCTGGGCGGCTCCGGCGGGGAGGTAGGCTATGCCATTGCCGGAGATACCAGCGGCGCTATTTACGTCGCCGGGTATACGCTTTCCGCCGATTTCCCTGTGAGCTCCGATGCGGCTCTTGGCCAGTTCGGGAGCGGCATCGAGGCGTTTCTGGTGAAGCTGAACCCGAGTGTAACCGGGGCCGGCGCCCTTGCCTATGGGAGCTACTTCGGCGGCGAGGGCTTCCATGTAGCGACCGGGTTAGCGGTTGCGGCGGACGGGAGTATCTTCGTCGGCGGTTATACCACGGATGCGCTCCGGGGCACCTTTTCGGTGCTGGGCAACGGATTTCAGTCCGGATTCGCCGGCGGATATAGCGACGGATTCGTCCTCGCTCTGAAGTAAATCCCTTCCGGGACATCAAAAAGACTGCGCCCGGCCCATGCGGTTCAGAAAAACGCCCGGTTTGAAACATGCGCGGTTTCATGTTGGAACGGCGTTCCGGAACGGAACATCTATTTTCCCGGCATATGCAAGAAAAAAAGATACTTACTCCTATTTTCGTTAGGCACTAAGGTTGCACTCCTAAGAGGCGTCGGACGATTCGGACCGGCAAATCAGAAAACGAAAAAAAGGATACCAAAACGATGCGGATGGAAAGTGTGTCTTCACAGCGGAGTGGCAAGGTTTCGCGGGAGGAGCGGGATCAAATCGTGCTGGAGCATCTGTCGCTCGTCAAAGCGATTGCGATTCGGGTACACGAAAATCTGCCGGTCTATGTGGATCTGGATGACCTGGTACACGCCGGGGTGCTGGGGCTGATGGACGCCGTGGAGAAGTACGACGAATCGAAGGGTGTAGCGTTTCAGGGCTATGCCAAACACCGCATCAAGGGAGCCATTTTAGATAGCCTGCGCGAACTGGATTGGGCATCGCGGGATATGCGCAAGCGGCAGAAGCGGTTCGACGCAGTGACCCGGGATCTTTCTACAAAGCTGGGCCGGACCCCGAATGAAAATGAAGTGGCGCAGGAGATGGGCGTGGATGTGGAACAGTGGCGCCGGATGCTGAACGAACTGCGAACGGTGGGCCTGGTATCGACCACGGTGCAGTCGGACGATGAACAGGATCGCATTCAAGAGTTTCCCGACGTTCCCGAAGGACAGCCGGATCACGTTTGCGCCCAGCGCCAGTTACAGAACACTTTGGCCCGGGCCATGAAGCATCTGCCGGAGCGCTACCAGAAAGTGGTGTTCCTGTACTACAGCAACGAAATGACGATGCGGGAGATCGGCGAGGTCCTGGGTGTAAATGAGAGCCGGGTGTCGCAGATTCATAAGACTGCGCTGAAGAAGATGGCTATCGTTCTGGAATCGGAGGGAATTCATTCCGCCCAGGCGTTCTGATGATCGGGAGATCTGATTGGCGTGGCTAAGCAAAGCGAGACCGGCTGGAATGGATCCGAACAAGGCTCCGCGGCTGAGGATGCGGCTATGAACGCGGCCCACTGTGTAAATGCAAACTGCAGATACTGTAGGGCACAGTGCCTGCATCAAGAGCGAGGCGCTGGGACAAAAATGCCGCAATGCTGTGCAGCTAAGGAGTTCCCGACGGTCAACGTGCTACCGAAGCAGATCGGTGAGCTGCATCGTGCTTCGTACGCGATCGAGTTCATGAATCACCCGAAGCGTTTGGTCGATGCGTGCCGCGCTCATGCCGGATTGAGGCATGAGGGCGTGGAACTTCGCGTCGATATCGCTCCACTCAATGCCGCGCGGGGCAGAACCTCGGGGAGCATCAACGGTGTTCGTATACTTAGCACCGGAGTTAGTCACGATTGTGACTGTAGCGCCCCAGCTCCAGTTGTAATGCACAGGGATCGGGGCGGGATCGACCTGGACGAGCTGAATTAGGCGCGCTACTTCGGCCCGGTGAATCTTTTCCGGAGTTGTGTGGACCCAGGAGAAGTCCTTGTCGACTACGGCCGAAGCAAGGAAGTACGGCAAGCTATGAATCGCTTCGACCATATTCTGGGGAACCCCGTTATTCCCAACGGTTCGAATCTGCGGTCCGGAGACCAGAATTTTGGCCACTTGCGCAGGCACCACGTTTGTTTGCCGCGCGGCCGCAACCGCCGCTTCTACGGCGGGCTGCAAAGCGTGTGCGCCGGGCACCAGTTTGATGGCAAGGAATTTCGAAATCTGATATTCAGCTGTGAGGCCGCGTGTTAGGGCAGCAGGGTTCGCATTATCTCCGCTGAAGACCGCTAGAAAGCCGCCCCGAGCTTCAAGCATGTCCTCATTCACGGTGTAGCCATGCCCGGCAGCTAGGGCGGCATTTACCGCGCATAAGGCCGCGTTCCCCGCGTGGTACTCCCGGGCCCAACTATTTGTTCCGATGGCTAGACCGCCCATCGTAGTGGCGGTCAGTCCGATTGCATTTGCCGTCTGCTCATCGTTCAGCTTAAGGAGCCTTGCCGCCGCGGCCACGCCTCCGAAGGTCACGATCACCGAAGCATGAAAGCCACGGCCCCAACTTCCACTGAGCGCTTCGGTGGGGGGTGTGACCGCTTCGGCGATGCGGCCCGCCGCCTCGTAGCCGGTAACCATTGCACAGAGCAAATCCTGACCAGTGGCTCCGGTACGGGCTGCAAGTGCCAATCCCACGGCGGTAAGACACGTGCCCGTATGAGCTACGTTCCGCAAGTCGCTATCGTCGGACGCAGCGGCATCGCTCGCCATCGCATTTACGCGCGCCGCCTGGTTCACCGGCAGCTTGGCGCCGTCGAACCAAATGGGCGCCTCAGCCTTGCCGCCCTGGTCCTTCGCCAGTTCGCGAATGATCCGCGCCGAGCCGATGGCCGATCCGGCGGCGGCGCTGGCCAACGTACTGGCAACGAGGATCTTGGCGTACTCTATCGTAGTTGGCGGGAGCGTGCTGTAACTGATCGCGTTGAGTGTTTGCGCTAATGACTGGGCGCTCGAACGCGTTGCCCCGCGAGCCGGCCACCAGGCGTTCACGGCTGCCGCCCCTCCTGCCGCCATTGCCTTTTCGAGCAGCCTGCGGCGTGTCAGGGTAAATTGCGGAAGTGAACTCATGGCTGGCTCGATAGTATATCAGCGGGCACCCAGCATCGCTTTGAAGCACCGAAACGTCGCGATGGTGTACAGCGTCAGACGGGTCTAAGCAGGCCTCGCGGCGAGCGCCTTCTTCACGTAATCGAAGCAGCGGGAGACCTCGGTGATGGTGTCTCCGGTTGCGTGTGCGTTGTATTCGTACTCGATGTTTGCCGGGATATCGTACTTCTCTCGCTTGAGAAGCTGTAAGACGGCTTTGATAGGCACATCCCCCTGGCCCCACGGCCAATTGTTCTGCAGCGTGGGCCCCCGATCACCCGGCGGGTTTTTCTTCCGGTCTTTCAAGTGAAGATTGGTGATCCGGTCATGATGAGCTTTGATGTATTCCACGGGGTCAAAACCGGCGGCAGTGAAGTGGCCGATATCGAGATTCACCCCCATGTACGGATTGAGAGCCATTACTTTCGCGAACACTTCTGGGGTGGCGAACTCCTCGGGATCGGTCACATTGTCGTGCCCATGCGCGCCCCATCGCATCGCGTATTTTTCCGCGAACGGAGCGACACGCCGGGCAACCGACAATCTGGTGCTTGAAGAGATAGCCCGCGCCCCGAGCGCCCGCGCCATGCGGAACGAATAGTCGATTTCGTCATCGGTCACATTCGCGCCGAGGTTGTAGCAGAGGATGCGAAGGTCAATACCGGCAGCAGTGAACTGTTGGCGCACAGCCGCGAAGCTCTCCGGCCGCACCGCGGCGCGCCAATCCTTTAGCGCTTGCTGTCGAGCGGCATCAGTTCCGGCTGTGTCCGACGGCGCGCCTGCGAGGGCTTCGGCGTGGTTGAACATCAGTTCCACTTCTCCCAAACCGATCTTGACGATTGCCGGAATGATCCCGCTTACGGGCAGATCGCGAAAGCTATAGCTGATGACTCCAATGGGAACGCCGTCGATCTTCGAGTTGATGGAAGCGGCGATGAGTGTTGCGGGCCATGCAGCCAGAGCCGCTTTGCCGAAATCCCGCCTGGAATAGGTCGGCGTTCGTTTGTGGGACATGGTTTCTGTGGGACTACGTCTTGTCCAGGTTGTTATAGATCGCGGCGATATTCGCAGTGAGACGTTCTTCGACCGGTGTGCGATTGCCGAGGTACACGGTGTACTTAGCAAGGTTGCCGGCCACGTAGGACCCGAAGCCGCCGGCTTGGAGTGTCGCGAGTGTGCCGGGCGTAATCGTCTTCTGCACTTCAGTGAGCGGAGTACCGGCCTTTTTCGCCCGTTCCACGCGCATCGTGAGATCCTCGATGTAGTTCCGGAACTGACCCATGCGCTCGCGGCCGTGCTGCACAGGCCCATGCCCCGCGATGATGCTATCGAACTTCCACGCTGCGACTGAATCGATGGTCGTTGGCCATGGGCGCGGATACCCGTCGTTAAGGTTAGGCAGGAAGCCGATAATGGCATCTCCGGACGCCACCACCTTCTTTGCCGGAGAGAAGACCTGAATGTCGCCCGCCGTATGCGCCTTTCCGTTGAAAGCGAGTTCGAGATCGCCTGAAGCATCTTTGATTACGTGGTTCTTGGTGATGGTATAGGTCGGCAGTTCCAGCGGGTAGCTTTTCATTTCGGCCTGGTAGGCTGTGAGCTGCCGCAGTTGCTCGTTGGCCCAATCGCGCTCCGGAGCGGTCTTCGCCTGGCTCAAACGCTTCTTCGCGGCCTCGATCAAGCCAGGCACACTATCGAGCGACTCCTTCAGCCGATTGCGCTGAAGCTGCGTTAGGAGCTGCTTGGTGGTTTCACTGGCAATGATCTGCACTTGCGGGTTCGCTTTCTTGTAAGCCGCGTCGCCCTGGGTGTGGTCCCAATGAAAGTGGGTGTTGACCAGGTATCGAACGGGTTTCTCGGTCACCTCCTTTTTGATTTGGGCAATAAGCGACGCCGCGGCGGAGGGCTTCGAATGAGCATCCACGACCAGAACATCGCGGGAGAGAACGAAGATCGCGGCGTTGCAATTGGTCAGCGCCGCGGGCTTGGCCACTGCCGCGAATACACCGTCAGCAACCTTTTCGAGGTCGAACAGATTGGCGGTTGCGGTTTGTGCCTGTGCCCGCGCCCAACCGGCGCGCAGAAATGCCTCTTCGAAAACGGAGGCCCCGGCAAGGATTCCGCCGAAGCTGCGGCGGAAGAAGTCGCGGCGGGAATGGTGGTGATGATCGCTCATAAATCTGTCCAGCATACACCCACGCGGAAAGTGCGTGGTCCCAGGCTAAGGCAACGGCTTGGCCAGCGGTGTAAGCTCGGGTTTCTGCGTACGTTCGAGCGGGTACCGGTCGACGTTCATGAACAGGGAAACCAGCGCATACTCGCCCGCGGAGCCTATCACTTCCACAATCCCGCGCTCCCCCACTTTTTCTTTAATCGCCTGAAAAGTGGCGTCGCTGACCTGTTTCGTCTTGAAAAACTCGGTGCAGAAGTTGTAGACCGCCTCTTCATCCGGCGGCATCGAATTGGGCCGCTTACCCTCGGCGATGGCGCGGACGGTGGCTTCGGTCAGACCTGCGCGAATTCCGGCGGTGCGATGGGCGAGCCATTCAAACTGCGCCGTCCAGTAGCGGCCGGCAATGAGGATCGAAAGCTCTTTCAGTTTCTCCGGGATGGTCATATGGAACCGCACTCGCTCGCCAATCGGCCAAAGTAGATCGGCCAATTCGGGATCGCGGAGCGTGATGTTAAAAATACCGGTCGTCCCCCGGCCCGCCACAGCGCGATCCGCCAACGTCCTCTGTATGGGCGTCATTTCTTCATACACAAGGCCCGGAAAGTGGTCGCCACGTAGGATCATTTTCTTGCCGGCGGCCGTGGAGGTCTTGAATTCGATAGGGGAATGGGGCGGTATTGGCGTGGTGGCGAATCCGGCTGCGTTTGCGACCGGAAGGCTGTTTTCGACCTGCTTCAATTCGGGCTTGACGTTACTGGCCAGCGGGTAGCGGTCGACGTTGAGAGCAAACGAAACGATCCCATACCACCCCATAGCGCCCATCAT
>JAFAWA010000540.1 GCA_019242155.1 Terriglobia bacterium | reverse complement strand
CATCTCATTCTTCGATCCCTCCAAGATTAATCCCATCTTGAATATCGATCTCGAAACCATGACCCAGGGAATCGACGTCTCCCTCAGCGTCTCCGGGCCTATGGATCGGATGAAACTTAGCTACCGGTCCGACCCGCCCCTGCGATTCGATCAAATCGTCTCGCTACTCGCTTCGGGGAAGACTCCGACCACCGATCCCGTAATCGCCGCCCACCAGCCTGCTGCGCCGCAGCAAAGCCTCGAGCAAACGGGCATGTCCACGCTCTTAGGCCAAGCCGTGGCGAATCCGGTGTCGGGCCGCTTGCAGCGCCTGTTCGGAGTTACCAAGCTGCAGATTAACCCGCTAATTACCGGCACCGGAAACACTCCGCAAGCCACCCTCACGCTCCAGCAGCAGATCAGCAACGAGATCACCTTCACTTACATTCAGGACGTCGCCGCAACCAATCCCTTGACCATTCGCATGGAGTGGGCTATAAATCCGCAATGGTCAGCCATTGCGCAGCGCGACATCTATGGCCAGCTCGATTTGAACTTCTATTGGAAAAAGCGCTTCTGGTAAATTGAACTATGGCCCTGGAAATCTCCGAGCGCGAGCGCGAGGGAATTACGATCCTCGATTTAAACGGCCGCATCACCGTGGGCCCCGAAGCCAGTTCTCTGCGCGAGAAAGTCTCGAGCCTCAGCCAATCCAGCCCGCGGAACATCATTCTCAACTTGGCGGGCGTCGACTACATCGATAGCACGGGCTTAGGCGCGCTGGTCATCTCCGCCGTCACGCTACGCAAGACCGGCGGCAACGTGAAGCTCCTGAATCTGAATCGCCGTAACATCGAGCTGCTGGTTATGACTAAGCTGGCAACTGAATTCGAGATCTTCACCGACGAGCAGGATGCCGTTAACAGCTACTTCCCGGACCGCAAAATCCAGAAGTTCGACATCTTAGACTTTGTCCAGCATATGAAGAAGCAGGAATAACCGCCCGCCCGGCGAGCCTGAAGCCTCGTCGAATCCCGGTAACTGCGTGCTACACTCAGGTTGTCGCGTCGGATGGATTTCCTCAAAGGCCTTAACGCGCAGCAGCGCGAGGCCGTTGCCCACACGGAAGGCCCGCTACTGATTCTCGCGGGCGCGGGCAGCGGCAAAACGCGCGTTATTACACATCGTATAGCGCACATCATCAGTTCGCGCCACGTGCCGCCGTCGGCCATTTTGGCGGTTACCTTCACCAACAAGGCCGCCGGCGAGATGAGGGAACGCGTTCACGCCCTGCTCGAAGGCCTAACTCTCGACTCGGCCCCCAACGTCGCTACTTTCCACTCGTTTTGCGTGCGCCTCCTGCGCCGCGATGGTGACCCTTTGGCTTCGATTCGCCCCGGCTTCACCCGGCGCTTCAGCATCTACGACGACGAAGACCAGATCGGCGTCATCAAGTCGGCATACCGTAGCCTCGGCCTGGATGAGAAGGATTTTCTGCAGTACCGTGCGGTCCTTTCGCGCATCAGCCACGCCAAAAATCGCAACCAGCGCCCGCAGGATCTGTACCGCGACGCCACCGCTAAAGAGCAAGAGCGGGTAGCAGCGGTTTTCGAATTTTACGAAGGGGCGCTACGCACCGCCAATGCCTTGGATTTCGACGATCTCCTGCTCGAAGCTGTGCGTCTTCTGCGGCACGATACGGCCACGCGGGAAGCCTGGAACCGGCGCTTGAGTTACGTCCTGATCGACGAATACCAGGATACGAATCGAAGCCAATATGATCTGATCCGCCTGCTCAGTGAGTTGCATCAAAATGTTTGCGTAGTCGGCGACGAGGACCAGTCGATTTATAGCTGGCGCGGCGCCGACATCCGGAACATCCTCGATTTCGAGCGCGATTTCCCGAACGCCGCTGTGATCCGGTTGGAGCAGAACTACCGGTCGACCAAAAATATCCTGAATGCCGCGGGAGCCGTCGTCGAGAACAATAAGGCTCGCAAGGGTAAGAAGCTTTGGACGCAGTCGGAAGCCGGGGACAAGATCGGCCTTTATGCCGGGTTTGATGCCGAAAACGAAGCCCTGTTTATTGCCGACAGTATCGAACGAATACTCGCGGCCAATCCGCAGGAATCGGTTGCCGTTTTGTACCGGACCAATTTTCAGTCGCGCCAGATTGAAGAGGCTTTGCGGCGTTATGGCCGGAAGTACAACGTTGTAGGCGGCCTCAGTTTCTACAGCCGCGCCGAAATCAAGGATACGATCGCGTATCTGAAGCTGGCTATTTCGCAATCCGACTCGGTCAGCCTGCTCCGCATCGTAAACACCCCCGCTCGCGGCATCGGCCGCACCACGATCGAGCAGATCGAAGCCTTCGCGCGCGAAGAGCGCTTGGGCTTATGGCAAGCGCTCGAAACAATGGTGGAGAGCGGGCAGCTTTCTACGCGGACGCAATCCTCGCTCGCCGCTTTTCGGAACCTGGTACGCGAATTGGCGCAGACAGCGCAATCCGAATCTTTGCCGCAACTGATCCGGTCCATTCTGGAACGTACCGGATACCGCCGCATGTTAGAGCAGGAGAAGACTCCGGAATCGGAAGGCCGCCTGGAAAACCTGGATGAGTTGATTAACGCTGCCGAAGAGGCCTCCGAGCGCGGTGAGACTGTCTATGATTTTCTCGATCACGCGGCGCTCGTGGCCGAGGCCGACGCTTATGATCGCACGGCTTCTGTCACACTGATGACCCTTCACAATGCCAAAGGTCTCGAATTCCCCATTGTGATCATCGCCGGCCTGGAACAGGGCCTGTTTCCCCACAGCCGTTCCATCAACTCGCCGGAAATGTTGGAAGAGGAGCGGCGCTTGTGCTACGTGGGCATGACGCGTGCCCGCAAACGGCTGATGCTGACGTGGGCGAAATACCGCCGCCGCTTCGGAGGTGGCGAGCAGGAACGTTCCATCGCCTCATGGTTTCTAAAGGAAGTGCCTGAGGACCTGATCGTTAACCTCGGCCCGCAGGATGAGCCCGGTGAAGTGAACCTCTTCACGGAGCGTTACGACGTACGCCAGACCGCGAAGCGCAACACCTTCACCGGCAAGACGTACAATTCGCTCGACAACATTTCCCAGTTTTTCGGCGAACGCGGGATTCGGTTCGATCCGCCGGCCCGGACGGATAGTCCCACCCCCTCCGCTAAACCGCCCGGTCCGCAAAATAAGTTACCGCCCGGCGCTTCCTTCCCGCGGCCTCCCGCGCCGCCCAGGCCGGGACCTTCGAAAACTGCTTTAGCCGGCCCGGCCCCATACAAAGCCGCGCGCACCGGCTCCACGGTTGACCATCCGAAATATGGCCGCGGCACCGT
>JAFAWA010000478.1 GCA_019242155.1 Terriglobia bacterium | reverse complement strand
AGCGATGGCCTGGTCCGCTTCCGAATCGTTGGCCATTTCCACAAAACCAAAGCCACGGGACCGCCCAGTGTCACGGTCAGTCATAATTCGTGCGCTATTCACAATCCCGTAACGTTCGAATAGGCCTCTTAAGGATTCCTCGGTTGCCCGGAAATTTAGATTTCCGACAAAGATATTCTTCACACCATCCTCCTAACGATTGAAAGCGGGCTCATCGGAGAGAGGGGACCAAGCGGGACGACGCTCAAACACACTCGACCGGACAAGCTATTCCAACGCGCATTGAATATAACATGTCACGGCGCGATCGACAATCGGGAAAGCCCTCGTTGATCGTGCTCTTACAAACACTTAGAGTTACTGTAACGAGCGCGGCGGCTACTGGCCCGCCTGCAGTTTACTGAAAATCCGGTCGTGTATCCAGTGCTCGTCCCACCATTCCCGGGGATTGATTTGGACGCCGTCAATTTGCATTCCGAAATGCACGTGCACACCTTCGGCGAGACCGGTGGAACCGGCAATCCCCATCTTGCCGCCCTTTTTCACCAGCTCACCCGGCTTCACGTCGATACGGGAAAGGTGGCCGTAGATGGATTGCAAGCCGTAGCCGTGATCGAGCACGACGCAGTTCCCGTAGATGCCGAGATTGGCGGCCCACACGACCCGGCCGTCGTTGGCCGCGTTCACGGGCGCGTTCGCAACGTCCGATAGGTCGAAGCCCAGGTGAACTTGCCTGTCCACCATTCGGCCCTTGTACTTGTAGTCACGAACGTCCGCGAAGTTCGCCTCCTCCTTGCCGTAGTGCATGAATGAGCCGTTCCAAAGAATCTTCTCTTCGGTCTTCAGGCGGAGGTCCGCCAGGGTCTCGTTGTTTTTCCGGCGCATCTCGCCGTTGATTTTAAGAAAGCGCGCGAGTAGATCGGGCCCAGGCGCGAGCGTGCCGGAGGGGTCGATGTTGTTGACCAACTTCTCCATCAGTTCATCGGTCAAAACGAAATCGCGCTCCCGGAACTTTTTAGGAAATAGTTTGAACCAGAAGCGCCCGGTAGCCTCGGTGCCGGCCGGGTTCGTGGCATAGACAAGCGGCGTCACGTCGGCCGGGAGATCCCAGGCATAGGCAAACATCGAGAACCGGTGATTCGGATCCTGGCCCGGCAAAGGAAAACTGCGGAAGCGGTGCGGACCTACCTTGACACCGGCTTCGGTCCAGGAGCCGGACGCGGTGAACGTCACAAGTTCCATGCCCGCCTGGTTAATATAGTGCTGCAGGTCGTCGGGGATCACACGCGGCGCGGCCAATACGACATCGACGTCCTCGGCAACGGTATCGGTGCTGCCGCGGAAATCATTCGAAACTGTCTCGACCACCAGGCGAGCCTTGCCTTGGGTCAAATTCGGGGCTTTGCTCTTGCCTGCGTCGAAGACGATGGTCTGCGGCGCCTCATGGCGGCTCCACAAGATATGGCGCCCGGGGCTGGTTTTCTCGAAAACCGGATACCGCGACCCGTTCTGCTCGAGCCAGGCGCTCACCCGGCGGACGCCATGTGGATTGGTGATCTGTACCCGCACGGGCGTGCTGAGTCCGACGGACTTGACCGGCGGACTAACGCTAAGCTGCGAACTACCGGAGAGGACAGCAAGCGCCGCCACTCCGATTGCGATCAAAGCCACCAACGCTACGACTGCTTTCACTTTTTCACCCACGAATCGAGCCAGTCCAGAAAGGTCTTGTACCAGAGGATGCTGTTCTGCGGCTTCAGAACCCAGTGGCCCTCATCGGGAAACACCAGAAGCTTGGATGGAACCTTTTGCAACTGCAGCGCGGTAAACAGCTCCAGCGATTGCGTGTAGGGAACACGGAAATCCTGCTCGCCGGTGATCACCAGCATCGGCGTGTGGAAATCCTTGGCGTAGTTATTGGGCGACTGTTTGGCGTAAGCTTCCGGCTTGTCCCAAGGCGTGCCTCCCATTTCCCATAAAGGGAACCACAGCTCTTCGGTCGCGCCGAACTCACTTGCCAGATCGTATACACCCGCATGAGAGATGAGGGCCTTGAAACGCTGTGTATGGCCCTCCAGCCAATCGGCCATGTAGCCGCCATACGAGCCTCCGGCCGCGGCCAACCTGCTGCCGTCCACGTAAGGCATCTCGGCCAAAATATGGTCGGTGACCGCCATCAGATCATCGAACGGGCGTCCGCCCCAGTCCCCGTTAATCTCATCAATGAACTTCTGTCCGTATCCCGTAGAACCGCGCGGATTGGACTCTACAACCACGTATCCGGCCGCGGCAAAAACCTGGGCATTCCAGCGATACGTCCAGTCATGCCCCCAAAATCCCTGCGGTCCGCCGTGGATCAGAAGAATTGCAGGATACTTTTCGTCCGGCCTAAAATTCGGGGGCTTAACGACAAAGCTTTGGACGCGCGACCCATCGGCGCTGTCCACCCAGAACTCCTCGAGCCGAGTGAGTTGGTACGTATCGAGCACCGCGTCGTTTAAATGAGTGAGCGCGAGGGGTGCGCCGCCGCTCGACGAGGCGCGATAGATTTCCACGGGGGAAGCCCCTGTCTGCTGCGTGTACACCATGGTCTTCCCGTCGCGCGTCAACTGCATGTCATCGAGCACGCTGTCGCCGCTGGCTGCCACCCGAATCGCGCCGCCTGTTACCGGAATCAGTTGAATGGCCTGACGCCCGCGGTCCGTGGTGGTGAAGAACAGACTGCTCGAGTCGGGCGACCAGGTGAAATTGGTTACCCATCGATCCAGGTTCTCGGTAAGATCGGTTACTTTGCCGGAACTCCGTTCGAGCACCATCAGCCGCCAGCGGTCGCTCTCATATCCCGGCCGGAACTGGGCCAGCCAGGCCAGGTATTTGCCGTCGGGCGAATAGCGCGGGGCAGAATCTGCGCCGGGCGCGGCAGTGATCTTGCGGGTTTGACCGCTCCCTATCGGCACGACGTAAAGATCGGTATTAGTGCTCGCCGCGGGAACGGGGTCGGCATTCATCGCAAAACAGACTTCGCCGCCGTCGGGCGAGATGTCGTAATCGTCGTTTCCTTCGAGCGAAAAAGGCGGCGCATCATGCGTGCCGGGCGTCAAGTCTTTGGGTGTCCCACCTTCTACGGCGATCGATAGAAGATGTGTTCTGCGTGGGGTCTGCCAGGAGGTCCAGTGCCGGTAGAGCAGCTCCGTATAAACGCGCGCCTTCGTGGGGCTGCTTTTATCGGCGTCGATATTCTTTCTGTTGCACGTGTCGTCGGCGCCGCATTCCGGATACACGGACGAAGTAAACAGCAGATTCTTTCCGTCGGGTGAAAATAAAACGCCGTCGGCTTCGGTTGCGAGGTTCGTTACCTGGCGGGCGCTGCCTCCCTCGGGGTCCATCATCCAAATCTGCTGCGAGCCGCCGCGATCGGATACAAACGCGATGTGCTTGGAATCCGGCGACCAGCGGGCCCGCTGGCTGTCCTCGTCCGGGCGCGTGATGCTGTGCGGCGTGCCCCCCTGCAACGGCACAATCCAGACTGCTTGCGGTCGTTTATTAGCGGCTACATCAATACTGCGCACGGTGAAGGTAACCCAGCGGCCGTCGGGCGAAATCTGCGGGTCGCTGATACGGCGTAATGAGAGCAGAGCATTTACGTCGAATGGCGGTTTCTGCGAGTACGCAAAAGGAACGGCAACAAACAGCAGTGCGAGGCCGCGAAGCATACTGCATAATTATCTCATTCCACCTGCACGGCGCTCGGTAAA
>JAFAWA010000206.1 GCA_019242155.1 Terriglobia bacterium | reverse complement strand
TTTCCCGATTTCGACGACAACCTGCGCCGGGCGTTCCGCAAAGAGACCGAGCTGTTATTCGACAGCATCGTACAGGAAGATCGTAATGTGCTTGATCTGATGACAGCGGACTACACATTTCTGAACGAGCGGCTGGCGCGTCATTATCGCATCCCGTACGTGTACGGAAGCCATTTCCGCCGTGTAACGTTGACCAGCGAAACACGGTGGGGATTGCTCGGCAAGGGCAGCACGCTGATGGTCTCGTCGCATACCGACCGCACATCGCCCGTAGTCCGCGGCAAGTGGGTGCTGGACAACCTGCTGGGAACGCCGCCCCCGCCGCCACCACCTGATGTGCCGCCGCTCAACGAAAGCAATCAGAGGGAAGGCCGGGTATTAACCATGCGCGAACGCATGGCTGAGCATCGCGCCAACCCGGTTTGCGCCGGGTGTCATCAGTTGATGGACCCCATCGGTTTGTCGCTGGAGAATTTCGATGCCGTCGGCGCGTGGCGCGAGCGCGAAAACGGAGGACGCAGCCCGCTGATCGATGCGAGCGGCACCCTTTTGGACGGCACCCAAGTCACCGGCCCCGTAGAGTTGCGTAAGGCGCTGCTGCGGAACCCGGAGATCTTCGTAAGTACGGTCGCGGAGAAGTTGCTGATTTACGCACTCGGCCGGGGACTGGGCCCGCATGACATGCCTGCCGTTAGAAAGATCGTTCGAGGTGCCAAACACAGGAATTACTGCTTCTCGCAAATGGTCATGGGAGTCGTATCCAGTGAGCCGTTCCGCCTGCGCGCGAAACCGGCGGTTGAGGCTGTGCGGAGCAAAGGTAGTGATGCCGCCATTGTGGCGCGGCAATAGGAGGTTCTCAGATAAAGATGACTTTTCTGGCCAGACGCGCAATCTCCCGCAGACGCATGTTGCAAGGAATGGGCGCGGGCATCGCTCTGCCGCTGCTTGACGCCATGGTTCCGGCCGCCACTGCGCTCGCCGCCACACCTGCGATTCCGCCCAAGCGATTCGGCGCGGTATTCGTTCCGCATGGCGAGCGCCCGGGATCTTGGACTCCCAAACAGGTGGGCCAGGGCTTTGAATTATCGCCCATTCTGGAGCCCCTGGCGCCGCATCGCGATCACCTGACGGTAGTTTCCGAATTGTGCGACCCGGTTGACGGGCATGCGGTCACGGTGGCTGCATGGCTCAGCGGCTCCATTCCTAAACGAACCACCGCGGAAGACGTTTATGCGGGCGCCACCATAGATCAGGTGATCGCCGCTAAGATCGGGGGCGAGACCGTATTTCCTTCCTTGGAAGTCGCCACCGAGGATTTCACCGGATATATCGGCGGCTGCGATCCGGCGTATTCGTGCGCGTATATAAATACTCTGAGCTGGAAGACCCCTACCCAGCCCCTGCCCATGGAGATCAACCCGCGCAAGCTGTTCGAGCGCATGTTCGGCCGGCCCGGCACGGCTGCGCAAAGGGCCGCCCGCATGAAGACCGGTCACAGTATTCTGGATTCCGTCCAGGCGGACCTGAATGATCTTCAGCTCGATCTCGGCCGGCATGACCGCAGCCGATTGGACGATTACCTGGAAAGCGTACGGGAAACGGAAAAACGCATCCAGCGGGCCGAACGCCAAGCGGAAGTAAATCCGGACATACCGGATGCGCCAGTAGGTATTCCGGAATCCTTTCCAGAACATATCGCGCTGCAGTTCGAGCTGATTGCGCTCGCGTATACCACGGACCTCACGCGGGTGTTCACGTTCATGCTGAGCCGTGACGTCACGCAGCGAACCTACCCCGAGATTGGCATTACGGAACCGCATCATGCGCTTTCCCATCACAGCGGCGATGAGGCCAAAAAGATGCAGTTGGTAAAACTGAACCGCTATCACGTGACCCTGTTCGAGAAATTCCTAAGGAGGTTGCGCGACACGCCGGAAGCCGGCGGCTCGCTACTGGACCATTCCATGGTTCTGTTCGGCAGCGGTATGAGCGAGAGCCAGAATCATTCGCGCTTGGATATTCCTACCCTGCTGGTGGGCGGATTCCAGGGCCGGGGCAGCGTGCACATCCGGGCGGCGAAGGAAACACCCATGGCGAATTTCCTGCTGGGGATCTTGCGCCACTACGGCATCGAGAGCGATTCGTTCGGCATCAGCACCGGGGCGATTTCACTGGCGTGACGATGCGGTGCGCTGCTTCGGCCCTGTTTGTGGCCGCGTTCAGTTGGCCACTTGTCGGCATGTCGCCCGGCGACCTAGCCGATGCCGCGCAACAGTCCGATTGGGGGCGGGTCCGGACCCTCGCCGCGGCCAGAACTCTGGTCCGGTATGCGCAACCGGACGGCATGACTGCTCTGCACTGGGCGGTGCGAGCCAACCAGGAAGACGTCGTGGCGCTGCTGGTCAAGGCTGGCGCAGACCCGAATGCTGCCAACCGTTATGGCATCACTCCGCTATGGCTGGCGGCCACTAACGGCAGCGCGAAAGTGGTTCGCCTGCTGTTGCAGGCTGGAGCCAACGCCGCGGCCGGTCTCCCGCACGGCGAGACAGCATTAATGGCAGCTGCCCGCGCCGGCGAACCGGAAAGTATAAGGCTTTTATTGGCGGCCGGAGCCAATCCAAATGTAAGCGAGAACTCGCAGGGCGAAACCGCCTTGATCTGGGCCGCCGTGGAAAACCACGCCGAAGCCATTCACCTACTGATAACCGCAGGCGCGGACCCGAATCTCCACTCTAAAACGCTAGAGCTGCCGCGCATGGATTGGGCGCAAGTCGGGATGGTTTCGACCGTTTTGCCCCGGGGCGGCTTCACTGCCTTAATGTACGCCGCCAGGCAGGACGCGCAGGACGCCGCCCGGGCATTGGCGGGAAATGGCGCGAAGTTGGACGAGCAGGACCCGGACGGAGCCACCGCGCTTCAGTTGGCTATCATTAATCAGCATTATGATATGGCCGCGCTGCTGCTCGAGAAGGGCGCCAACCCGAACGTGGCCGACAACACGGGGATGGCGGCGCTCTATGCCGCGGTTGATATGGACGATTTTCGCGCCGACATTGGCCGGCCGGTCCGTCTGATTCCTGATCGATTGCGGGCTCTGGATGTTGTCCGGCTCGCGCTCGCTCACCGGGGCGATCCGAATGCGCGGCTTCGCAAGCCGATTTTCGATCGTCATCATGGATTCGGCGACCGGGCGCTTGGGGAAGGGGCCACGCCGTTAATGCGCGCCGCCCGAACGAACGACGTTGAAGCCATGAACGTCCTCCTCGACGCAGGTGCCGATCCGAGGCTCACCATGGCCAACGGGTCGAACGTCATCACACTCCTGGCCAGTATCCGCCCCGGAGAGGGCGCCAGTTCTGAGCAACAGATCATTGCTTCGTTGCGGCTCCTCGTGCAGCGTGGCGCCAACCCGAATGCCGTGGCCGCGCGGGGAGAAACGGCGTTGCACATCGCGGCGCGTCTCGGTTCGAACGCCGTCGTCCGCGCGCTAGCAGGATTGGGCGCCGATTTGAATGCAAAAGATAGCGCCGGCAAAACCGCTCTGGACGCGGTAAGCGAACCAGGCCGCAACCACCACGAGGACACCGCCGCAATCCTGCGCGAGTTGGCGCGAACGTGAACGACCAAAAGTAACGAATTCCACCCCAGACGCGCCGGGGCAATAATCCCCAAAGTACCGGTCGCCTGACAAAGGCCACTGGACATTGGCCGCAAGTGCAGAGTTTCACCGGCTAGTAGCTACTTTCCGTCGCAAAGCTTCGCGGCCGGCACCTCAGAAATAGAATTTCGCCGCGATCTGCAGGATGCGATTCGAGTTGGCGCGCGTGGCGCTCAAAGCGCCAAAACCAAATCGCCCGCCGGTCCCGCCCAATTGGCTGGGCAGGTTGATGATCTGTCCGGCCGCATTGAACGTGATCGTCGAATTGAACGATGAAAATTGCGGGTGATTGAGCGCATTGAAGGCCTCCAAGCGCAACTGCGCGTATACCCGCTCCGTGAAGGGAATGCGTTTATACAAGGCCATATCCCACTGATTCGTCCCGGGACCGTGGAGCACGTTAATACCGGAATCGTCCCCAACACTGCCTACGTTCGCGGGCGCGAAACACGAGGTATTAATAAACTCGTTGATGTTGCGAGTGCCCATCGCAAGGTTCGGGTTGCACGTCAGCCTGACGCGCGGAGCTACATCTTCACTGCCGGTAATCTCGCGATTCAAAGTGGCGGAGGCCACATTCCCGGAGGTGCCGCTACTTGCGTAAGTCGCATTCACGGGCGTTCCGGCCGCCATATTGATCAGGCCGCCTATTTGCCAGCCGTTTAGAACCTTTCTGCCGACCACATTGTCAATGAAACCGGCGCGCGCCACGTTGGGCAAACTGTAAATGTAGTTAATCACCAGGGTTTGCCGCTGGTCGAATCCGAGCGGGCCATAATTGAACGCCCGCGTATTGAGAATCGATCCGACTCCCGGAGTGCCCAATGACGGACCGGGAATGCCCAGCGCTTTTGCAAAGGAATAAGAAACGCCGAATGTCAGGCCGGCGCCCACGCGATGATTGACGGCAACCTGCAGGGCGTTATAGTTCGAGGAACTTCCAAAGGTGTAGTAAGATCCCGAAGTGTACCCGGCGTAAGGACGGTAGAGTTGCGTCGGCAGTGTTGTGTTCCCGTTATATTGCGGAGCTCCCAGTGTTGGATCTTGATTCTGCGGCAGCCACGCGCTGCCGAACGGCACGTAATTGAAGGGATCCTGCTCCGGCAAATGGCGCGACTCCGAGCCCACATAGGAAACATCCAGCAGCGTTTCAAACGGCAATTGGCGCTGAATTCCTGCGCTGTAGTTATAGACGGTAGGCACATGACCATCCGGGGAGAGTCCGGTAATAGTGGCGGGCACGTTGACGGTCGAGGCAGTGGGAATGGTCGCCAGGTTACCGTACAGGATCTGGCTTTGCACCAGTGTCGGTGGATTCGTGACGTAGTTGCTGGTGGTGCCGATCTCAAAAGTGGTCACACGGTCATAGAAGACTCCGCCGCCAACCCGGAAGACCATCTTGCCCCAGTTGTACGCAAGCCCGAACCGCGGGCCCCATTGTATACCGCGGTCCTTTAGCAGACCGAGCGGCATGCCGTTCTGACCTTCCTGGATGATGCCATTATAAAGAGTTCCCGAGTTCGGAACGATGTCCCCAATCAGGGCGACGTTACCAGTGGCGCCCGTAAGAGGATTTAAGGCAGCCCGTTGCCCCGCGACGAGAGTAGGCACGTAATAACTAACAGCCTGCGACGGATTGTACGCTGAAGGAAGGAGATCGGACATGTCTCGCTTGTCGTCCACGAAAGGCAGGACTATGCTCATCCGCAACCCATAGTTGATGGTCAGATGCGTACTGACCTTCCAGGTATCCTGCGCGTACCATTCGATGTTCTGGTAGCGGTAGTCGGGCGCCAGGTAAGTATTCGGCTGGACATACTTATTGAAGTTGCCCAGAAGAGCATTGGCAAAGGGCCAGTTCGTGTCGCCCGGATTCTGCGAGTTAGTGTCGAAGTAGATGGTAGAGTTGATCGGTTTGAAAGGACTTTCGGTTTTTACCGCGTACTCATAAAAAAGGCCCGCCTTCAGAGTGTGGGCGCCGGAAACTTTGGTCAGGTTGTCCGTGACGTCCCAGATGGGATTGCGATTCGCGTAGGGAAGACCCGCAAAGGTCGTGAACTGAGAGCCGGAAGGGCTGGGAATCCCAGCGAATGAGAAGTTCGGAATCAGGTGACTCGGATCCGCATTGGGATAGAGCAAGGGAATGGTGATTCCAGAGTTCGCGCGGTAATAGGGACTGTTCGCCGGTGGCGCGTTGCCGGGAATTCCGTTCACCGCATATCCGAAAAGCAGGTCGTTGGTCAGCGTGGGACTAAGGATCGTAGCCACATCAAAGTTGAGCGCCCAACCGTAAGTCGGCGCGTACAGAGGGGAGAGCCCAAGAAGGTTGCCGGAATCGGCGCGGCCGTAAGGATTGTTCTGAGTCGATTTGCTGATGATG
>JAFAWA010000552.1 GCA_019242155.1 Terriglobia bacterium | reverse complement strand
TGCTTGCTTATCTGCTGCAGGCCAACAAGTATTCTTCCGGAAAAGAACTGACCCCCGAGTCACTGCCCGCTATCGACCTCGTAGGCCATAGTGGACCGCAGCCGCTGCCTACCAACGCCGTTATCCGCGCAACAGGATGTCTCTCGCAGGGCGCAAACAACGCTTGGATGCTGGCCAATGCGGCCGAACCAAAGCGAACGCGCGCTGCCGATCATTCCACTCCCGAAGAACTCGCAAGCTCGGCCGCGGCGTCGCTGGGCTCACAATCATTTAAGCTCCAGAACCTCGAGGACCTGCCTGCGTTTCATGGAGACGCGCTCAAGGGTCACAAGGTGCTGGTCAAAGGTGTGCTGATCCGCCAGACTGGTAATGACCGGATCAATGTGGGTTTGATCGAGAACCTGGCGTCCGCCTGCGGCGGCAAGTGACCATGCTTCGAGAAACCCTGTGGTGCCTGTCTGCAGGCGTGATGTTCTTTAGCAATCCCGCGGCGGCGCAAAGCCCCAAGCCGAAAACCGTGCTGGACGGTATCTACACGGATGCGCAGGCCAAACGCGGGGAAACAGCCTACAACAGCAACTGCGCCGGCTGCCATGGTGAGGACCTTACGGGACGCGTGATGGGTCCGCTGCGCGGCGACGCCTTCCTCAATCTCTGGCGGGAAGACGGCCTGGAATATTTGTTCACGCACATCAAGACCCGCATGCCCGGCAACGCGCCGGGTAGTCTGCCCGACGCAACCTATCTGGATGTCCTCGCCTACATTCTCCAGGTCAATACGTTTCCCTCCGGATCCGCCGAACTCACGCCGGGTTCCGTTGCAGATATTCGATTCGTCGGCCTCGGCGGCCCGAAACCGCTATCCACCAACACGCTCGTGCGCGTAGCCGGTTGCTTCGCCGGTTCCGGTGCAAGATGGACGCTGACTCAGGCCACCGAACCGGCCAAGACTCACGATGCGGAAAAAAACACGCCCGAGGAGTTGAAATCCGCCGCTGCCGAACCACTGGGATCACAGACCTTCAACCTGCAAAATCTGGAGGATCTTCCTCCGCCTTTCAAAGCCGGCGACATGCTCGGCCACAAGGTGCTGGCGAAGGGAGTGCTAATCCGTCGTCCAGGCAACGACAGCATCAACGTAATATCGATTGAAAACCTTTCTCCCTCGTGTCACCCGTAACGCTTATGCCTTATTTACTTCGCCTGCTGTTTGAAACTCGCCCCAGCTTCGCCATGCTCCTGGTCCGTTTTCCTCTGGGGCTCGACATGTTTGTCCACGGCTATCAGAAGGTAACTCACATTCCCGCCACGATGCGCTATTTCGACGGGCTCGGCGTGCCGCATCTGTTGGCATGGCTTGCGATCATAGCCGAATTCGGCGGCGGCTTAGGTCTGATGATTGGCCTACTCAGCCGAATCGCCGCGTTCGGTGTCGCGTGCACTATGATCGTCGCCGTGTTCCTGCGCCACTTGCCCTACGGTTATCTGATGAACTGGCATGGTGCGCTGCCCTTCGGCACAGAGGGCTACGAGTATCACACGTTGGCCGTCGGCATGGCGCTGGCGATTGTGCTGGCGGGTGCCGGTGCGCTTTCCATCGACCGCCTGATTACCCGGTACTTCGCCGCGCGCTACGCTGTTGCAACGCGGCAGATCTCCCTCGAACCTGCTCACGCGTTTAGCCGTAAGTAGGTTTGTGTATAATCGTCCGGGGGGAAAGTTCCTGCATGGAGGTCCGCGATGACGCGCTTGCCGCGGAAATCGAACGGATTTTGGAGAGCAACACCTTCCGCAACTCAGAGGCCTTACGGCGGCTGCTGCGTTTTCTCGCGGAAAAGCGCCTATCCGGAGAAGCGGACCAATTAAAGGAATATTCGGTCGGTATTGACGCTCTCGGCAAACCGCCCAGCTACGATCCGCGGCAGGATTCCACCGTTCGCATTCAGGTGGGACGCTTGCGAAACAAGCTTGCCGAATACTATCGGACGGAAGGCAAGCAGGACCCGCTGATCGTCGATCTTCCGAAGGGCCACTTCAAACTCAGGTACGAGGAGATTCCTCCTCCCGCGGCTCCGCCCGCCGCCGCGGTTTCCGAGGCACCGCTGCCTACGGCCGCCGTAGTTCCGCCGCCGCAGGTCCGAAGCAAGCCTCTCACGCCTGTCGTTCTGGGGCTGTCTCTCGCTCTGGTTCTGAGCGTAACTTGGGCGGTCATTGTGACGGCGCAGCTTTCCCGCACGCGGGAACGTGCCTCCGGCTACACCGCCCTGTGGACTCCCGAAATCGAGCAACTCTGGAAGCCGTTTCTGACCTCCCGGCGGCCCCTGATTATTTCGATCGCCGATCCCCCATTTGCGCAATTCAAAGGTTACGGCGCGTATCGCGATCTGACGCTCAACACCTGGGAAGACATCCTGAAATCACCGGCAGTGCTTTCTATGCGCAAGGCGCTCAATAATGCCGAAGTACAGCCCAATCATTACTACACTCCGATCGGCGAGGTGAACGCTTCGTTTCTCGTGGGCAAACTGCTGGGACCTCGTGTCGAAACCTTGTCTCTGCTGCGAACAAGTGATCTCTCCTTCGAGCAGCTTGCTAATAACAACGTCCTTTTTATCGGAGCAGCCGTCTTCTTTCAAAATCAGTTGCAGGGGCTGCCGGTGCAGCTCGATTTAGTAAATCTGCGTCCCGGAATCCATAACTTGCATCCACGGAAAGGCGAGCCCGCGATCTTCGAGGATCGGGTTCCTACGGGGACCTCGGAAGACGGCGAAGCTTATATCTTAGTCACCCACATACCGGGGCCGCTCGGCACCACCGACATCGAAACCTTCACCAGTAATCGCACACCGGGACGGCTCGCTGCTGTCGACTGGTTCACGGATCCCAACCATGCCCGCATTTTGTGGAATAAGCTGCGATCGCCCTCGGGTCAGGTGCCCCGCTACTATCAGATCGTTCTCAACGTGAAGTATAAAGCAGGCGTACCCACGGAGACGTCGTATGTGCTGCACCGGGAGGTGCACGTGACAGGAAACCCGTAATCTCAGGGGTTCATGGGCCGCTGAAGAGGACTTTTGAATCCCTTCGGAATTCACGCGTTCAAATATTACACGTCTACCGGTTCCAGCTTTGCTTCGGGCTGCGAGGCCAGCAGTTCCAGGAAGGACTGCGCCGCGCGATTGAGCTTCTTCCGCTTGCGGTGCACCACTCCGACCGGCCGTACCAGGTCCGGTGCTTGAAGCTTGATCGCGACCAGACTGCCCTGCGTGATCTCTGCCTGCATTGTCCTTGCGGGCAGTATGCTGATCCCTGTTCCTAAAGCCACCGCTTCCTTGATGGTATGAATGTTGTCAAAATGCAAGCCGACGTTCACTTCCACGCCCTGCGATTTGAAAAACCGGTCAAGTTCCCGGCGAATCGAAAGGTCCTCATCGAAGCCGACGAACGCCTGCCCGTTCAAGTCCGCCGGATAAACCACTTCCTGGGTAGCAAGCGGATGCGAGGGGGGCACCGCCACCTGCATCTCCTCATCGCGCCAGTGAATCGCCGTGATCTCCCGGCTAGGTTCGGGGTAGCTGACCAGGCCTAAATCGGCGGTGTCGTTGAGCACCGCTTCGTACACCTTCTCCGGGCGCATGTATTCGACCTGTAAATGCGCGGTCGGGTAGCGCGCGGCAAACTCGTCTTGCAGGTGGCTCACCTCGCTCAAGCCGATGGAATAGATAGACGCGACGCGCAGCGTCCCTCCCACTTGCCCCTTCAGTCCTTCCAGGTCCAAACCGAGCTCTTCTTCCCGGCGGAGAATGTCCCTGCAAAAGTCGTGGTAGATCTTCCCGGCCGCCGTCAATTCGAGCGGCCGCTTGCTGCGGTCAAAGAGCACCACGCCCAAGCGCCTCTCTAATTCCTGCACGTGCTGACTGGCCGCTGATTGACTCACACCAAGGTGCGTTGCACCCTTACTCATGCTCCGAGTTGCTGCTATCTCCCTGAAAAGCTTCTGTTCCCAAAAGGCCACCGCTCCAGCGTATCATAAGTCCCGCTTATTTCCCTGGGCCGGAATTTTTCGTTGTCTAATACTACAGAAATTGGTACACTTAGCAAATCCAGGAGAGACAATGAGCGATATTAGTGTACGTATCGGTCTACCGGAGCCTCAAGGCCTCTACGATCCCAGCCTGGAACATGACGCCTGCGGCATCGGTTTCGTAGCCAGCATCAACGGCCAAAAATCGCACGAGATGATCACCAAAGGGATTCAGGTTTTGATCAACCTGACTCATCGTGGCGCCTGCGGCTGCGATCCCGAAACCGGCGACGGCGCGGGCGTGCTCATCCAAATTCCGCATCAGTTCTTTGCGCGCGAATGCGCCAAGCTCGGCTTCACGCTCCCGGCGCCCGGCGAATATGGGGTAGGTATGACGTTCCTGCCGGTCGAGCGGCAACCGCGCTTGCAGTGCGAAGGTATCATCGAGCGCATCGTGGGCGAAGAGGGACTGCGGGTCCTCGGCTGGCGCGATACGCCGATCGAGGGATCGGCTATTGGCCGCGTCGCTCGCGCTTCCCAGCCCTACATTCAGCAGATCTTCGTCGGCCGCGCCAAGGGAATGACCGAGGATCAACTGGAACGCAGACTGTATGTGGTGCGGAAGCGAGTCGAGGCGGAAATCGTAGCCTCCGATCTACAGGACAACTTCTTCTACATCCCCTCGCTCTCCTCGCGCACGATCGTTTACAAAGGCCTGCTCCTCGCTCCGCAGATCGCCGATTTCTACCCCGAGTTGAGCGATCCCGATGTCGTCAGCGCGCTCTGCCTGGTACATCAGCGATTTTCTACCAATACTTTCCCTACCTGGCAATTGGCGCATCCTTTCCGCTATGTCGCTCACAATGGCGAAATCAACACGCTGAAGGGCAACGTTGCCTGGATGCATGCGCGGCAGTCCATCCTCGCGTCGCCGCTATTCGGCTCCGATATTAAAAAGCTGTTTCCGATCATTCCGCCCAACGGCAGCGATTCCGCGGCGTTCGATAATGCGCTCGAGTTGCTGGTAATGTCGGGCCGCTCGATCCAGCATGCGATGGCTATGTTGATTCCCGAAGCCTGGGCGAGCAATCCGCACATGCCGGCCGAGAAGCGGGCGTTCTACGAATATCATGCCTCGCTCATGGAGCCTTGGGATGGTCCCGCTGCGATCGCTTTCACCGATGGCCGCGTGATTGGAGCGACTCTTGACCGCAACGGTCTCCGTCCGGCCCGCTATCTGGTGACGAATGACGACATGATCATCATGGCGTCTGAAACCGGCGTCCTTCCCGTGAAGCCTGAGAACGTAAGGTTCAAAGGCCGTCTGCAGCCGGGCAAGATGCTTCTGGTCGATACGGTTGAGGGCCGCATCATCGACGATAAGGAACTGAAAAAAGCGCTCTACAGCCGCCACCCTTACGAACTCTGGCTCGAGGAGAATCAAGTTACGCTCGATCAGCTTCCCGATCCGCCGCGCGAGCACGGCACCGATCACGACACGATCCTTTCGCGCCAGCGAGCGTTCGGATATACCGACGAAGACATCCGGCTGATCCTCGGCCCCATGGCGGAGAAGGGCGAAGAGCCCCTCGGCTCCATGGGAATCGACACACCTCTAGCCTGTCTGTCCGATAAGCCGCAGCCGCTGTTCCACTACTTCAAGCAGCTTTTCGCGCAGGTGACTAATCCTCCGATCGATCCGAGTCGCGAAGAGATGGTGATGTCGCTCATCAGCTATATCGGAACCGAGCGCAACATTCTGGATGAGACGCCGCAGCATTGTCACACCCTGAAACTGCCGCATCCGATTTTGACTAACAGCCATCTCGAGAAGCTGCGGCGTGTTTCCCGCGGGGACTTCCTGGCAACGACGCTGCCTATGCTCTTCGCGGCCGAGGACGGCGGGCGCGGCCTGGAGCGAGCCCTCGAGTCTTTGTGCCGGCGCGCTTCGCTCGCTATCAAGTCAGGCTATACGCTGCTGATTCTGTCCGATCGCGGCGTCGATCCAGACTACGCCCCGATTCCCAGCCTGCTCGCGCTCGCGGCCGTGCACAACCATCTCGTTCGCGAAGGGACGCGCACCCAGGTCGCTCTTATTATTGAATCGGGCGAGCCGCGCGAAGTCATGCATTTCGCCCTCCTGATCGGCTATGGAGCCAGCGCCATCAACCCATATCTCGCCATTGAGACTCTCGAAGACATGGGCACGCGCGGGCTTCTGCCGCAAAATATCAGCTTCGAAAAAGCCCTGCTGAATTTCAAGAAGGCTATCAACAAGGGACTGCTGAAGACCTTTTCGAAAATGGGCATCTCCACGCTGCAGAGTTATCGCGGCGCGCAGGTTTTCGAAGCCATCGGGCTCAATAAGAGTGTCGTGGACCAGTACTTCACCGGCACAGTCTCCAGGGTTGAGGGCGTCGGACTCGACGTCCTCGCGCAAGAAGCGGTCCTCAAGCACCGCCATGCGTTTCGTCCGCTTACCGAATCCGATACGGAACTGGCCGTGGGCGGCGCCTATCAGTTCCGCGCGCGCGGCGAATATCATCTGTTCAACCCGCAGACTATCTCCAAACTGCAGCACGCGGTCCATCAGGAGAACCCGCAGACCTTCAAGGAATATACCGACTTGATCGACCAGCAAAATCGGCAGCTCTGCACTTTGCGCGGTCTACTGGAGATCAAGAAATCCGATCATCCCATTCCGCTCGAGGAAGTCGAGCCCGCCCAGGAGATTGTAAAACGGTTCGCCACCGGCGCCATGTCGTTCGGTTCCATCTCCAAAGAAGCGCACGAAACGCTGGCCATCGCGATGAACCGCATCGGCGGCAGATCCAATACCGGTGAGGGTGGAGAGGACGAGGCGCGTTTTCACCGGGACGCCAACGGCGACCTCCGCCGCAGCGCCGTAAAACAGGTGGCCTCGGCGCGTTTCGGAGTCACCACCAATTATCTGGTCAACGCCGACGAGCTGCAGATCAAAATGGCGCAGGGCGCGAAACCCGGCGAGGGCGGCCAGTTGCCCGGCCACAAGGTGGATTCGGAAATCGCGCGCGTGCGCCACTCGATTCCCGGCGTGGGCCTGATCTCGCCGCCGCCGCATCACGATATCTACTCCATTGAGGACCTCGCGCAGCTCATCTACGATCTGAAGAACGCCAATCCGCGAGCCCGCATTTCCGTAAAACTGGTGGCCGAGGTCGGAGTCGGAACCGTGGCGGCGGGAGTTGCCAAAGCCCACGCGGACGTCGTGCTCATTTCCGGAGATAGCGGCGGTACGGGCGCTTCGCCCCTCAGTTCCATTCGGCACGCCGGTATTCCGTGGGAACTCGGCCTGGCCGAAACGCAGCAGGTGCTCGTGATGAACGACCTGCGCAGCCGCATCCGCGTACAGACGGACGGCAAACTGCAAACCGGCCGCGACGTTACCATTGCCGCGCTGCTCGGGGCCGAAGAGTTCGGCTTCTCCACTGCGCCGCTCATCTCGATGGGCTGCATTATGATGCGCAAATGCCACCTCAACACCTGCCCGGTGGGCATCGCCACGCAGGATCCGGAGTTGCGGAAGAAATTTCAGGGCAAACCGGAGCACGTCATCAATTTCTTCTTCTTCATCGCGGAGCAGGTGCGGGAGTACATGGCGCAGATGGGCTTTCGCAGTTTCGATGAGATGGTGGGCCGCGTGGACATGCTCGACGGGCGCAAAGCCATCGATCACTGGAAGGGCAAAGGAATCGACCTTTCGACCATTCTGTACAATCCGCCCACTCCCAGCCGGATTGCGCGCCGCTGCGTGCAGGCGCAGGACCATGGTCTGAATGAGGCTTTGGATTACAAGCTCATCGGCCATGCCCTGGATGCCATTGAAAACGGCAGCCCCGTGGAAATCAAGCTGCCGATACGCAACGTGCACCGCACCGTCGGCGCGATGCTCTCGGGCGAGATCGCTCGCCGCTACGGTTCCGCCGGGTTGCCTGGGGACACGGTAAAGATTCGCTTCAACGGCTCCGCCGGGCAAAGTTTCGGAGCGTTTCTGGCCAAGGGCGTCACTCTGGAATTGGAAGGCGATGCGAACGACTATGTCGGCAAGGGCCTCTCCGGCGGCCACCTGATCGTGTACCCTCCGCGGCAGTCGAGCTTCCCACCCGAAGACAACATACTGATCGGCAACGTGGTATTGTACGGCGCTACCAGCGGTGAAGCCTACTTCAACGGCCGCGCCGGGGAGCGGTTCGCGGTACGCAATTCCGGAGCGACGGCCGTAGTCGAGGGGCTGGGCGATCACGGCTGCGAATACATGACCAAAGGCACAGTAGTCGTCCTGGGTAAAACGGGCCGCAACTTTGCCGCTGGCATGAGCGGCGGGATCGCGTACGTACTCGATGAGCGCCGTGACTTCGCCGAAAAGCGGTGCAATACCGCCGCCGTTGATCTCGAGCCTGTACTCAACGGCGATATTGATCTGCTATACGACCTGGTTTCCAAGCACGTCTCCTACACCTGCAGTCCGCGCGGCAAGTGGATCCTCGAGAACTGGTACAACGTGGTAGACCAGTTCATCAAAGTATTTCCCCACGAGTACAAGCGCGTGCTGGGTATGCCGCGCTTACTGGCAGCGACGGCGTAAAGCAGGCTCGGCCTCCGTTCCGCGTGCCGCCTTTCCAAAAGGGCGGACGCGGGACAAGAATGCACCGAAAAGGAACGATAGCCAATGGGCAAAGTTACAGGGTTCATGGAGTTTACCCGGGAGACGCCGCAGCGGCGCTTACCCGAGGAGCGCGTTAAGGACTGGTTTGAGGTTTATCTTCCGTTCCCCGAAGAGAAGATCCGAGCCCAGGGCGCGCGGTGTATGGACTGCGGCGTCCCCTTCTGCCATACAGGCTGCCCGCTCAACAACATCATTCCCGATTGGAACGACCTGGTCTTCCGTGGACGCTGGCGGGACGCGCTGCGGCAGTTGCACGCCACCAATAACTTTCCCGAGTTCACCGGCCGTATCTGCCCCGCGCCCTGTGAAGCGGCTTGTGTGCTCGGTATCAATGAACCTCCTGTAACCATCAAACAGATCGAAAGAACCATTGGGGACCGCGGTTTTGAAGAAGGATATATCGTGCCCGAACCCGCGGCGTTTTCGACCGGCAAACGGGTGGCGGTGGTCGGCTCTGGCCCCGCCGGACTGGCCGCCGCGCAGCAACTGGCGCGCGCCGGGCACGACGTCACCGTTTTTGAGAAAAGCGACCGCATCGGCGGCCTGCTGCGCTACGGCATCCCCAACTTCAAAATGGAGAAGCACCTCATCGACCGCCGCTTGAAGCAAATGCGGGCCGAGGGCGTCCGTTTTGAGACCAACGCCCACGTGGGCGCCAATGTGCCCGTCGAGGATTTGCGGCGCGAGTTTCACGCCATTCTGCTTTCGGGCGGCGCGGAGCAGCCGCGTGATCTGAACGTCCCCGGCCGCGAGTTGAAGGGCATTCACTTCGCGATGGAATTTCTCCCGCAGCAGAACCGGCGCTGTGAAGGCGACTCCGTTCCGGAAGAAGCGGCCATCCTTGCCGGCGGAAAGCGCGTCGTAATCATCGGCGGCGGGGATACCGGCGCCGATTGCCTCGGGACGAGCCATCGCCAGGGTGCGGCGCACATCACACAGTTTGAGCTGCTCCCCAGGCCGCCGGAAGCTCGCTCCCCGCTTACCCCCTGGCCCCTGTGGCCGATGCAGCTCCGGTCCGAGACCTCGCATGAAGAAGGAGGACTGCGCGACTGGAGCGTCTCCACCACGAGATTCACCGGCGACGCCGACGGCAATGTGAAAGAGCTTCATGCAGTGCGCGTCGGCCCCCCGCCGAAGTTTGAAGCGGTGCCCGGAACTGAATTCAGTATGGATGCCGGGCTGGTGCTGCTCGCCATGGGTTTTCTCGGCCCTGTCAGAGCGGGCATGGTAGAGCAGCTCGGAGTGAAGCTCGACGCGCGCGGCAACATCGCGACCGACGGCAACTACATGTCTTCAGTCCCTGGGGTCTTCGCGGCAGGCGACATGCGGCGTGGTCAATCGCTGGTGGTGTGGGCAATCGCGGAAGGGCGCAACGCGGCGCGCGCCGTGGACGCCTATTTGATGGGTGAAAGCAAGCTCGCCTAACTCCGGCGATCGTTTGCGGCGGCCTATGCGGCGATCACGCCTTTGCGGATCGCGTACAAGATGAGTTCCGACAGGGTATGCAGATCCAGCTTCTGAAAAATATGCTGCCGATGGCTGATCACAGTCGCCGGACTCAGGTTGAGAAGATGGGCGATGTCCTTATTCGATTGCCCCTCGGCGAGCAACTGAAGAACCTCGCGCTCTCGGGCGGTGAGCAGGTCGTAACTGTCGGCGACCTGCTGCCGTTCGCGGAAACGTAGATAGTCGTCCGCAAGCATCCGGCTCACCTTTGGGCTAAAAAAAGCCTTGCCTTCACTCACGGCGCGGATAGCGTCCACAATTTCCGATTCCGCCGAACTCTTCAAGACGTAGCCTCGGGCGCCTGCCTGCAGCGAATGCAAAAGGTAGCTTTCGTCGGAGTGGACGGTAAGCATTACGATCTGGATGTGGCGATGATTGGCCGCGATCTGGCGCGCGGCCTCGATACCGTTCAGGTTGGGCATGCCGATATCGAGCACGGCTACGTTAGGCTGCGAGCGTTCCGCCGCTTGAATTGCCTCCCGCCCGTCGGCGGCCTCGGCTACTATTTCAAAGCCGGCTTCACTCCCCAGCAGCGCGCGCAATCCACTACGAATCAAAGCATGGTCGTCCGCAATCAAAATGCGAACAGGACGCATAACACTCTGGATTATGCCACGTCGAGGCGGAGGATGCCGATCTTGTCTGCTTCTACTTCGAGGACATCGCCCGCCACCAGCGATGCCGAACCGAGCGGACCGGTGCTGACGAAATCTCCCGGCCTCAGAGCCGGATCATCGAGTTCGAGGTTGCGGCTGATCGTTCCTCTGCATTGCTCCACGCCATTGACGCGTGCATTCCATTCCACTCCCGCGGCTTCTCGGAGAGTGTTTGGGGAAACCAGAAAAGGTCCCAGGAACGCTCGGTTCCGGTAGCGCACCGCGAGCGCATATCCGGCAAGGAACTGTTGCGCGGCGATGACGGCGGCCAACTCCCATCCGCAATCTACCGGGCCGGATACTTTCTCCTCCCACCCGAAAACGCCAAGCAAGCGCACCGTGCTGCTATCGTAAACCAGGGTCTCCTCATTGGGACCGCGCGGCGGCGGATCCCGAAGCCACCAGTCGGCGGGGTGGGGACCCGAACCTAAGAACAGCTCTTCAGCGGTGAAGGCAGCTCGCAGCCCGGAGCGTAGGAAATCCAGCATGTCCGCGGGCACTAGTGCATCGGCCAGCCTCTGTGGTTCGGGTTCGCCGGCCTGCGCCATGTACCATGCCGTAGCGTAATTCAGATCCAGAACGCGCCCCTGTTTATGCGCCCCTAGCCGGCGCTGCAGTCCCAAGTGGGTTGGAACGGCGAACGTACAGAGGTTCAGGTGATGGTGCGTAGGTTCCATCACAGATTGCCGCGTCGCGCCTGCTCCCGTTCAATGGCTTCGAACAGCGCTTTGAAATTACCTTTGCCGAAACTACGGCTGCCTTTACGCTGAATCACTTCGTAGAAGACAGTCGGCCGGTCTTCCACGGGCCGGGTAAAGATCTGCAACATGTAACCCTCATCATCCCGGTCTACGAGGATACCTAATCGCTGCAACTCTTGTATGGGCTCCTCAATCGGCCCGGTGCGCTCGAGCAGGTCGTCGTAATAGGTGGACGGAACGCGCAGGAACTCGACGCCCTGCCGCCCGAGAGCAGAAACGGTTTCGATGATGTTATCAGTTGCCATGGCGATGTGCTGCACGCCTGGACCGTGATAAAACTCGAGATACTCCTCAATCTGCGACTTGCGCCGCCCGTGCGCCGGTTCGTTCAGAGGAAACTTGACGCGCTCGTTCCCATTCGACATCACTTTCGACATCAGGGCCGAATACTCGGTCGAAATGTCCTGATCGTCAAAATGTTTGAACATTCGAAAGCCCATCACGTCGCGATAGAAATCCACCCAGTGATTCATCTGGCCCAGTTCTACATTGCCTACGACGTGATCGACATGTTTCAAACCCACCGGGCGCGCAAGCGCGTCTTCGCCCTCTATCGCTGAGAACCCCGGCAGAAACACGCCGTGATAATTACGCCGTTCCACAAAGGTGTGGATGGTATCTCCATACGCCGCTATGGACGCGATGCGCGCCTCGCCCTGGTCGTCTTGCAGGGTCTCGGGCTCGCGCACGGTCCGGGCGCCGCGGTTGGTGGTCTCGCGCCACGCTCGCTCGGCATCATCCACCCACAGGGCAATGTCGCGTACGCCATCGCCATGTTGGCGGACGTGTCCGGAAATGGGATGGTCGGGACCGAGCGCCGTGGTGAATACGAAGCGGATCTTGTTCTGGACCACGACATAAGAAGCGCGGTCGCGAGTGCCGGTTTCCGGCCCTCGATAGGCTACCAGACGAAAGCCGAACGCAGTGCGGTAATAGTGGGCCGCCTGGCGGGCGTTGCCCACGTAAAACTCAATGTGATCCGTACCGTTGAGCGGCAGGAAGTCCTGCTCAACCGGCGCGGGATGCTCCAATGCCTGCTGCATAACTCCTCCTGAATGCTTCCACACACAAGCGGTTATCTTCGTCCGTTCCCGTCGAAATGCGAATGGCCTGCGGCACCCCAAACGCCTTCAGCGGGCGGACGATCACGCCTTGTGACAGCAATTCCTCAAAAATGCGATTGGCGTCCTGCTCCGAAGGCAGCACGGCCATCACGAAGTTTGCTTCCGAAGGCACCACCACCGCGCCGGCATCGGCGAGGCCCGCGGTAAGATAGCGTAACCCGCGCGCATTGAGTTCGAGCGAGCGGTGCAGAAACTCTTTGTCTGCGAGCGCGCCAATCCCGGCCGCTTGCGCGGGTGTGGACGGCTCGAAAGGTAATTTCACTTTGAGCAGGTTACGAATGAGTTCCTCGTGCGCGAACCCATAACCGATGCGGATCCCCGCCAAGCCATAAATCTTGGAAAAGGTTCGCAGGGTGATCACGTTGTCGTAGCGGTAATACATCGAATCGGGATACCGCGGATTGTCCTTG
>JAFAWA010000178.1 GCA_019242155.1 Terriglobia bacterium | reverse complement strand
CCTACTGAACCGGAATAAATACGGTCTGCGGAACGCTCGGCCCGCTCAGTAACGTGACTTTCAGCGGTTGGTCCCCGCTGGTCAATCCCTGAGGAACGGTCGCATTGATCTGGTATGTGCCCGGGCTGATAATGCCGCAGAATTGCACCTGTGCCGCCACCCCGCCGATCGTGACCTGCGCTAACGGGGCCTTGGTATCCGCGCCGGTGTGGGCGAGCGGATAGGCAACACTGGATACCATTTCCGGATTTACGGGTGTGGTCGTTGGGCCGAACCCGGTGCCGAAGATCAGGATCGAATCGCCAGCCTTTGCGGGACGCGATTGAGTCTGAGAGCCCAAAAGACCCGCCGGCGCCAGGTATTCAAAGCTGGTCGCCCCATCCATCACAACCGCAGACGCATAGCGGCCCTGGCTCTGAGAGTAGGTGAAGAGGCCGGGTGAGGCACTCGCGAGTACGGCGGACAAGGGCGCGCTCGAGCCGTTCCCATTCGACACTACGACCTTGACGTTTCCCAGAGTACTTGTGGCCGGCACCAGCGCATTGACCTGGGTTTGGTTGACAAAGCTAATGGGGGCGGGCCTTCCATCTATTGCCACGGTGACACCGCCCAGTGTCGTCGGGAAGACGCCGTCGATGATCGAGCTGTCCCAGGTAGCAGCCGCGGAGGCGAAATTCGTGCCCGTGATTGTGACCCACGATCCGGCTTGCAAGTTTGCCGCGCCGCTTAGGCCGTTCCCGATGCTCGTAATCGCTGGAACGGCGCTCGTCGCGTTCGACGCCGCTGTCAGCACGTAGTCGGCCGCATAGATGTGGTCGCCGCGAGGGGTGTTGTCACCGTTCGCCGCGTTCGCCGAAACGTAAATATGGACGTTTCCGGAGCCCGCAGCCGGCGGTGTCCACTGGACCGTCATCATGTTAGTCAGGTACGGCTGTGTATGTTCGATCCACTGAATCCCGTTACCGCCGCACCCGGCCGCAGGCTCAATATTGTTATCCGAACATACGACCTTCTGGTTCTGAGCCGGAGTAAAACTGCCGGCCTGTTGCGTGGTGAGGCCGCTTTCGAGACGGGCCGACATTTCGAAACCATACGTGGCGGCTATCGCATCATCAATAACGACTGTCAGGTTTTGCGGCTGACCGGGAGTATAAGTCAAGCCGTTAGGAAATGCGATGCGGACGCTCCCACCGCCGCCGTTGAGCGGCGTTCCCGGGTGGCATTGCGTGCAGGAGACGCCCGGTTTGTCGCCGGGCGCAATCGTAACCCCGTTGGGAGGACCGAAAGGGAACCCCCACACCACAACCGTGCTCACACAACCCATCAAAGCAATAATCTTCACCAGCCGTTTCATCGCGCACTCTCCTCGGCCCGCGCTCGTAGACACATCCGCAGCAGCAGGCTTCGCCTATTCAGGTCCGTTTAGGTGTTAGGGATCGGCGTTAAACGGCTCGGTACCGAGCTAACCAATCGCAATGAAGCGATTATGTCCAATCTATTCCCGCTCGTACACAGGAAAACTGTAAACTTTGTGTGAATCTTCGAGCCTTTTGATCGAGCCGCAACGGTGCGAGGGATCGCACGCAGCAGGTATAATCGGATTACCACCGAAGGGTGCTTGTGCCATGCAGTCGCGCAGGAAATTTATCGGCAAGGTTGCTACCGGTTTAGCCGGTACTCTGGCCGCGAGCAATGTGCTCGGGGCGAGCGGCCGCGTTAGGGTGGGCCTAATCGGAGCGGGCGCGCGCGGGGCAGAACTTCTTCGCGAAGTATTGGCGTGTCCCAATACCGAGTGCGTCGGCGTCGCCGACGTTTACCGCAAGCGGCTGGAAGAGGCCGGCGCCATTGCTCCGAATGCCGCGATGCATCTCGACTACCGGGGTCTTCTGGATGATTCCGCAATTGATGCCGTTCTGATTGCCACTCCTCCTCACCTGCATGCCAAACAGTTCGTGGCGGCGCTCGACGCAGGAAAGCACGTCTACCAGGAGCGGCCGATGGCGTTCACTTTTGAAGACGCCAAGTGGATGCGCGCGGCGGCCGCGCGTGCTCCCAGACTGGTCGCGCAGATCGGACATCAGTCTTGTTCCTCGGGGCAGGTAGCCGATGCCGCCTCACTTCTGCGGCCGGAGTTGATGGGCAAAATTACTGGAATCCGCGCGCATTTCTTCCGCAATACGCCGCGCGGCAAAGCGCAATGGGTGCGGCCGGTGTACCCGGATATGACCCCGGAAAACATCGCTTGGGAAGGCTTCTCGGGCGATGCTCCGACGCACGAATTCGACGCCAACCGTTACCAGAACTGGCGCCTGTTCGCCGAGTACTCGGGCGGCAGTGTAACCGAAAATCTCAGCCAGCAACTGGCGTTCTGGTACAAGCTCCTGGATCTGCAGATTCCCTACGCCGTTACTATGACGGGCGGTCTCTATCTCTGGAAGGATGGCCGGGAGTTGCCCGACACCATGCATGTTTCGCTCGAGCACGCCGAAGAGATGCTCTTCTCCTGGGATTCCGGTTTCGGCAACAGCCAACCCGGCGTGGCCGAGGACGTGTTAGGCACCGATGGAACCGTGTCCCGCAGCCAGCAGATCCGCTACATACCGCAGAGAGTAAATCGCACAAGCGGCAACGAAATGGCTGGCGGGACCCGCACCGAACCGCGCGCGCACATGCAGAATTTCCTCGATTCCATACGCGGAGCCGCGGAGCCGAACTGCCCCGTCGAAATCGGATTTCGAGTTTCGGTAGCCTGCCGCATGGCCCTCGAAAGTTACCGGCAGCAGCGTACGATTCTTTGGGACCCGGCTCGCGAAGAACTCGTCTGAGGCGCGCGTATTGTGAATTTCGAGTACACGCAGGAACAGCTTGCACTGCGAAAGGCCGTTCGCGAATTCGCCGAAGCAGAAATTGCGCCCCATGTGCTCGAATGGGATGAGGCACAGACCTTTCCCAGCGATGTCGTCCGCAAGCTCGGCCAACTGGGCTATATGGGGTCGATCTTTCCGGAGGAGTTGGGCGGGGCGGGGCTCGGCTATATCGAGTACTCGATTATTATCGAAGAACTCTCGCGCGTGGACGGCTCGGTGGGCATCATCCTAGCGGCCCACACCTCGCTTTGCTCGAACCACATTTTCAAGATGGGAAACCAGGAGCAGCGCCGCTGCTACATTCCGCGGCTGGCCTCCGGTGAGTGGCTGGGATGTTGGTCCCTGACGGAGCCGGAAGCCGGTTCGGACGCGGCGGGAACGCGCACCAGCGCCGCTAAGGACGAAGCTGGCTGCTGGGTGTTGAACGGCGCAAAGACTTTCACGACCAATGCGCAATATGCGGACGTCTGCGTCGCCATGGCGGTCACAGACCGCGCGGCCGCGCAGCATGGGATCTCTGCGTTCATCATCCCCAAAGGCACTCCCGGCTTTCGGCCCGGCAAGAAGGAAAACAAGCTCGGCCTC
>JAFAWA010000004.1 GCA_019242155.1 Terriglobia bacterium | reverse complement strand
GACGAAGACGCCATGGTTAGTTTCCGGCCAATCATAGCCCTTACCGGGACCACCCCAGGAACCAATGAGGTTGCCCTCCTGATCGAACTCGAGCACCGGGGGAGCGGGCGCGCAGCATTCGGCTTCGATTACGCCTGCCTGCCGCTTGGGTCCGGGCGGATTGGCTGCGGCATAGTTTTCCATGGCCTCAAGCGAGGCTTGCCGGTGAATGATCCAGATGTGATCCTGACCGTCCGCGGCGACGCCGATAGTATTGCCGAGAACCCAATGGTTGGGGAGCGGTTTGGGCCACATCGGGTCGACCTCGAAGCGCGGCGCCTGGACGCCCGCCGCTTCCACCTTGGCCCTCTTTTCGAATTCCACTGATGCGATCGCCAGCGCGATGATTACCGCGACGAGAATCGCGCCAATGGAGAAATTCCGCTTCATGCTGCTCCTCCTACGGTTCGAGTGGAGTATATCGCATGAAACTCGCGACGGCAAAATTAACCGCGCGGGGTCGGCCCCGGACTGGTCAATCGGTCGAAGGGGTTCGAGAAGTTTGACCCAGCTAGCCGGAGTTCAAAGCCGGCAGATCAATAATTCGCGTTCGTACACCATTTCGGGCGGGAGGTGGCTGTGCAGGGAGATGAATAACTCCTCGTGGCCCATAACTTCCTTATGCCAGGTGTCGCGGTCGAACGCCTGCAGTTTCTCGAACGTTTCGCGCGAAAAATCTTCGAGGCCCTTCCATGCGATATCGTCATAGCCGGGCATCCAGCCGATGGGTGTTTCCTGGGCCAGCGCGCGGCCATGAGCGCGATCGACAATCCACCGCAATACACGCATGTTCTGTCCGAAGCCGGGCCAGAGGAACCCGCCCTGTTCATCTTTGCGGAACCAGTTGACGTGGAAAATGCGCGGCAGAATCTTGATGCTCTTCTGCATGTTCAGCCAGTGCCGGAAGTACTCGCCCATGTGATAGCCGCAGAACGGCAGCATGGCCATAGGGTCACGGCGGACATTACCCACGTTTCCGGTGGCGGCGGCCGTGGTTTCCGAAGATAAGGTCGCGCCCATGTAGACACCCGAAGTCCAGTTGAATGCCTGATAGACGAGCGGGATGCTGGTGGCGCGCCGTCCTCCGAATATCAATGCGCTGATGGGCACGCCTTCGGGATCTTCCCAGGCCGGATCGATGGTGGGGCACTGGGCAGCGGGCGCGGTAAATCGGGAGTTCGGGTGCGCGGCTTTTCTACCGGTCTCCTTACCGATTTGGGGCGTCCAGCGATTCCCCTGCCAATCGAGACACTCGGCCGGAGGTTCCTCGGTCATCCCTTCCCACCAAACGCCGCCCTCGGGTGTGAGCGCGACATTGGTGAAGATGGTGTTGCGCGCCAGCGTCTTCATCGCATTGGGATTGGTTTTTTCGGAGGTGCCGGGGGCGACTCCGAAGAATCCGGCCTCAGGATTAATGGCGCGCAGACGGCCTTCCGCATCGGGCTTGATCCAGGCAATATCGTCCCCGACGGTCCATACCTTCCAGCCGTCGAACCCGGGGGGCGGGATCATCATGGCGAAATTGGTTTTACCGCAAGCACTGGGGAACGCGGCCGCGACGTAAGTCTTCTCCCCGGTCGGGGATTCGACGCCCACAATGAGCATATGCTCGGCCATCCAGCCTTCGTCGCGAGCGATATTGGAGGCGATGCGGAGCGCAAAGCATTTCTTGCCCAGCAGCGCGTTCCCACCATAACCCGAGCCGAAGGACCAGATTTCGCGCGTCTCCGGAAAATGCACAATGTATTTTTCGCGGTTGCACGGCCACGGTACATCCTTCTGGCCGGGGGCCAATGGGGCGCCGACGCTGTGCATGCACGGGACCACGCGCTTCTCGTCCTTATCGATCTCGCGGATCACCGGCAGGCCGATACGGGCCATGATCCGCATGTTCACCACGACATAGGGCGAATCGGTAAGCTGCACTCCGATCTGTGACATGGGCGAACCGACAGGGCCCATGCTGAACGGCAGCACGTACATGGTGCGGCCGCGCATACACCCGCTGAACAGGCCCTTCAATTTGCGCCGCATTTCGTGGGGGTTTTCCCAGTTGTTGGTGGGGCCTGCGTTTTCTTTAGAAAGCGAGCAAATGAACGTACGGTCTTCGACGCGCGCGACATCGCCGGCATCGGAGCGGGCGTAAAAACAGTCGGGCCAGAGGTCCTGGTTGAGCTTGACAAAAGTCCCGCTTTGCACCATTTGGGCGCAGAGGGTGTCGTATTCGGCCTTGGAACCGTCGACCCAATAAATACTGTCCGGCTTGGTGAGCTCGGCCATCTTCTCGACCCAGCGCAGGAGATGTTTGTTCCCGCTCAGGGGCTTAGAGACGTCACGGGGATGCTTTACGGTAGCGGTCGACATGCGCTTCATCTTACCGCGTTTCCGATTGTGCTTCCAAATGTAACCCTGCGGTAATATGCCGGGTCAAACTCGACCTGCGCTCGACTAAAACTCGACCTGCATTCCGGCCCTTCCGGTTCTTCCGGGCGTTGGAAAACCGGCTTCGAAATAGTTCTGGCGGAGCAGATTCTCGCCCCGGGCGAAAAAGCGGACGGCGCGATCGCCGAGCGGGAGGCGATAGCTGCCCCCCAGGTTGATTCGGTGCATCCCGTCGAAGCGGAACACTTGAGTGACGGTTTCGCCATATACCGGAGTGAGATAGTTGGACGAAACCAGCACATCAAAGATCATCATGAGACGCGACGTGAGCCGGCCCGTGACAAGAAATGAGAACTGATTTCGCGGTATCGAAAAGGTCCGGAGGGTGTCGCCTGCAATCGGTGTTCGTTCGACGGCATTTACGAACGTGTATCCCGCGGAGATGTTCCAACCGCGGGCGGGGGACATCGCGAACGACGACTCGACGCCCCGCGAGATGCCGCCGCGCGTGTTGCGGTAGCCTATGAATCGCGCGAAGGGGTCGGCGGCCGGGTCGATCAGTCCCGATGTGTCGAAGGTAATTACGTTCTGGAGCCAGGTATAGAAGTAGGTGGCGGAGGCTTTGATTCGTCCGGTCCAGAAGGTCTGTTCGAGGCCGGCATCGAGGCTGGTGGAGTGCTCGGGAGTGAGGCGCGGGTCGCCATAGACGGTGTAGCCGAAGGTCGGGTCGAAACCGGCGCCGAACCGCTCGAATAGGGACGGGGCGCGATAGCCGCGGCCGGTATGGGCGCGCAGTTTGGTCCCGGTCTTCTTAAAGTAGTAGGCAGCCGAGCCGTCGCCGGTGTATGCGGCGGCAGGAGAGGCGAAAGGGATGCCCTGGTAGGGAGCGGAGTCTGCGGGTATAAACGCCGGGGCCTGCAACTCGAAGAACTGGGCGCGAAAGGCGGCCGAGATCTGCAGGCGGCCGCCCAGGAATCGGAGCTGGTCCTGCCCGAAAACCGCGTGGCTACGCTCGGTGACATTGGTCGCGGATGCGGCGGCCGGGTCTGTGAAGTCCACGTTATCGTATGCGAACTTCTCGTTTTCGAATTCGTACCCGCCGGTAAGGAGGTTGTGCCGGCCGAGGCGGTAATCGGCGTGCGCGTTGACGGTTTGGATTTGCCCATCGTAGAGAGACCGGGTATCGCCGCTAGGTTGATAGCTCACCCCGGCGGGCCCATCGGCATAGCGGCGGCTGCTATCCACCGACTGGTAGCTGAGCGAATAGTTCAATCCGTCCAAGGGCTGTGAAGCCAACGTAAGCGCGCCTGTAAAGAAGCGGCCGGCGCGGGTGTAATCGGGATTATCCGGCGCGGGAAGGAAATTGACGAAAGGGATGGCGGGGAGCACGCCCGTCCCGGGCGGAGTACCGATCACATCAGCGCTGGAATTGAGCTTGCCGAAAGAATTGCTTCCGTAAAAGCGCGCGGTCAGCCGCGTGGCAGGGGATAGGTGAAACGTGATGCTCGCCTGCGCGCTGGTATCGCGGTACGGGTCGTCGCCATCGACGCCGTTAGCAACGTACAACTGACTCGCGCCGAAACTGTACTGCACGCGGTCCTGGAGCCATCCGCCCTCCAGTTGTGCACGCCCGCGAAACGTGCCCAGTGACCCTCCCTCGACGAGAACGCTGCCGCGCGTTCGGCCTCCGCCTTGGCTCGTGATCACGTTAACCACGCCGCCAATCGCGTTGGTCCCATAGAGCGAGGAGCCGGAACCGCGCAGCACTTCGATTCGGCTGTCGCCGGCCAACAAAAAGTCCTCAATGAGGGCGGACGCGTCGGCTTGGGTTGCGGAAGCGTCGCGCAGCCGCAACCCGTCTACCAACACGGCCGTGTCTTCGGGACGCAGCCCGCGAATCTGAATTTCCGAGAGCGCTCCCGGACCTCCCTGTTGTTGCACGCGGATGCCGGGACCGAGCAGGAGAGCGGTGGCCAGGTCTGGAGTGTCACGGTTGTCGATCTCATCGTGATCCACCACCGTGATGGCTTTCGATACCTCGACGGGTGTTTGCGGGGTGCTTGACGCCGTGACCACCACCTCCGCCCGAAGACCGGCTATTTCTAAAGCCACACTCTCGATGCGCGCTGTCCCTGCTTCGAGATGGAACGGTTCGGCGAGAAACTCGGAAAAACCGGAAGACGAAACGCGCAGAAGGTAGTCGCCCGGAGGGATGTTATCGATGGTGTAGGTTCCCGCGGGTCCGGAAGCCGCCGTCCACTGAGAGCCGCCGGCTGTCGAGATCAGGCGGATGGCGGCGTTTGCAACCGGCCGGCCCTGGGGGTCAGTCACATTTCCGTGGACCGATGCCGCGCGGATCGCGATCGGCAACACGAGTAGGGATAGAAGGGTCGTGATGTATTTCATGGAGGTGACGCGCCTCCCCTTTCTTCACCGTTTCGAACGGTGCAATGAACGCGAGGCAGGTCTCCTGACTTGCAGGTCATCACGGAACCGGCTGCCTTCCCATTCCCAAGGGAACAGTGGCATGTGGTGGGCAGGCTTTTCAGCCTGCTTGCCGGTCCGCTCGCTGCTCACAGTGGCGCGACCGTGCGGGAGTTTCACCCGCTTCCCTTTTCACCCACCGGTTTGACTCGGCGAGAACCTCGGGACAGTTTCTAAGAACAGCTTTTATGGATAACACATGGGTGGGAAGCGGTCAATGGACGCTAGAGTTTGTAACAAAATTAACGAAACCTGGCATGTTTTGGGGTTTTAGGTTACAATCCTTGCAGAGGTGTGAACCAAATCACACCGGCTGGGCCAAGGCTACTTCCAGGTTCTCGAACGGTCGCGTCCGCCGTAGGCTTTAGTCCGGCGAAATGGATGGCAAGAAATGAAGCAGGAAGAATCGCCTTCTTACGATCGATGGTCTCGGGACGAACTGCGTAAAGCGGAAAACACGGCCAGTGAATTCCTTGAACAAAACTCTGCGGAGATCGCGGAAAGCCTCCGCGCTAAGGTCCGGTTTTTAGAGGCGTTGATCAACCGGCTGTCGCAGCGGAAGACTTCGTTTGAAGACCGCCTGGAATACTTCGCTCGCATGTCGGAGATCGCGCACTTAATCGAGTCGGACGCCGATGGTTTTTTCACGCTGGCATCCCGGCCCGTGGTGGCGCGAATTCTGGGTACGCTCCCCAGAGCTTGAAAGAGCGCCGCGGGAAGAGTGACAGAATAGCTCGGTTCCCTAA
>JAFAWA010000523.1 GCA_019242155.1 Terriglobia bacterium | reverse complement strand
GGCGGCGACCATGAAGCTCGATTGCAGTGTCATTTGCGAGGGGCTGAAACCCGGTCCTAGCTGCCGGCGGGAAATTCGAGGCAGAAATCAATCAGCCGGCTCTGGCTCCAATACACTTTGCCCAGATAGAATCCAGGCCCGATGAGCCTGATTTCATCGCGAATCCAATGCGCCACCAGCGAGGTCTTGGAATAATCGAGGACAATGCACTCCTGCCCGTCGAGCCAACTGTTATCTTTGTAAACTTCAGCGATAATTGCGTTCAAACCGAAAGGCAGAATACGGTTTGAGAGCACGCCGTGCCGGCCGTCGAACGTTTTGCCCTTCCAGCCAAACAGGCTGATGAATTCGGCGATTTCAGGGCTGAATACCGTCCCAGGAGCGATAATTGCGGTTCCTTTGGCTTCACCGTCCGGAATCGGCCCGGCGGGACTGGCTTTGAAAAGATCATCCAGCTCCTGCTGGCTCATCTTCATCAACTGGTGTGGATCTAATGTCGAACTTTGCCCCGCGCCTGCTTGCATGCCACTCTCCGATTTAAAGTGAAATTATTATTACAACCGTTTCCGCACGTGTCAATAAAAGTGAGGCGATTGAAAATGGCAATCCTCTCATTGCAGGGTAGCTGAGCACTCCTATTCTCGCGCCTTCAAAATCACCTCCGCCGCCTTCTCACCAATCATATAAACGGCGCTCACAATGAAAAACCCGGGTATACGCGGAAAAACCGAGGCGTCCGCCACGCGAAGGCCTTTGATGCCGTGTACGCGGAGGTTGCTGTCGAGCACGCCGCCGTCTTCCTTTGGGCCGATCGCACATGTACAGGAGGCGTGATGTCCCCACGCATGATCGCGCACGAATTCCTGCAGTTCGCTATCGGTCTGCAGGTGTTTGCCGGGCAGTTCTTCTTCGGCAATCAATCCCTGTGCCTGGAGCTTGGCGCTCAATCGGCGGACGAAGCGGATGCCGTCGACCACTGCCGCCAGGTCCTCGTCGGCGCCTTCGCGAAAATAGTGAAAATCGATCTTCGGCGGATCGCGCGGATCGCGCGAGCGCAGCGTCACCTGCCCCGAACGATTGCGTGTGTGCGCCTTCAATACCACCCAGGTCAGATAATTGTGCTGTTCGGCAAAACTTCGCGAGTAGTTCAGAGCGTATCCCGAAAAGCGGGCCAGCAGCGCCATGCAGAACAGGTCCGGCAACTCCCCGGCGTATCTGGAGCGGCGAAATACGGTCAAGACGGATCCGTTTGTCGCATAGAGCCCGCGGCGTTTCGTCTGCCACTCCCGGTAAGGCGCGTCCCCGGCGTAAAACCTTGCGCCGCGGTAGGCATCCCATTCCTTAAAATTCATCCGGTTCACGACGCCTACTTCGTAGCGGTCCTGCAGATTGCGGCCTACGCCGTCCAATGCTACGCGGACGCGAATGCCGTGGCTTTCCAAAACGTCGCGGGGGCCAATCCCGGAGAGCATCAGTAGTTGCGGCGTATTGAAGGCGCCGCCGGCCAGAATAACCTCCCTGGAAGCGGAAATGGCGGCCAACTCGCCGGGCGCGGCGCTCGGCTCGGCGTGCGCACGGTATAACCTTTCCCCGCGCAGATACTCGACACCGATTGCGCGGTTCTCGTCATCCAACAATACCCGCGTGGCAAGTGCGTGGAGCACGATGCGCAGGCGGTCCGGATACTTTCGGGCGACTTCCAGTACCCTTTCTCTCGATCCGGTGCGCGCGTGACCGTTAGTGGTGAGTGGAAGATAGCGGATTCCGGTGGCCGCCGGTTTCACGAGCCGCCAGTCGTTAGGGTCGAGCCCACTCTGTAGGAACCATCGGAGGCGCGCGAGTTGGCGGCCATCTTCCTCGAAGGCCTCGGCGGCGGCCGTGATCACCATGTCGGCAAGGGGAACATTCTCCAGCATCGCCGCGGGCATGGCCTTCTCGGTGGTGAGCCATCCGCGCCAGCCGTGCCTTGTCGGATTCAAGCCCAACGCGCCGAGCCATCGGTAGAGCGGACGGTGCCGGCAGCGCTCCAGCCGCTCGAAGTATTTCCGCATGCGCACTCCATCCCAGCTTTCGTCGCCGGTAAGGCCACGGATGTAATTCCAGTCCGCGTTATGCGGATAAACCAGAATCATGGCGTTGTGCGCGGTGCAGCCCCCCAAGGTTCCGGCGCGCGGATAGAGAACGCCGCCCCGCTGCGGAGTGTAATTGGGATCGCGCGCCTGCTGCTCTTCGTCTTCGTAGTGGCGCACGAAAAAGTCCCATTTGATGCCCGAGTTTTCCGAAGCGAAAGCGTGAAAGGCGGGCACATCGTAGTCCGCGGGTAGGCGGTTGACATCCGGATTGACTGGATCGCCGCCGGTGCATTCCCGCGGGTCGCCGCCGGCCTCGAGTAAAACCACGCGGCAACCCTCTTCGGCGAGGCGCGCGGCCACGGTTCCACCGCCCGCGCCGGAGCCAACCACGATGTATTCGCAATCGGCGGCCGGAGATCTATTCAAACGTCTCTTCCCCTGTCGGTTCGTAGAACGGCACGTCGTTCATCCTGTGCCGCAGCGTGGCAAGTGTCTTGTACATGCGCAGCCTTGCCCTGCTCTGGTTGCCCAAGGGACGGTGCTCCGGGATGGAATGCCATGGGTTGTAAGAAAGGCGCCGCGCGAAATCCAACTGCGCGGGGGAATCGAACTTCTGCCGGGGAATATGCAGTGTTGCCGCGGTTACTCGAGGTGACAGCCTTTCGGGCCAGAGCACCGCGTTATTTTCAATCGGCATCAGAAAGGGATCGGTTTGCCTCTGGAGGCGGACCTCGATGTCGACGTCTCCGGCCGCCAGCGTTGCCGCCATGGCCTGGCGCAAATAGTCGTCCGGAGGGCGAAGCGGCAAGCGCGGAATGGGCGTGCGCGCCTTTCTCAACGGCCAGAATGAATATTGCATGGCTTGGCCCTCTCCGAGCAGATACGGAACGCAACTGAAATAGGGCGCTTCAAACGGACTGCTCTGGGTCTTGATCCACAGGGCCTGCATGATCAGATCGAGCAGGTGCGGGCGGTGAAAATTCAGGAAATAGAAAATCTGCGCGTTCTTTCCGCTCTCGATCTGCAGTTGCGCGTTGGCGTGGGCGTCCGGCGTGACGAAGGTAGGGGTCGAAACGCCGAACATATCCTGCGTGAACTTTTCGTCTTCCATCAATTTCGGCCCAGGCACACGCATCAGCTTCACGCTGATACTCATGAATCCCACGTCGTCGATATCCGGTGTGATGTACGGGCCCGGCCCTGAAAAGCGCACCCACGCCGGGAAGGTTCGCGGTTGGGCGTAGATGCCGTGGCGCAACTCAGGCGGAAGGTTGTCGTGAACCCGAAACTCGGCCCGCACGATTCCATGAGTTTTTGTGTTGCCCCCGCGCTCGAACTCGCCCGGCCTCCACAGGCCCCGCATCTGCTTTTCAAAGCTAGCGATGATTGAGTCGAGGTACGCCTCCTCATCGGGCATGAGTTTTTCCTGAGCGATGGCCAATCGTTCGTGTGGGCGCTGCCGATTGATCAAAGCGGTAATCAAGCGGGCGACGGGATCGCGCAGGAGCGCATCGAATGCGGGGCGGAGGAACGGGTCGAAGCGCCGCTCCAGGTGGACCAGCGCTGTGGAGGAATCAGCGAGCCAGTTCAGAAAAGACGAGCCGGTGTTTGCTTTGGGTATCGGCCGATCGGGATTCAAGCCTTCGCCTCGTAAGATCGTGAAAGCTACCGCACCAGCGTATCAGTGTCAGGTCCAGCCAGGCGAGCACATTTCATCGAGAACGCCTAACGGCGACAACTTTGGAACCCTATCGACGACCGTGCTTGGCGCTCCATTGATCGAATCTCCAGTTGGGAGCAAACTGACAACATGGCTAAATTCGTAACCATCGGATATGGCGACCGGGAAGGATACGATCGGACCGACGCGGCTATTCGAGACGCCGCTCATCAGCACGAGAACAAATTGCGTCAATCGGGGGTCCTGATGGGAACCACTGGCACACCGGTTCAGGTCAGAAATCCTAACGGAACCGAGATCGCTACGAAGAACGGCCCTTTTATGTCGTCCTCCTTGCCCGTCGCAGGCTTCGCAATCATTGAGGCCGCAACGCTCGAGGAGGCGGTGGAGCTTGTATCAAGAACCCCCTGTGCTGTCGCACACGGCGTAGTCGAGGTGTGGCCGCTCCATTGAACGCGCAGGCAGACTTTTGGATCTATTTGACTGGCCGCGAACCTGTGATGAGAATGTCCACTAATCGTCTGGCGCTCTGCTGCCAGTCTGGGGTGGAGGCCACGTTCGACACACCGATCAGAGCACGAAGCAGATCAAGCGGGTCAAGGTCCTTCCGTATGTCGCCGCTTTTGATCGCGCGCTTTACCAACGAGCGAATCGCTTTCCAGATCTTCTCATGAGTGGATTCGAAAACCTTTGAGGCTCCCCCGAGCAAGGTATTCAGTACCGGCGCAATGATTTTCTTCGCGGCGATGTAGTCTACGAATAAAATCATCCAGGCCCGCAACGCTTGAATCGGCGTCATTGTCTCGGCGAAACTCCGCTCCGCCGCGGCCAGCTTTTCTACTTCCGTCCGATACACTGCTTCGATCAGAGCTTCTCGCGAGGGGAAATGGCGGTACAACGTACCCGCCCCAACGCCGGCCCGTTTGGCGATGTCATCTAGGCTTGTCTCCGCCCCAAACTCGGTGAACGCATCTTTGGCAACCTCGAGAATGCGGTCGCGATTCCGTTCCGCATCGGCGCGAGGTTTTCGTTGGAGAGGTTGGGAACGCTTCGTAGCCATTAAAAAAGTTGCAACCGGAGACAGCCTCCGATAATCTAGCTATGCGGAGACCATCTCCGTTTTATCAGATTCGCCGGACCCTGGCAATGCACACCAGGCTGACCAGGGCAGGAAGGACCAACCATGCGTGTTTTCGTAACGGGAGCTACGGGATTTGTAGGGTTCGCCGTCGTACAGGAAGTGATCGGCGCAGGTCATCAGGTGCTTGGTCTTGCCCGGTCAGAGGCAGGCGCCTACTCACTTTCCGGCATCGGGGCTCAGGTTCATCCTGGTGACCTGGAAGATCTCGGAAGCCTGCGCAGCGGGGCGGCAACGGCGGATGGCGTGATTCACTGTGCCTTCAATCACGACTTCTCGAAATTCGCAGCCAACTGTGAACTTGACAGGCAAGCCATAGAAGCTCTTGGCTCGGTGCTGGCGGGCTCGGACCGCCCCTTAGTCGTGACCTCTGGGATCGGAGGGCTTGCGCCCGGACGCTCCGCCACTGAAGAGGACTTGCCCCCTGCCGGTGTCACCTCCTTTCCGCGAGTCTCGGAACAAACAGCGGTTTTGGTAGCTGAGCGAGGCGTACGCACGTCGGTGATCAGACTGCCGCAAGTCCATGATCCGGTCAAGCAGGGCTTTGTCTCCTACCTAATCGCGGCCGCTCGCGAAAGACGAGTTTCGGCCTATGTCGGGGACGGGCGCAACCGCTGGGCCGCGGTACACCGCCTCGACGCGGCTCGTCTTTACCGATTGGCGCTTGAGAAGGCGGCCTCTGACCAGAATCCGAGGATAGCCCGGTATCATGCGGTCGGCGAAGAGGGAGTGCCCATGACAGCAATTGCGGAAGTAATTGGCCGGCGTTTAAAGATCCCGGTTGTAGCCGTGCCCCAAGAGGAGGCCGTGCAGCATTTTGGCTTCCTCGGAAACTTCGCAGGTCTCGACATGCCGGCTTCGAGCGCCCTGACCCAGGAACGCCTAGGATGGCACCCGGCCGGGCCTGGGCTGATCTCCGACCTGGAAGCAATGGGCTTCTGAAACCTAGATGGAAATGAAGATGGGGGAAGAACGAATGCAGGATAAGCAAGTCGCCCTGGTAACCGGGGCGAATCAAGGAATCGGTCTTCAGATCGCAAAGGATCTCGCGTCGCACGGCTTCACTGTGTTAGTGGGGTCGCGCAACCTTGAACGCGGCGAGGCTGCAGCCGAGACGATTATTGGAGACGCTCACGCACTCCAACTCGATGTAACGGATGGATCTTCGATCACCGCCGCGGCGGAGCGCATCCGGAAAGAGTTTGGCCGCCTCGACGTACTCATCAACAACGCGGCGATCTCGAATACGAGCATGAAACCCGGCATGTCCATCGAGGAGTACGCTAAATCGACCCGGCCAAGTAACGTTTCCCTCGAGGAAGTGCGCACCGTCTGGGAAACCAACGTGTTCGGCGTCCTCGCTGTATATCAAGCGATGCTGCCGCTTCTGAGGGAGGCACCACACGCCCGCATCGTCAATGTGTCAAGCGGCGTGGGCTCCTTAACGGCGAACTCGGACCCGAACTTTCCCTACCGGTCGATCTTCAGTCCTGTTTACCCTGCGTCCAAGACAGCTCTCAACGCAATGACGGTCGCCATGGCGATCGAACTGGAGCCGACCGGAATCAAGGTCAACGCCGTTTCCCCGGGATACACCAAGACCAACCTCAACAACTATTCGGGCACAGAGACGGTCGAGGAGGGTGCCGCGGAGGCGGTGCGTGTTGCGCTGCTCGGACCGGATGGCCCGACGGGTGCGTTCACGCACGCAAAACTCGGAACCATCCCATGGTGATCCGTAAAGTGGGTGCAATTGACGTGCTTGAGAAGCCCCAGGCATATGACGGAAAACGATACTATGGCGGCGACCCTGCCGGGCACGCTTCCACTGCGGGGCACTGAGACCAATCGAGCGTAGCCATGTTGATACCTCCTCTAATCGTAGCCTTTACGGTGGTTCGACGGCGGGTGAAACTGCCGGCTGCATGCTTTTAGAACGCCCTAGAATTGCCGCATAGGCGCAGCGATTCCTGCACTACTTCTTCGGAACGTTCTTGGTGGCTTTTCTGGGCGCCCGCTCGATGGATAGCAGCCGTAAGTAGCCTGCCGCGGCTCGCAGCCGGACGGGTTCCTTGCTATCGGCGAGCAGGGGCTCCAGAACTGATTTGAGCGCCGGATCGTCGCGCAATGCCAGGGCATGGGCCGCGGCGGCGCGCACCGACCAGTCCTTATCCTTCAATGCTGACTTGAGTGCCGTGACGGTTGCGGGATTGTTGTCCTTGGCCAGAAGCAGCGCGGCCGTCGCCCGGCCCGAGACGCCCGGATCGGTCAATAGTCCCTGCATGGACGAGACTCCTTCGCCCAATCCCGGCACGGGCGCAAAGCCGACGCCGGTTCGCAGCGTAAAGAGGAACATGGTGCGCGGCGTATGCAACATACGCAAAGCGTCACGTTTTTGTTTGGTGAAGTAACTGGAGGAGGTCTTTTCTTCCCCCTGCAGGATCGATTGCAAGGCCTGCTCTCCGGCGGGATCGTGCAGGGACCAAAGAGCCTTGGCGGCGGCGAAGCTGACTTCGGGAACTTCGTCATTCAGCGCCCGGTGCAGGCCTTCAGTTGCTTCTTTGCTTTTCAGCTCGCCGAGGCCTGAGACCACGGCCAAGCGGACGGGGACGTCCTTGTCCTGCAGCATCGCGGGAAGCCGGGCCGCTAGCGGGGACCGCGGCCCCACCAGACTGAGCGCTTCCACCGCGGTCTTACGCGTATCCGGGTTCTTGTCTGCGAGCGCCTGGTTCAGAATGCGAGAGCAGTCCGCTTCCGTCGCCGGCCAGACGGGCTGCCCGAGGAGAGCGGCCAGAAGCACTAAACCTGCCGGCGTTTTCATACTTTGCGATCCTTTCGGGACACCACGCCCCAGTCGTCGGCCAGAAGGCCCCAGACCACCAGATCGATCCAACGTCCGCTGACCCACTCGGCCTGGCGAACCACTCCTTCGCGCGTAAATCCCAATCTCTTCGGAATGGCGCAACTTCGAAAGTTCTCAACGCCGCACCGGACCTCCGCGCGATGGAGTTTCAGCTCGTTGAAGATATAGTCCAACATAGCCGCGCAGCAACGGGTCATCACACCTTTGCCCTCGTAGCCGGTATCGAGCCAATAGCCTAGACTGCAGTTGCGGTTGCTCCAATCGATCGGATGGCAACCAAGCGTGCCGCTCAGGGATCCATTCACCCACACGCCCGTTTGCGGTCCGAGATTGGAGTGGTACTGGTCCAAAACGCGGCGTATGAAAGCCCTTACGTCTTCAGGCGACCGGGTCTGCTCCACCCAGGGAAGCCAGCGGCGGAGACGTTCCCGGTTGCGGTCCACGAGGGCGTAGAGAGCGTCAGCTTCAGACGTTTGCAGCAACTTCAGTTCAATGCCCTCTGCCACTGTCTTGCGGAACATTACACACCGTCGGGCGCCTGAGGATTGATGGATTTCGAAATCGACGGAGTTTCTGGCGTTTCCGGTTGCAGCGCGTAGGTCAGGAGCCGCGCTTTTAGAATTTCGAAAGCTTCCGTGGGATTGTCGGCGTACTGAAAGAGCGTCAGGTCTTCGGCCGCGATCATCCCGTATTTCACTAAAGCCTCGAAGTTGATGATCTCCTGCCAATAGCTCGTTCCGTACAACAGAATCGTCAGCTTTTTCGCAAGTTTCTGAGTCTGGCTTAGAGTCAGGAGTTCCATCAGCTCATCCATGGTGCCGAATCCGCCGGGAAAGACTACCAGCGCTTTCGCGAGATACGCAAACCAGAATTTGCGCATGAAGAAGTAGTGGAACTCGAAACTCAATTCCGGAGTGATGTAGGGGTTCGGCAATTGCTCAAACGGCAATCCGATGTTCAGACCCACGGTTTTCCCACGCGCATCGTTCGCACCGCGGTTGGCGGCCTCCATAATACCCGGGCCCCCGCCGGAGCAGACTACGAAACGATAGGTGCTGTTGGTAAACTGCTCGGCCCATTCGGTCAACATGCGGGCCAATTCACGGGTTTCGCGATAATACCGCCCGAGAGGCCCGTCTTCGGTGAGACGCGCCGATCCGAAGAAGACAACGGTATCGCGGATCTTCTCGCGGCGGAAATGAGCCAACGGTTCCAGGTATTCCGCGAGAATCCGCAGAGCCCGCGCATCGGGACTCTTAAGGAACTTCTCGTCTAAATATGCGACCTGCCTGTCACTCCGATTAGGCGGTTGATCTGCCATTCTTTTCCAGCTTTTCCACTTTGTGTTTCAGTTCGCGGACGGTCTTCAACAGTTCGGGCAGCTTGGCAAACGCAGTGGCTGCGCGCAACCAGTCCTGCGCCGCGAAAGCGGGCGAGCCCGAGATTCGTGCAGCGGCGGGCACATCGCCGCCGATTCCGCTCTGCGCATAAACGACGGCTCCTTCATGCACGGTCAGGTGTCCAGCCGCTCCTACCTGGCCGGCCAAAAGGACGTTTCGCTCGAGCACCGTGCTACCCGCCAAGCCTGTCTGGGCGCAGATGATATTGTCCTCGCCCACCACGCACGCATGTCCCACTTGGACCAGACTATCGACTTTGGCGCCGCGCTTCACACGAGTTTCGCCCATGGTGGCGCGATCCACGGAGGTGAGGCTCTGAATCTCCACGTCATCTTCGATTACGGTCACTCCGGACTGAACGATTTTATAGTGAGTGCCGTCGCTGCGCTTGGCGAAGCCAAACCCGTCACCGCCTACGACCACGCCGTTCTGCAGAGTCACCCGGTGCCCGATACGGCAAAACTCGCGTACGCTAGCGTGCGAGTGGGCGACGAAGTCATCGCCGATCTCGGCGCCTTCGTAAATGACGGCGTGCGGATGCAACACGGCATTGCGGCCGATACGGACCCGCTCGCCTATGGCGGCAAAGGGGCCGATAGAGCAGTTATCTCCGATGCAGGCAGTAGGCGCGATCGAAGCCAGCAGATGCACTCCGGCCACAGGCCGCGGCGGCTGATAGAACAACGCAAGCGCCCGCGCGAAGTCCAGGTATGGGTTGACGGAAATGATGCAGGGGAGTGCCGATGTTGCCTGTGCCATGACGATCGCGCTAGCGCGGGTGTGTCTGACCTTGGGCGCGTATTTGGGGTTCGCCAGAAAAGTGAGCTGCCCGGGCCCTGCATGTTCCATGCCGGCAACCCCTGTAATTTCGGTTTCCCCATCGCCCTCCAGCCGGCACCCCAAGGCGGCAGCGATCTCGCGCAGTTTCATGACGCTTTAGGCAAACTTCAGGGTACCGCGACCCATGCCCGGACGGGGCACGCGATTTGAACCGCGCGACGTCCACGTAAAATCTGATTCCATTTGGCTACCCGCCCTTGCGCAGCTTTGTGACATGATTTACTGTAAGTCCCATAACTGTGACTAGGGGTCTCCGCTCGCCGGCTCCCATCGTTCGATCGAGCCCCGTGGAGCGGTCCCGCCAATCAGGAGGAAAGCGACATGGAGTGTTACCTACCCGGCTTTGAGCCCCGGCGGCCTGTCTCTTTTGGGGTGCGTTTTTGGCGTGTAACTCAACTGAGCCGGCGGACGGCGTTTCTTTCCGCAGCCTTTATCCTGCTGTTCTTTAGCTCGGCGCTTTATGCACAGATTACAGGCGGTATTCGAGGTGTGGTTTCGGATCCGTCAGGCGCGGCACTGTCGAAAGCCAAGGTGACACTTACGAGTTCTGAAACCAATCAAGTTCGATCGCAAACCGCCAACGACAGTGGTGAGTTTACATTTGAGCTGTTGCCGGCGGGTGATTACCAGGTGAGAGCCGAAGCCTCGGGTTTTGCCGCAGCGGTAACGCAAGCTCGGGTAAATACCGGGGAGGAGACTTCAGTCGCCTTTCGCATGGAGGTCGGTCAGATATCGCAATCGGTCGAGATAACATCCGCGGTGGCTCTGGTGGATACAGAGAATGCGCAGTTGCAAACGTCAGTCACCGGGCAGGCAGTACAACAGATTCCGCTGAACCGGGACCCGAACTTACTCGCAGCCACGGCTCCCGGTGTTGCCCCGGTCACACAGAACAACCCGTTCCTCGGCACCGGGAGTTTTAACTCTAACGGCGGGCGCGCCCGCGGGAATAATATAACCGTGGATGGTATTACTGCGACCGATGTGACTGCCACGGGAACCGGCGGAGTATTGTCTCCCCTGAGCTTTTCTTCAATCAAGGAAGTCCAGGTGATCACGAATAATTTCAGCGCCGAATACGGGCGCAATTCGAGCGCTCAGGTTCTCTACATCACCAAAAGTGGAAGTAATGACCTGCACGGAGAGGCCTTCGAATATTTACAAAATGATGAATTGAACGCGCGTCCGTTTTTCGATCGCAGCGGCCACCCGAACATCGTCCGGCAGAATACCTATGGCTTCGAAGCGGGTGGGCCTCTACTCATTCCGAAAGTGCTCAGTGGACGCAATAGGTTTTTTTGGCATGCCGATTACGAAGGAGTCAAAATCCGGGGCGTGGGGCAACCGGTAATTGCCAACCTGCCTACGCCCGCACAACTGGCCAGCATTACCGATCCGACTTCGTTGGCTATCGTCAAACAGTACCAGATTCCGGCTTCGCCGGCCGGTTCCCTGCCCGAGAACGCTCCTAATACGACGGACAACTGGAAGGTCGGCCTTCGCGGAGACGTTGTGATTAGCGCGAGAGACACACTGTGGGCGCGTTACGCCGTACAGGACTCGATTGGGAATTCCACGGGCAATACTTTCATTAACAGCAATCTTCCGTACTTTGGGGCCTCCAGTGTGAACCATCCGCGGCAGGCGACACTTGCCGAAACTCACATCTTCGGCACTACAATGGTGAACGAGTTTCGCTTCGGATTCGGCCAAAGCAAGCCGTCTTTTAAACCCGAATCGCCCTACCCTCCGGGACCGGAGATTGTCTTTGCAGATGGTTCTGTGACCAGCGTCGGCGAATCGAACGCTATTCCTCAAGGCCGAGAGCAGCGCACTTACCAATATACGGATAACTTCACCATTACTCGGGGAACTCACAACATCAAGATGGGCTTCGAGTGGTATCACCTGGAAGCGGATTCGTTCTTCGACAACAACTTTCATTCCACGATCACGTTCGCGAGTTTTGCGGCGTTTGCGTCAGGACAGCCTACGACTTACACGCAGAACTTCGGCAATTCCTTCCGTCAGAACCGGGTGGAGAACGCGTTCTGGTTCGTTCAGGACGATTGGAAAATAACGCGCAGGCTAACGGTGAATCTGGGTTTTCGGGGTGAGTATGCCGGCGGCCCGACTGAGTTGAATGGCCAGATCTCGAATCTGTACTTGAACAATCACACCCCATTCGGCGCCGCCGGGGCCGGGCCTCTAGGTCTGCTTGAGACGGGCCACCCGTCATTCCACAGCAACATCAACCCAGGTCCACGAATTGGCTTTGCCTACAAGCTGACTGATGATGGAAAGACGGTGGTACGCGGCGGATACGGAATCGCTTATGATTTCGTATTTCTGAATCCAATCACCAACCAACGCTTCCTGCCTCCTCTGGTCTACACGGGTAACTTGACGGGCGTTTCCAGTTTCACCGGTGGGAACAGCTACGCCAACCTCGTTGCCGGAACGGCCGACGTCCAGAAATCACTATCCGCCGCTGTCGGCCAGTTGAGCACAACCTTTAAGAATTTCGGGCCGGTCAGCCCTGCTATCGATCCGAATCTCAATAACCCCCAAGTACAACAATGGAGTTTGGGGCTAGAGCGGGAACTTTCGGGCAACGTGGTGGTCAAAGTCTCCTACGTAGGCACCAAAGGAACGTATCTGACGAGGACGCGGCCGATTAACCTGATAGCTGCACCGCCTGCTCCGGCTACCAGCTTCGCAGACGAGCAGGCTCGCCTTACACAATTCACTTCGGCCTTAGCTGGTCTGAGCGGTAGCTCCACTTCGTACAGCAATCGTTTCGATCCGCGCTACAACGCCGTGAACTTGGTCGAGTCATCAGCCAATTCCACTTATCAGTCGCTGCAGTTGGAGGCTGAGAAACGTTTTACCCGCAACTATTGGGTTCGCGCGGCATACACATGGTCCCACTCCATTGACGATGCTTCGGACGCATTAAGCGTGCTCCTGAACGATACAGCGGCCCAGCAGAACCCTCTCGACAATCGGAACAATCGCGCGGCAAGCGAGTTTGATCTCCGGCACGTTCTGACCGTCAGCCATACCTGGGAAACACCGTTTTTCCGTAACTCGTCGAACCGCTTGCTGCGCGGTGTACTCGGAGGTTGGGCATTCGCGGGCATCAGTTCCTATCGGACCGGGTTTCCCGTGAATATCACCGCGGGACCTCCTTTGGGAGGACTGACGGATCCTCTTCAGTACTTGGGCACGGGCAACAATGTCGATCGGCCGAACGTGAGCGGGCCGATCCATCGGTTCAATCCGCAACCAACGGGTTCGGCTGGTGTCATCGCCGGAACTACTGTAGTCAATAACGTCGCCATTAACAATTACGCGCTCAGTTTGGGACTGTCACAGCCCCTCATTGGCAACTTTGGCACTCTAGGCAGGAACGTGCTGCGCTTCAACGGACAGACGAATTTTGACTGGAACCTATATAAGAACTTTCGCTTCTCGGAGCGTCTCAACTTACAGCTTCGGAGTGAGTTCTACAATATCTTTAACCAGCATGCGTTTCTGGCGATGGGAACAGTAGGCACCTTGACACCCATCACCTCGCCTCTGTTTGGCCAGTACACACAGGTCAGCCAGAATGCGCGGACCATCCAGGTGGCCGGGCGGATCATTTTCTAACTAATAGGTAGTCACTCTCGACTGCAGCCGCACACTCACGGCACGGAGTTTCCATCTGGTTTGGTAAACGTGGTCAGCCCCGCGGCCAATGCGAGTTGAGTCAAACCGGCAACGTTGTTGACGCCCAGCTTCTTCATCATGGTCTTGCGGTAGCTGCGGACGGTTTGCAGCCCGAGGTCGAGCAGGACCGCGATGTCCTTGCTGGTTTTGCCTTCCGCCACCAGGCGCAACACCTGTAGCTCCCGTGGCGACAGCGACTCGAGCGGGCTGCGGTCGCGTGTTTCCAAATCGCCGCGCTGTATACGTGAGAGCAGCCTGTCTGACACTTGTGAGCTCAAATAAGAGCCGCCGCGTGCCACGGTACGCAGCGCATCGACCAGCTCGGTGGAAGACGCTTTTTTCAAGACGAACGCGCGAGCGCCGGAGCGGATGGCGCTCACAACCGAATTCTCGTCGTCAAACATCGATAGGATGATCACTTTAACGGCAGGACAGTGCCGCAGCAGCTCGGTAGTGGCCTCTATGCCGTTCATGCCGGGCAGGCTGATGTCCATCAGCACGATATCCGGAGGCGATTTGCGGCATATCTGGACCGCGTCAGCGCCGTTCTCCGCCTCTCCCACAACGCAGAACTCAGATCCTCTCTCAAGGATGGTGCGGACGCCGTCGCGCACCAGCTTATGATCATCCACCAACAGAACTTCGAAAGGCATGCTTTTCAGGCCGCCCCTGCGCCAACAGCCCGCACCAGAGTGCCCGTTTCGCCGTTTCTAGTGATGCTCAGGTGCAGGCCGGCCTGCGCCGCGTAATGCTCCATGCTCAACAACCCCAGGCCTCTGCGGCCGCATAAGATATCTCCGGGATCGAATCCCCGCCCGTTGTCCCTGACTTCCAGGATGGCCCCGCTACGTGAGGACTTTACCGCGATTTCAATAGCCGAGCAACCGGCATGCTGCACCGCGTTTTGCACGGCTTCCTGAGCTATCTGGTACAGCGCCGTGGCAATCTTCGGATCGAGACGCATCGATGGGTCGGCGTTCACCCGGAGGGAGCCTGGAAATCGCGGCCTCACACGCAGGGCCAAACGATCAAGCGCGGGCCGCAGCCCAGCCCTTTCTACAGTCGAAGGATTTAACTCGTAGCTATACTCTCGGACCTCTTCCATCATTACTTCAAGCATTTTCTGAATCCCGACCAGGCGTTCGCATACGTCCGGCGATACCCCTTCCAAATCCATGCGGATGAGGTCCATCTGCAAGCCGAGCGCGGTCAAGTTCTGCCCCACAGAGTCGTGCAGAAACTTGGAAGCCATTTTACGTTCGAACTCCTGTGACTTCAAGGCGCTTAATACCGTATACCGAAGCTCCTGTTCCGCCGTGCCCCAGGGCGTCATTTCGCGGGCCAGGCCGCCGGCATAGAGGACGCGGTCATCGCATCGAATCGGGAACAGCGTGATGTACCAGGTGCTATCGCCGCAGCGCTCACGTAACAGGAGCGTCTCACCCGCGAGGGCGCGTTCAAACCGGGTCTTCCAGAGCGCCGCTTTCGATTGCTCCAGTGCGGCCGCCACTACTTTCCCTTTGAGCTCCGCCGACGGCATCCCGAAGATAACCGAGGGATCACCGAAGATCTCGTGAAACGCCCCTTCCACAGTGGCTATCCAGAGGCAGGCCGGGTATTGTTCCAGAAACGCTCTAGCCAGCCAGTCGTCCATTATGAGTCACGATAGTGATTTTATCGCGCTTTCACCGCAACTCGTGCCCGCTCCGATGATCTGTAGGATGACCGACTAAGAATCAGCCATTGCACGGATGGAAAGGCGGCTTCGGAACTTCTCTAAGCCGCTTGTCTTTCCAAATTCACGGAGCCCCGCAAAGCGCGGACTGGCTACTGGGCCCCCGCGAATAGGTGCAGGGAATGCTCGCAGCCCCACGCCAGCATCGCGGCAAATGGAATGGTCAGAACCCACGCCCACAGGATATTTGAAGCTACGCCCCACCTCACCGCCTTGGCTCGCTGGGCCCATCCCACTCCCGCGATTGCACCGGCCGTAGCGTGCGTTGTAGAAACAGGCAGCTTCAAAAATGTCGCGAACAGAATCGAGACCGCCGCTCCGCCCTCCGCGCAAAATCCGGTGCGAGGCTTGAGTTTCGTCAGCCGCTGCCCCACTGTGTGAACGATGCGCCAACCGCCGGACAGAGTTCCCAGTCCCATGGCCAAGTGGGCGTAGAGAATCACCCAAATCGGAACCTTGAACTCCGGAAGATATTTGACGGAAACGAGCAGCCCGGTGATCACGCCCATCGTCTTTTGGGCGTCATTTGTGCCGTGAGCCCAGCTGAGGGCGGCAGCCGAAAATAGCTGCAGCCGCCGAAATAGCTTATCTGTCTCCCTGGGAGTTTTGTGCTGGAAGATTCGATAAACGATCGCCATCACCGCACCGGACAGAATCATCCCGATTAACGGTGCGATAAAAATGAACGCCAGGGTTGCGAACCATCCGCCCGCCTCGATTGGTTCAAAACTGCGCGCCAGTCCGTGGGAAAACTGAGCTTTCGCAATTGCAGAGCCGGCCAGGCCGCCGACGATCGCATGAGAGGAACTTGTCGGCAGGCCCACCCACCAGGTTGCGAGATCCCATAGGATCGCTCCCAGCAGCGCCGCTAGAAGAACTGACGGAGTGACGAACTGATCCTTGATCATTCCGTGTCCCACCGTTTTGGCAACACCGGTTCCGAACGAAAATGCGGCAGCAAAATTAAAAAACGCGGCCCAGGCCACAGCCTGCATCGGTGTTAGTACTCGGGTCGACACTACGGTGGCGACAGAATTGGCGGCATCGTGGAATCCGTTCAGGAAGTCAAAGCAGAAGGCAAGAGCGCAGATCAAGATAACGAGCAACAGTGTCGCGTTCATATTACGAGTTCTTGATCGAAACGTTCTCGAGCAGGTTCGCCAGGTTCTGAGTCCCGTCGCTCAGCCGTTCAAAAATGTCGTAGATCTCTTTTTTCTTCATCAAAGCCGGCGGGTCTTTCTCTTCTTGAAAGAGAAGAGTGACTCCCTCGCGAATGCAATGGTCCGTCTGTTCTTCGGCTTCGATAATCTTTTTGCAAAGCTCTTCGATCGGATCATTAAGGCTCAGCATTCCGAATGCCTTCTCAATCAACTCGGCAGAGGCATGGATTCTCCCCGCCAACTCTGAAACAAGCGGAGGCATGGGGTCGATCTGGTAGGCCGCGAGACGGTAGGAGATTGCTTCGAGATCGTCGAACAAATGATCGAGATGCTCGGAGAGCACCGAGATGTCTTCAGGGTCGAGCGGTGTGACGAAACTGTTGCGCAGCCGTAGTTGAAGGTCTCTGAGTGTCTGCGCGCTTTCGCGCTCAATGGCCTTAAGACGTACGGCGGCTCCTGCGATCGAGGCGCTTCCGTCATGAAGCGCCCGGCGCAGGATATCCGATGCCAGACTCAGGCTCGCAGTCTGTTTAGTGAAGAAGCCCCAAAACTTCTCGTCTTTGGGAAGGAGCCGCACAACCTCAGACTAGAAGAAGTTCCAAGGAGCATGGGTTACGATTGAGTTAACAGCGCCTTCCCACGGGTTCCAAACGTACGTTCGCGAATTCTCTATTCGAAACTGCCGCTGGTGCCCTGGAAACCGCGCATCGCTTGCTTGCCTACCCACTTGATCGCGCGCGCAGCGTCATAGCAGTAGGCCAGATTGTGATTCAGGGTCGAGAAACAGTGGCTCTGGCAGCCCTCTTTCATCTCATTAAGCTGGCCGGCTTCGAAGCGATGTTTTCCCACGACGCCCCAGTCATAGGTTGCGGAGTACATAGGGAAGCAGGGAGCCAGCGTGCCATCCACGCGGATGATCACGTTGTTGTGCCCGGCGCGGCAGTTCCACTCCTGCAGCTTGCCGCGCATAAATTTGCGCATTTCGTCCAGGCGCTGTACGGAATTCACCATCTTGTAGCCGGACTTGTTCTTCTCGATGAGCCAGTCCACCAGTTCATCCACCTGCGGCCAGTCATCCTGAGTAATGAATGTCGGGTTCTCATCCATGTGTTTGAAGTGCGGCTGGTCCAGCATGGGTGATTCATTGATGTGGTAGTCAGTGGCGATCCGGTGCTCGCGCGCGATCTCAGTCAGTTGACGAACGTCCTCGAGATTGTTCCGGCAGATATTGATATTGAAAAACATCGAATATCCGTATCGATATTGCCGCTTCACCAGATGATCAAAATATTTGCGGATCGGAGTCAGCGCCTTGGGTAACCCAGGCTTCTCGTCGACCGCATCCACAGCCAGATTGAAGATGGCCGCGCCGGCGTCGCCCAGTTTATCGATCACATCCGGGCGCAGCAGGCGGCCATTGGTGGGAACGTAGACCCAAAAGCCCTTCTTGGCCGCGTAGGACACCACTTTGTGGGCGAACTGCGGACGGAGAAGCACCTCACCGCCCATCAGAGCGAGGACACGGCAGCCATTATCGTGCAGCCAATCGATGGACCGCCGGGCAACGTCTTCAGTCATGCCTTTCACGCTGTTGTCGAACGCCCAACAATAGTGGCAGTCGAGGTTGCATTTCCACTCCGTAAACAGATAAGCGATGATCGGGTGGAAGTCCCCGGGAAGCACCCGCGAGCGAATATAGGGAAACAACCAGCCGCGCATTGCCTTGTAGACGAGCGGGGCAGTCCATTTGCGATTCTCCGGGATCGTCTCCGGATCTGGCTTATTCAGCAGCTCGGGATGCTGGGGATACACCGGCTCGGGTAGCGTGAGCGGCTGCCCGGTTTTGGGCAGCAGGCTGGTGCGCGTGCCTGTATTCATGAGCATCTCGTGCAACTGTACGTCTACGCGAAATCGAGGGTTGGGTTCGGGGCTCTTTGGTCCTGTTTGTGCTTGCATCCAGTCTCCTACTTTCCGAAGATCCCAAGGAAGTACCGCTTGGTCAAGCAATTTTTCTAAGAATGCGTTGTTCAAATAAATACAAACTCAGCCCGGGAGTAATTCGCCGCACGGCGGCAAATTGCAGCCGCGGCGGGAGTTGGTAGGCTTATAGGCATGGAAGGGGTTAACCATCAAATCATTCTGGCCGCGCGTCCAGCGGGCATGCCTAAGGAATCGGACTTCGAGTTAATAGAATCCCCGATGCCGCGGCTCCGCCCGGGGGAAGTATTGGTACGGACGCTCTACCTATCGGTGGATCCATACATGCGCGGGCGCATGCGGCAAAACGGGAGTTATGCGCGCGCGGTGGAGCTGGGCGAGGTGATGGTTGGCGGCATCGTGGGCCAGGTGGTCGAATCGAACGACCCGCGGCTGGAGTGTAGCGATGTCGTGGAGGGCATGCTCGGTTGGCAAGAATATGCGGCCGCGCCAACGAAAACCCTGCGGCGCATCAATGCATCGACCGCGCCCATTTCCACCTCGCTTTACGTTTTAGGTATGCCCGGATTGACCGCCTACTTCGGACTGCTAGACATTTGCCGGCCGCAGCCCGGTGAGACAGTGGTGGTTTCGGGAGCTGCGGGCGCGGTCGGATCGATTGTCGGCCAGATCGCCAAAATTAAGCGGTGCCGCGCCATCGGCATCGCCGGCACCGACGAAAAGATTCAATTCATCACCGAGGAGCTTGGGTTCGATAGCGGGTTCAATTATAAGTCTGTCCAGGATTATCACGCTAAGCTCAAGGAACTCTGTCCCACTGGGATCGACGTTTACTTCGATAACGTTGGTGGCCAGGTCACGGATGCGGTCATGGCACAGATCAACACCCGCGCGCGGATAGCCGTGTGCGGGCAGATCTCACATTACAACTCGGACAGCATAGATTCCGGACCGCGCTGTTTTAGCCAGTTGCTCACTAAGCAGGCAAAAGCAGAAGGGTTCCTTGTGTTTCAGTATGCGGACCGATATGAAGAAGGGCTGCGCCAGCTCTCGACATGGTTGCGCGAAGGGCGTCTGAAATATCGTGAAGATATCATGGAGGGCTTGGAAAACGCACCCAAGGCGTTTATCCGGATGTTGCAGGGAAAAAATATAGGTAAGCAGTTGGTGAAGGTCGGCTAAGTAGGCTGAGTTTTTACCGGTTCTAACGCTTGCCGGACGACACGCAGGAGAGCGTCGACTGTGAACGGTTTCGGCAGTAGCGTAAATCCCTTTCGGGTTACGAAACGCTGCACGAGTTCTGCATCGTGAAAGCCGGAAATAAAAAGCACGCGCAGGTCGGGTTTTAGGGCGCGCAGCCGCTCCGCTAAAACCGGGCCGGTCAGGTCCGGCATGATCACATCCGTCAGCAGCAATTCGACGGGCTGATCGCTGCCTTCGAACTCCTTCACCGCTTCCCAACCGCCTGCTGCCGGCAGGACCCGATATCCGGCTTCTTGAAGCACCTGATTTAACAGATTCAGCACAGCACGATCGTCATCTACCGCCAGAATGGTTCCGAGGCTACCGCTATCCATTGCTAACCATTATAGGCAGTGCCGCAAACCAGCCGGGACCGAAGGGCTACACGGTAAGCGTCTGCCGGCGCTCCTGATGGTACCCGGTTAACGTTGCGTTAGCGGAACGGATAGTCTCGATTTCGGCCGCAATCGCTTCCAGATCCTGCCCGCGCAGAACGATGTATAGCTCATCCTCGCCTATTTCCGTATAAACGCGATTACCGATGCACGCCGCGCTGGTTACGGCGCCGTTGCTCAGTGCGGCAGGCAATGCCATGCAGGTGGGGCGGCCCAGCAAAGGTAATTGGGACATCATGCCGGCGCGGATAGCGGCTTCGGCGAGCACCATGACGCGGCCGGGCTTGCCTGCCACGATCACCACCGAGGGCTCGACGGGCGTCTCAGCAAGCGGCGCGTAGGTGACCACGGCGGGCGTTTCCGCGAGCTGGAATACGCCGGGGATCTCCTCCATGCGAATGTAGCCTATTTCCGACATCAGGTCGAGGGTCTGTTGCAGCTCCGGCATCCTTTCCGATGTGATTGTCTTGTGGGTGTAGCTGCCGATCGGACAATTGAAATGATCGCCCGGCACCGTATAGAAGCTGCGGCCCTCCGCGGCCAAGCGCCAAAAGCTGCACGAAGAAGGCTGCGAACCCTCGAAACGGGCCACGCCCGGAGGCGCGCTATCCAGGTAGGCGACAGCCACGGGGTGGCGCCCGGTTCCTAGAATCTGCTGCAGCTTTTCTGCGATTGCTCGATAATCAGGCATGAATGTTATTATGCCCGCTACCATAGATCGCCGGACGTTTTTCCTCGCGCCTTTGGTCTCGCTCGCCGCGGTCGTCAGATCTGCCTCCATCGGCGAAGTGCGATTCTGCAGGGTGGCCGACCACGCCTGGTCACGGCGCGCGCGGATGATGAGCCCCGCCGGCATCATCGAGATTGATTCCGCAACCGAAGGTGCTACGTTTCTCGGAAGCAGGGCGACATTGGTGATGGAGGAGCGGGGCTGGAGAGTTTTCGAATAGGCGCACTCGCGGATGCGGGCGGCACGGGAGCCGGTGATGCGGGTCACTTGGTCAGTGTGATCTCGAAGCCGATCTCCGCCGCCGTGATTTCCACTTCACGGAACCTGGTTTCAGAGAGGAACCCTTCGAAATCGGCCCTGGTGTAGGCGCGTTTTAAGAGCACAAACCGGAACGTCAGTTGGTTCAGAGCTCTGTTCACAGAGTTGCCACCCATCCGGTCGACTACCTGGTTAATGGCGGTGAGCGGCGCATCTCTGCGCAGGTCGATAATCAGGGCTTTCCCGCCGACTCGTAAGACGCGTTCCATCTCCTGAAGCGCCCGCACCGGCGCTGCAAAATTCTTGAATGCCGCGCGGCAGAGGATGAAATCGAATGAGTGGCTGGGGAACGGCATAGCCGCTACGTCACCATGTTGGAAATTCACTTCGACACCGGCCTCTATGGCATTTTTCGTGGCGATTTCAACGAATGTCTTGCTGATATCGAGTGCGGCCACAGAAAAACCGCCGAGCTTTGCGAGTTCAATCGCAAAATAGCCCGGGCCAGGTGCGACTTCGAGAACATCGGGACCGGGCGAAATGCCCGCCACGCGCTTTGCCAGCGCTGTGAAATCATCCATAAAATGGCGCGTGTTGGATGCATACCACTTGGCGATCACGCCATTCATTCCCATTCCTTTGTAGCCTTTGGCTTGCGTAACTTGCATTGTTTGCCTCTCCAGTTCGATGGTAGGTAGTGTGGCCCGAGTACGCCCCTGGTTTTCGGCGAAACACCCACGTCCACCGGTAAGCGGCATGACAAAAGCGATGACTACGGCCGAAATCAAACTGCTTGCCGGTGAATGCGGTTTTGAGCTTGCGGGTGTGGCGCGCGCAGAACCCGTCAGCGAACGAACCTGGTATCACGACTGGGTGAATGCCGGCTTCGCAGGCGAAATGCGGTACTTGAGGGACCGGCGAGCACAGGTTCGCGACGACCCTCGAAATCTGCTGCCCTCGGCGCGCTCGGTTATCTGCGCCGGTAAGCTGTATAACAGCCCGTGGCCATACTCGAACCAATTCGATATGCGGGGACGGGTCTGGATCTCGCGTTATGCTTGGGGCGGCGATTACCATGAGGTTCTGCGCCGCGGCCTCGAGCGCCTCGACTGCCTCTTGCGCGAAAGGGCCGGCGCGGGCTACGAATCGAAGATCTGCGTGGATACCGCGCCGCTCTTAGAGCGCTCGTTCGCGCGCCAGGCGGGATTAGGCTGGATCGGCAAAAATACCTGTCTCATCAACCAGCAGAGCGGGTCGTGGTTCTTCTTAGGCGAACTGCTGACCTCGCTTGATCTAGACCCGGATGCGCCGCCTCCGGACCGATGCGGCACCTGCAGCCGCTGCATCGACGCTTGCCCCACCGCCGCGATCGTGCCCGGCAAGCTCGGCCATACCGTCGATTCCCGTCTGTGCATCTCGTATTTCACCATCGAACTGCATGACGCCGCGCCCGAAGCAAAGCGCGCTTCGACGGGCGCCCACATCTTCGGTTGCGATATCTGCCAGGACGTCTGCCCTTGGAACCGGCGCGCACCGGTCACTGAAGCGAGCGAGTTCCAGCCCCGTCTCTTCGCGCCGCCGCTGGAACGGCTCGCCAATATCAGCGAGGAGGAATTTCGGGGGATGTTCGGAGGCACTCCGCTGACGCGCCCGAAATATTCGGGGTTTTTGAAAAACGTGGCCCTCGCCATGGGAAATTGCCCTCAGGAGAGCTTTCGGCCCGCATTGGAACGTCTTGCTTCGCACCAGGACGCAGCCGTCCGAGCCCACGCGGAATGGGCGCTTGCCCTTCTGCCCTGAAACCCTCGTTTACGATAGGACTGTGAAGTACTCGTTGCTGCCGGCGGCAGTTCTTGCGGCTTTACCTTTGCTCGCGCAAGAAAATTCCGTCCAGGCAGGATTCGATCATTTTTACAATCTTGAATACGACGAAGCCCTCACCATTTTCCAGCAGATAAGCGCCCGCGAGCCGAGCCTTCCGGATCCGCACAACCACATTGCCGAGACACTTCTATTTCGCGAGATGCTACGCGACGGCGCGCTCGAAAGCGAGCTGGTCTCCGGCGACAATTCATTTCTCCGGCGCCCCAAACTCAATCCGTCGCCCGAAACCGAAAGCCGGTTCCTCGAAGAGATTAACAGCGCCATTGCTCTTGCGGATAGCCGAATCAAGAACAAACCCAATGATACCGATGCCCTTTATGCTTCAGGTATCGCCTACGGTCTGCGCTCGAGTTATTACTGGCTGGTGAAGAAGGCATGGCGCCAGTCGCTGAGTGACGCTACCGCGGCGCGCCGTCAGCATAATCGGGTCAGCGAACTCGAACCTGCTAACGTGGATGCTCGCCTGGTGCAGGGCCTGCATGATTACGTAGTAGGAAGCTTACCGGCCGTGTGGCGGATGTTCGGTTTTCTGGCTGGAATCCATGGCGACAAGGAGAGAGGAATCCAAATCGTCCAGGGGGTCGCAAGCAACGGCATCCAGAATCGGGTGGATGCGCAGATTCTGCTCTGCGCACTCTACCGCCGCGAGAATCGGCCCATGCTCGCCGTGCCGATCATCCAAGACCTGAGCCGCCGCTATCCTAGAAACTACATCTTTTCGCTCGAACTGGCGCAAATGTACAGCATGGGTGGGGACGGAAAATCGGGTCTGGCGGTCATCGACGAACTCATCGCCCGTAAAGCCAATCACGCCCCGGGCATGGATCGGGTTCCATGGGAGAAGATCTATTTTCAACAGGCCACGATTCAGTTCTGGTATCGCGATCTCGACCATGCCTTGGAAAATCTGAAGAAAGTCGCCTCGGCCGCGAATGAGGTCGACCTCAATACCGGCGCTCAGGTCTACCTGCGCATGGGCCAGATTTATGACATGACGCAGAGGCGCTCGGAAGCGTTGAGCGCATACCGCAAGTGCATCGCGTATGCTCCGGAGGCGGATGCGGCGCATGAATCCCGCAAGTATCTCGCCACACCGTACCGGCGCACATGAGCCTGAAAAACCGGGCGCGGGCGGTATATTAGAAATACATGCGAGGCGCGCGCTGGCTCTTGCTGGTGGTGATGGCCGCGATCGTTAGCGCCGTCAGCCTTACCTACCGGGCCCAAAACAAACTAATCCGTCAAAATGCCCCTCCCAAACCGGCTGCGCTGCCGGCCGAAGTAGGAGCCGTCGCCGAGCAGTGGGAGTATCGCCGCAACAAAGACAATGACACGCAGGTGTTCATCACCGCGCGCGATATGCGGCAGGCCAAAGACTCAAATCAGATTTACCTGACGCAAGTAGAGCTTCGGCTCCATCACGTACGGGCGTCGACGTATGACCTGGTGACCAGCGCGGCCGCGACGTTCTCTTCCTCTGACGAGCGGCTGTTTTCGGATGTTCCTGTGGATATTACGCTCGCCGTCCCGGATGGCGAGCAGCCCAACCCCAACCTGGTCTCGATCCACGCGAGCGGAGTTTCGTTCGATTCCAACACCGGCAGAGCAGAGACCGACCGCAACGCGACATTCACGTTCCGCAATGGCCACGGCAAGGCAAAAGGCGCCTTCTACGACCCTAACAGCCATGAACTGCATCTGCAGGAGAACGTCGAGATGGATTGGAACCCTCCAGGACCCCACGCCAAACCAATGAAGATCGAGACGAACACGCTCTTCTACCATGAGACGACTTCGGAAGTCTGGCTGAAGCCGTGGGGCAGAATGACTCGCGACAATACCGTGGTGGAGGGTTACGACTCGGTCGTGCATTTACAGGATAAAGCGATTCGCAGCATAGAAACCAATCGCGCGCATGGCGGCGATCAGTATCCCAACCGAAAACTCCAATACGCCGCCGACTGGGTGTGGGTGGATTTTAACGACGACGGCCAAATTCAAAAGATCGACGCTCATGGCAACGCGCAGTTGACCTCGAGCAGCGAAACCGCGGAAACCAAAGTGACCGCGGAAAAAGTGCAGATGAATTTCGATCCCGGCGAAGAGCAGAGCGTGCTTTCGCACGTCACCTGTACCGGCAATAGCACTGTAGATCAGCGGCCGGTAGCCTCGCCTGGCCGCGATCCGGGAGAAGGGCACGTCCTGCGCAGCGAAGCGATCGACATGAAGATGCAGGCCGGGGGCAAAGATATCGAAAGCATTCAAGCTCCTGGGGCGGCGACGCTCGAATTTCTGCCGAACCTGCCGGCGCAGCATCACCGCATGCTCACCGGGAGGGAGATGGTGATCGGCTACGGACCGCAAAACCGGCTGGATCGTTTTCAGTCCAAAGATGCAAAAACGACCACCGACCCGACTGAAGATGAGCTTCGGCGCAACCGGACCGTGACCCATACCGCCAGCCGTGAGCTGTCGGCGCGTTTCGAACCGGCGACGAACCAGATTGCAACCATCGAACAGACGGGCGATTTTAGTTACGAAGAGGGTATGCGCCGCGCCCGTGCCGCGAAAGCAACCTTCGATCAGAAGAACAACGTCATGGTTCTCGAAAGCGCTGCCCGGGTATGGGACGAGAGCGGATCGACGGCGGCAGACCACATTCGCATGGACCAGCGTACGGGAGACTTCACCGGCGAAGGCAATGTGAACTCTTTGCGCTTGCCTGACAAAGAACATTCCGGCTCCGGCATGCTCTCGGGCGACGAACCCGTTCAGGCGCAGGCCCGTAGGATGGGCTCGACCAATCGCAACCGGAGAGTTCATTACGAAGGGAACGTGACTGTCTGGCAGGGCGCCAACAAGATTCAGGCGAATGTTGTCGATGTGGATCGCGAAAAGCAGACGCTGATTGCGGACGGCGCGGTCGTAACGAACTTCTGGGAGCAGCCTAAGAACGATG
>JAFAWA010000481.1 GCA_019242155.1 Terriglobia bacterium | reverse complement strand
AATCGATGTGGCGACCTATGGGAATCCGGACGGCACTCCCAACCCGATACGAGATCGAATGCCGGTCTCAATCGATTTTTATAACAATGACATCACCAACGTGGAAGATAATTGCATAGAAGCGGACGGCGGCGCTCACAACATCCGCATCTTCCGCAACCGCTGCTTTAATCACGGGCACCGCGCGCTGAGCGTGCAGCCGGCCTTCGGTGGCCCCGTCTACTTCATCCGCAATATCGTGTACCACGCGCCGGAAGGGGGCGCAGCCAAGTTCACCGCTACTTCCTCGGGCATCGTCGTCTATCACAATACGTTGCTCGCGCCGGTGAAACCCATGCTGGGCGCGATTTCCAATATCCATTTTCGGAATAACCTGATCCTCGGAAGAAGCGACACGCTCGAGACGTTTTCGGTGGACACCTATACCAACTACTCGAGTTCGGATTACAACGGATTCGGTATCAACGAAGGCGCTGAATTCTCTTTCGGGTGGAGTTCGCCTCCGTTTTCCGTTCGCGCCGACAACCGGTCGAGCGCCGGCATGTCGCCGCAACAGCGGGCACAGGCGGAAGCCGGCTCGCGGGAAAGCCGGAATTTTAAGACTCTCAAAGAGTTCAGCGAAGCCACCGGACAGGACCGGCACAGCGTAGTCGTGGACTACGCTATTTTTCAGAAAGCGGCGGCGCCTGATCCGACCGACCCGCGTAAGCTTTATAAGCCGGCGGATTTCGATTTCCAATTGAAGCCCGGCTCTGCCGCGGTAGACGCCGGGCTGGCGCTGCCGAACATCAACGACGGTTTTAGCGGGCGCGCGCCGGACTTGGGGGCTTATGAGATCGGTCAGGCGCCTCCACACTATGGACCGCGCGAGTGATCGCGCTGTTTCGGGATCACACGATGCGCTGAATTTACTCCAGAGCAAAAACCCAGACTGAGCCCCCGTCCGGCATGGGCGGCACCTCGCCCGGAAATAGGCGGGCGAACATGTTCACCTCTCCGCCCGCGTCCTGGCCCCATCCAGCCAGAACCGCAATGTACTGTTTTCCGTTGACGGAAAAGGAAGTGGGCGGTGCTTCGATCCCGGTACTAAGCGGAAACTCCCAAAGCAGTTTACCCGTGGCTGCGTCGAACGCGTGAAATTTGCGATCCGCGGTTCCGCCCGTAAAGACCAGTCCTCCCGCGGTGGCCAGCATGGAACCCCAGTTCGGTGAGCGTGCGTAGTTGTGAGTCCACACCCGTTCCCCGGTGTCCACGTTCCAAGCCTGGACTTCGCCGAAGTGATCCGCACCCGGAACGATTAAGGGAGGGAAGCCCCCCTGAATGCCCACGAATGCCTTGCCCGGCGTGTAAGTGACATTCAGCGCTCCGCCGTTATGTCCGCAGATGTTGTTGTTGGCCGGAATATAGATCATGCGTGTTTTAGGGCTGAAGGACGCGGGCGGCCAGGTCTTGCCGCCGTGCGCGCCGGGGCAGAACTCGGCGGGCGCGCCCGTTCGTGGCGTATGGGCCGGATCGATATCGGGGCGTCCAGTTTGGGGATCTACTCCTCGTATGACGTTGCTGAAGACGTAAGGCTTCCCTTCGATAAACTTAATCGGTCCCGCGCTGCGCTCGAGAAACCACAAATAGCCGTCGCGGGCGACGTCGATCAGTCCCTTGATGGTGCGCCCGTTGCGTTGATAATCGACCAGAATCGGGGGTGAAACCTCGTCGTAGTCCCAGGAATCGTTCGGATGGTATTGATGGTAGCCTTTGATGGCTCCCGTAGAGACATCGAACGCGATGGTAGATGCGGTGTAAAGGTTGTCCCCGGGTCGATTATCGCCGATTTCGGGTCCGCCGTTTCCAGTGCCGAAGAAGGCCAGGTGATTCTCCGGATCATAATTGCCGGTGACCCACACCGGAGCACCGCCGGTCTTCCACTGGTTGCCGCCGGCGGGCCATGTCTCGCTGCCCGGTTCGCCAGGGGCGGGCACGGTAAACGTACGCCAGATCTCCCTCCCGCTCTCCGCATCGAACGCTGCCACAAACCCGCGAATGCCGTATTCCCCGCCCGACGCTCCCACTAACACTTTGCCTTCAGCAATGAGAGGCGCGAGTGTCGTGTAGTAGCCGGCTTTATTGTCCGCAATCGTTGTGCTCCACACTTCGGTGCCGGTCCTGGCATTTAGCGCGACGAGTACAGCTTCGCCCGCCGTGAAGTAGACCTTATCCCCATACAAGGCGACCCCGCGATTCACTTCATGAGGAACGACGGCTCCCGCGGGTCGAGGCCGCCGGTAGCGCCACAGGATAGTGCCGGTAACCGCATCAAACGCAATCACCTGATTGTTCGGCGTTGTGATGAACAAGACTCCGTTATTCACCACCGGCGCCGACTCGTGCGCCCGTCCCTCGCCCGTGGCCGACCCCCATACAGGCCGCAATCGTCCGACATTGGCCGCAGTGATCTGATCGAGAGGACTATAGCCCCAGCCGTCATAGGTACGGCGGATCATCAGCCAGTTTGCGTCTTCCGGCTGCAACAGGCGCTCGGCAGTCACCGGTTGGTAGTTTCTGAGGACAGCGGGCATCGGCGCAGGCGGACTTTGCTGGTCGCCCCCTTTCCGGCCCGCCCCGTTCTGTTGCCCGGATACGGGCGGCAACAATAAAACAGGCCCTAGGGTTCCGGCAAAGATAACGGCGAGGACTAAGTTCGATTTACGAATAGCCATGGCTGGACGGGATGGTATCGTGCTCATGATTGAAGGTCAAGGCTGGAGAGCGGGAGTGCTGGAGAGCGGGAGTCGCGTCGGTCATGTCTCGTGGCAGTGAGGGACCGCAATCCAGTCGAAAGCTAAAGATCCAGCGCCACAACATGGCGGTGTTGCGGCGCCCAAGGCGCTCTGGCGAGCCGGGCCCTGCCCCAGTCGAGGTTAGCCACTTAACCTCACGGACCGAGGGTCACATGGGCGCGGCAGAGAAAATCTAGAACCGCCGCTGCTTGGCCCGGAATGTGATGGCCCGCTTCCGCCAAATAGCGAATTTCCGCATGGGGCACGTGCCGCTGCAGGCGTTCTTTGATTTTAGCCGATGGCAAGACCGGGTCGTTGCCGCCTAAAATGACGAGCAGCGGCATTCTTAGGGCTTGGAGCGCCTCATCGGTAAAGATCGGGTGCCTCTTCGTGCGCGGCCGCAAATTCCGGAAAATGAGCGCAAGAAAGTCGGCGAATGCTTTGTGGGCGGGGGATGCGTTTTCTGGTGTGCGTCCGAGGATCATCTCCCGCAACTTGCGCGCGCCCCAATTACCCAACAGCAGCAGCAGCAAGGCCTTCGGGAGGATGTTTTTACTGGGAACTATCCCGCCAGGGGCCAGCAATACTAAACTGTCGACGCATCCCGGCCGGCGGATCGCATAATCGAGCGCCAACCACGCGCCGTTCGAGACGCCTGCAAACGATGCGCGTTCGAGGCGCAACCCCCGCATCACATCGTCCAGCCACAAAGCGTGCGCGTCCGAATCGAGCGGCGGACGTGAAGGCGCGCTCCACCCGGCATCTCCGATCACGTCTACGGCATAGACTCGAAAGTGATTGGTCCATTGCGCAATATCGCCCATCCACATCGCCGCGTCGCCGCTCGCGCCGTGTAGTAAGACCAACGCCGGCGCGTTTTGCACGCCGCTCGCCACGACGAAGGTCTCGCCCTCGCGGGTTGCCAGGCGCAGATGCTGGTTCGGCACAGGCCAGTGTTGCAAGAACTCCTGATAGCGCTCGCGTACGGCGCGCTCGCCCTCCTCAGACCGGTAGATGCTTCTCATTGTTGATTCTCCAAATAAACACCGATGAACTGTAAAAACGAACTGACCGTCGTCAAGCTACCCATCAGAATCACCTTGAGGCGAGCCCGCTCCTCGTTGTAGACCGTCTCGACGTGGAGGGCTTGATCGCCTTCGGGACGGCCTTTGGGAGCGCTGGTCAGCATGTTGGTTAGTCGGATAGCCATGTCCGGGCTGATTACGTCGATCTCCACGATGCTCGACACATCCACATGCCGCTGCCGCGGGACGGGTTCGCGATCGAGCGACGCACCGGAGCGCCCGGTCAGGGCTTCCAAGTCTTCCCGCGCGATGCGGTACGATTTCCCGATTCTTACGGCTTTCAAGCGTCCCTCCCGCACATAGTTCCGCACCGTCTTCACATGAAGGCCCAAAAGCTCCGCGACCTGCTCCACCGAGTATAGATTCTGCGACATTCCGTAAAGTATCATATCTGGATATAAATTTAACCGCAATAGGGAAGTATAGGGAGTAATTGGGCAGAAACAGGACGACGACCCTGGCGCAGTCTCAAGCGGAAGCTACTTCAACCGCCCCGGTTCGCCCGCGGCAGCCGCATGATATGCTGAGTTCCGGATGTTCAGCCGGAAGCGTAAAGCCCGTATTTTGTTTGGCGTGTCAGACATTCTACTGGCTGTGTTGGGATTCTTCGCCGCCTACCAGACGCGTTCGCTGCTTCGGTTGGAGCATCTGTTCTACATCACGGACGACCGCCAGGCATTGGTGTTGGGCTTCTCTGCATTCGCCTGGGTTGGCATCGGGTTGTGGCTCGACATATACGAGAGAATCGATGCCGCCCACCCCCGCGTGATTTTGCGCGATACGGCGCGGCAATGCGCCTGGGCGGGACTGTGCCTGGTTGTCTTCCAGTATTTTCTTCGCTTGGATTTGAGCCGTTTCTTTCTGGGCTTTTTTGTAACCTATACCTGGGCGCTGTTGCTGCTTTTCCGTCTCACGGTGGGGCGTCTCGCGGGCGCCATACGGCGGGAATTCGCCGGTCCTCACTACGTGATGATCGTAGGTACAGAGGACCGTGCCCGGCGGCTGGGCGAGGCCCTGGAGCGCTCGGTCGATTATGGAATCCGTTTGCACGGTTTTCTCAGCGATCAACCGCGGGCGGCAGGCGGAAAAATCGTTCTGCGCAACGAATACCGCGTCTGGCCGATCTCGGAACTCCCTGCGCTCTTGCGGCAGCACATCGTGGATGAGGTGATCTTCGCAGTCGCGGCCGACCGGCTTATCGAACTCGAAGAGTACTTCCTATTGTGTGATGAAGAGGGGGTGCGGACCAGAGTTCCCGTCGACTTCTTCCCGCACGTCAACAGCACGGTGACGCTCGAAAGATTCGGCACAACCCCGCTGCTGACATTCTCGGCCGTCCCCTATGACGAGGTCCGGCTGTGGATGAAGCGCGTGGTAGATATTCTATTAGGGGCGGCGGGTCTGGCCGTGCTGGCGCCGTTCATGGCGCTCATTGCCGTCACCATCCGGCTGACATCGCCTGGCCCCGCCATCTTCCGGCAGGTCCGCTGCGGACTGAACGGACGCCGCTTCCTGTTTTACAAATTCCGCTCCATGTGCCAGGATGCCGAAGCGCTGAAAGGCACGCTGGCGCACCTCAACACACGGCGTACGGCATTCAAAATTCCCGATGACCCAAGGTTAACCCCGGTCGGCCGGTTCCTCAGAAAGTTCTCCATTGATGAGTGGCCGCAGTTGTGGAATGTACTGCGCGGCGACATGTCGCTGGTCGGGCCGCGGCCGGCCGTTCCGGATGAAGTGGAACAGTACCAGCGCTGGCAGCGGCGGCGTCTCAGAATGCGCCCTGGCTTAACCTGTCTTTGGGCCGTCTGCGGTCGCGATGCGGTTGATTTCGAGACATGGATGAAAATGGATATGCAATACATCGATAACTGGTCGCTGGCGCTAGATTGGAAGATTCTGTTGCAGACGATTCCTCGTGTGCTTACCGGGCGGGGCGCCAACTAAAGACATCTGCCCATGGACTTGATACCTACTAAGAGTGAAGTAGTCGGGGTCTTGCGGGAGACGGGGGCGTTACGCGAAGGCCACTTCGAGTATCCGACGGGCATTCACTCCAACGAATACATCCAGGTGCCCCTGGCCATGCGGTATTACCAATACCAGCGTATGCTTAGCGTCGGGCTTAGCCGTTTGCTGCGAGCCAACACGGAAATCCGCGCTATGGTGCCGCACTTGTCGATTGTGGCTCCGAGCATTGGAGGTCTCCCGATCGCCTTCGGCATTTGCGAGGCATTGCGGGCCAAGCAAGTCTACTGGGCAGAACGGGACAATGATGACGAACCGCTGCGATTCCGCCAATACCTGGAGCAGCAGCCCGGAGAACCGGTGGTGCTCGTCGACGACCTCTTGCGGACCGGCAACACGCTTTCGGAGCTACAGCACTTGCTCGAAGCTCGCGGCGCGCAGGTGGTCGGTTTGGCTGTAATCATCTATCAGCCGACCCCCAAGACCCGCGATTTCGGCTCCATGCCGCTCTATCACCTGGCGAGACTCGAGGGCAGCTATTACGCCGATGGCGCTCACTGCGAACTGTGCAAACAAGGTGTCCCCCTAGAAAAGGTTTGGGCTTAGGGCCATGCCCTCAAAGGCAGGTATATTCGACGGCAAAAATGGGGTGATGTGTTCCGTAACCTAAGCCGTATGAACAGCTTAGAAGGCGTATTCAGCCTATGCCTTAATCCGGTGCAAAATATCACAAAGACGTTACTAACCGGGCTTTGGCCTTCGATTCATCCCAATTTTCAACAGGTTTTTCCACAAGCTGGTGGAAAAATACAGGCCCATGCGACTAACACCTGTTGACTGGGTGGTCATAGCCGGGTATTTCCTCTTCAACCTGGCCATCGGCTTTTATTACAAGCGGCGAGCCGGCAGCAATACCAGCGAGTTCTTTTTGTCTGGAAGAAACGCGCCCTGGTGGCTGGCCGGAACCTCCATGGTGGCTACTACCTTTGCGGCGGACACCCCGCTCGCGGTCACCGGCATGGTGGCTCGCAACGGCATCGCCGGAAATTGGCTCTGGTGGAATTCGGTCGC
>JAFAWA010000345.1 GCA_019242155.1 Terriglobia bacterium | reverse complement strand
TCCGGGGCACGGCCGTGTGACTACCGCCGCCTAGCGTTCGGATTTGAGTAGCTGCTCCGGGATCGTAGCCGGGTCGATGTCGTCGGTCCAGCGCTTCATCCTCACGCCACCTTGGGGACTTCAGCGTAAGCCACCAGGGTGGTGGGTTCGGGGATAGTCTCGCCCTGCAGCCGCATGCCCTCCATGTGAAACTCAATCGCCTCTTCCATGAGCCGTGTAGTTTCCTCGATGGTATCTCCGGTAGCGACACAGCCCGGAAGGTCCGGCGCGTAGGCGCTGTAGTTGGACCCCGGAACGTGTTCGATTACGATTGCGTATTTCAATGCTCACTCCTTTTCGATTGGCGATAAATCGTGCCTAGCTAGTATCTGTCAACCCACGCGCCTCTTAACGTGACAGGTCGAGCACCCTGAGCGCCCAGCGCCGCTCAAGCTTCGTTCCGGCGTTTCATCGTCTGCCGCGTTTCCAGCGCTCGACATTTTCTGTGCTCACAGCCGTTGCCTCAAAAGCCGCGCAACATTGCGCTTTCCGTGCAGCACCCCTATGATTGTCGAGGGCACGCTGCCGGGCTGATAAATGATCAGGTACGAGAAGATGCGGTAAAACAAAACCGACTGGCTGGTGAGATCGGCCCGGCGGTGACCGATCCCCGGCATTTCGGCCAGCCGGTAAAAGGCCTTGAAAATCTCGGCGACGATCCGGTCCGCCATTTCCACGCCTTCCCGCTCCAGCAGGTAAAGCCAAATCGCGTCAACATCGAGAATGGCGTCTTCGGCAAGCTGAAACAGCTCCAAAATTTACCGGCCCAAATCAGAGAGATGCGCTTCTCGCATAGCCGCGAGTTTCCGGCGAGCTTCTTCCGGCCCATAGACATTGCCCGCGGCGACCTGTGCCAGCGCATGGTCGATCTTCTGATCGAGCGCGCGCCGTTCTTCTTCCGTCCAGGTCTCCTCGGCTTCCAGAACCTCCAGAGCCCGCCGGAAGACCTCCTCGGCGCTGCCGTATTCGCCGCTCGAAAGCCGTTTATCAACTAGGGGTTGAAGATCAGGCGGAATGTTCAGCTGCATAAATTTAATTCTCCTTCACCAAAACAAAACTCGGAGCGGAGCGCCAACCCACTTTCCAGCGAGTCACGAGCGTTCCGGTTTTCGAGCCAGGCGCACACCTCGTCCTCGGCTATCCGTTGGCCCTGCTCTGCAGCGGCCCAGGATGCCGGGCGTCCGAGGCGTCGATTTCTCGGTCGGCGAGCGGCCCGGAGTCGAAGGGAAGGGAGCGGCGGAGGACTTCCTCGATAAAGCCAGGCTTCTCGTGGCGGGGAGATGGTCAAAGCCGTCGAGCAGGGCCTCGGCTTCGCGGCTCATGCCTCGCAGAATAGCACGGACCTTTCCCCCGTCTGATAAGGGCGCCGCTCTGGCGTTTGGAGGTCAGCCGCTCTGTCTCGCCCCGAGCGCCAACCTCCAATCACTGCTGCCCCGCATACTCCGCCTTAGCCTGTTGGACCGCGGGAATGCCGGAATCGGCATACCTCCACACTGTGAGCAGATCCTTGTACACACCGGCTGCCTTTGCGCGGTCTCCGGAGCCGGAGAATGCTCTCGCGAGTTGAAGACGTGCCATCGCCCCGATCGGATCGTTCACCACCAGCCCGCGATGATCCAGAATCTTTTGAAATTCAGCCGCCGCCTCGCGGTGGCGTCCCAAACGGGCATACGCCAGGCCGCGCGCATACACCGGATGCAAAGCTCCGAAGAAGGCGCCGGTATAGTATGCCGTACCGGGAACCGCCAGTTCGTATGGAGCCGCGGCTTGCGTCGTTTGGAGCGCCTTCACCGCATCGCCTTGGTTGAGCGCTTCGAGTGCCCGCAGCATCGGCAGGTAGCTGAACTGAACGGACGTATCCTCCGGATAACGCTTTTCAAGGTTTGCCTCGATCGTCCGAACTTGCCCGGAATCGCGCAGAAGTGCCCAAGCGAAGGCAGGCCCATAATCGGCGTCCCGGCTGCGGTAGAGCGACAATGCCGCCGCCGCGCTGGTTTGTGCCTGGGCGCGAAGCCCGAACAGCCCATTCCATGCGGCGCGAGCACCTGCAAACTGCGCGGCTCGCTCGCGCAAACCTGCCTGCCGGGCCAAGACGATGGCACGCTCCGATACCAGATTTGCTTCTTGCACGCGGCCGCGATAGGCCAAGGTCAAAGCCTCCTGGTGTTCGAACCATCCCTGAGCCTGTAGCTTTGCCCGGCGTTGGCTCACCTCGCGTTCCATCGCTGCCTCGTCGCCTCTCAGGAAATCGATAGCGTACCGGCATAACGAGAAATTGAAGATTTCGATCCCGCGTTCCGAGGCCTTTCGAAGCACGGCTTCGGCCTCTGAAGGGCGGTTCAGATAGAGGTAGGCCCAAGCCATATTGTCGTAGCCGATGGCGAAATCCGGATCGAGGTCAATCGCCTTTTGGGCTTCTTCTACCGCCCTCTCGTAGCGTCCGGCGCCCTGGGATGCAAAGCCCGACAGAAGCCCGTGCGCCTCCATATCCCGGGGATATCTCTCGATCCATGATTCGAGAGTCTGCCGGGCCAGTTCCAAATTCCTGGTTACCTGCCGGTGGTAATTGTATGTGATGAAATAGTTCTCCCAATCGCTAACCCGGCCCCTCAGTTCATAGGCTTTAGCCATATTCTGCGCTGCAGTTTCGGCTTCGCCCAGGCCGTCATATGTGCGGCCGAGATAAGCATACGCAGTTGCAAATTTCGGGTCAATCTCAACGGCTCGCTTCAGCGATAAGAGCGTCTCTGCTACCACCGACTTGCTCTGGCTGGCCTTCAATGCCGCGCTGAAGGACTTCCAAGCCTCAAGCGACGGTGTGGTCACATCGGTCCGTAGGCCGGGCTGCTTTTTCAAAGGTGGAACCGTCTCCGCAGCCCGCATTCCGAACCGGTCTGCCATTTGGCCCAGCGCTTTGAACACGTCTTCTTTCCTGGCTGTCTGTGCCTGCTCTTGGTCCAGCACGTCTCCACTACTGCAATTCTTGGCGCGCAAGCTCAGCAGGTATTCCCTGCCGAGGCTTTCGATTGAGCCCTCGACCACCGCCGCGCTGACTGTTCGCTCGCAGATTTCGGATGCGACCTCCGGGCTAAGCTTCGTATCCGAAGCCCGAACCATGAACTGAAGCGTCTCGCTCACGCGCGCATCGGGAACCACGCTGATATAAGGGGACCTTCCAAGTGCTCCCGCCATCATTTGGCGCAGTGTGCCGTCGAACCCCGAATCCCCGGTGGTATTCGCGAAGTCGGCCAGAACAATAGCACGCTTATCCGCCGCCCCGGTTCTGGGCGGTGGCTCACGGCGCAGGAGCGGCCACACGGCTGCTCCGCTCAAAGCAAGGAACGCGATCCCGGCGGCTGTACCGGCAACAGCGGGCCGCCGCCGGCGAACCAACTTGTGCGCCCGGTACAGCACCCCGGGCGGCGAAGCCAGCACCGACCGGTGCTCTAAGAACCGCTGAATGTCGAGAGCGAAATCGGCCGCCGATGCGTATCGCCGTTCTTTCGCTTTTTCGAGAGCCTTCCGCGTGATCGAGTTCAGGTCGCCATCCACCAACCGGCGCAGGGATGCGGGGTCCGTCAGGCGTTGTGCGGCGATATCGGCTATAGCCTCGGGCATTTCCTTGAGTTTTTGAGAAACCGGCGGGGCCTCTTCTTCGCGGATAATCCGCAGCATCTCCGCTAAACCTGCCTGCCGCAGTCGGGCCGCGTCAAATGGGACAGTGCCGGTCAGCAACTCGTATAAGAGGACTCCGAGCGAATATACATCCA
>JAFAWA010000217.1 GCA_019242155.1 Terriglobia bacterium | reverse complement strand
CCGGACTTCACCCGAGCCAAAATCCCGCCCCGCTGCAATTCCCTCTTGCTCAACGCTGTCCTCCCCACCTGACCTCCCTAGAGGAGGTCATCATAAGGGGACATTTCTAATGTGGTCTTAAGGGGACATTATCAAAGTGGCGCAACACCACTCGTTGGGGCTATTTGGCTAGGCGGCCTGTGAGGCGTAGGAGGATTTGCGATTCAGAATTCCCAGGTTCGGAAAACGTGTTGGTGCTCGACCATATCGACGCGTTTGCCCCGGAACCGCACGCCTTCCATTTCCAGCCGGAAGCGCTGCTCACGCCCGGCCTCGAGCGGTGATTTGATTTCACCACTCGCACCCACTACTCGCTGCCAGGGGAGCTTGCCGCCGGACCGGCGCAGCACTTGGACCACCTGCCGGTGATATAGCGGATAACCGGCCGCGGCCGCGACTTGGCCGTAAGTCGCGACTTTGCCCTTCGGAATTTGTAGGATGGCTTTGCGAATTGCCATGTCCCGCTGCTCACTCTTCGGGGTACGAATGAGCTTCCGCGCTGCCTCGCGCGCGCTCAGTTTCTTCCTCATAACCCGTACAGCTTTCGTGCGTTTTCCCGAAGCACCATGCGCCCTAATTCGCCGGCTCGCTCGCGGCTGATCTCCCCATCTCGCATCATACCGGTTAGGGCGATGGCAAGCGCCTCGCGGCCGGTGCGCGCCGCAATCCATGCCGATTCCTCCCAGCCTAACTGCTCCGAATAAGGGTAGCCGTCGGTTCCAAACAACACCTTTTCGGGAACAGCTTCGAGCCAACCTCGAATATCGGACGCCAGGGAGGCCGGTGTTTGCCGCAGATCCTGGCTCGAAAAATCGAGGTAAGCGTTCGGGCGCTCGAGAAGCGCCGTGATTTCGCGCGTGAACGGCCAGCCGGCATGAAGCATCACGAAGCGCGTCTTGCGCAAGCCCGGGTCCTCCAGCACGGACTCTAGGAGCAGAGGGTTAGCGCCCGCGATTTCGAAATAGCTTCCGGATCCGGCGTCACTATGAATGTGCACAGCTAGACCCAGCCTGCCGCACTCGCTCGCGATATAGCGGAACAGATAATCCTGCAGGGTCTTGTACTCGGGTCCTAACGGAACACCGTGCCCGCGGTAGCGCTGGTAGACGCGGTCGGCAGTCGCGCGATCGGCAGGGTCGAATTGAAGAGTTCGGAGGTATGCCGCTTCGAATTTTTCGGCCAGGGCTCCGCCTTGTTTGTGGCGCTCGAGCGTTGGCGTGACCACGCGCGCAAGGTACTCCGCGAGAGTTGGGGGCGGGGTATCCAACCCGGCTTCTTTGAGATAGCGCTGCCGCAAAGCGTCCTCCAATGCAAAGAAGGCTTTGCGGTCGGGGTTCCGGCTCGCGAGTTGCGAATTCTCGAGCGGAAAAAGCAGCGCGTCGGCATAAGGCACCCACCGAAACCGCGGAGGCTGTATGCCGCTTGCCATCGCCACGCGGTTGGCGAGCATCACGTCAACCCCGATCTGGTCGAGAATCCAACCCGGGTAAGCGTCGCCCTTCTGTTCGATGACCCGCCGTTTATTAGCCGCTGACCCATAAAGCCGCTCTTCGGCTTCGAGCACGGCCGGGGAGTTAGGCCGCAGGTTGACCGGGTCGGAAGCGGGCTCCATGGTGTCGACCGGAAGCGCATCGAACTCGCGGTCGGGAGGGCCTTGAAGCACAGGCCGCACCGGATGCGCGTGGTTATCTATGGCGCGAATGCCGGCAATTTCGCTCTGAATTCCGGTGTCTATCGCAGTTTGTGGAGTTCGGGCGCAGGCGGAAATGAAAATCACGGCCGGCGCCATGAAGGCCATCGGCCGCAACTTCATTCGGTGGTGCATCGAAAGGTTAGGACGTGGCCAACGGTAAGGAAATTACCGTGCCCGCGTGCCCGCCGTCAGATGCAGTCTATCTAAAACATATTCCAAAGGAACTGGTTGTAGACTTCGTGGTGATACTGCACTTCCGGTAGTTTGACAAACGTACCGAGGGAGCGCGCGCATCGGTCGGCGGCGGCTTTCTTCAACTCTGCGTACCGGCTCTTCACATCTTCGCCGAACAGCTTGGTGGTCCACTCGGCGTTGTTGAAGTTGTCCAGCGCATCGTAGATGTTGTCGGGCAGGTAACGCGCGGCACCGCGAAGATTATCGTGTTCGAGAATCTCTCCCTCGAGCCCGGTCTTAAACACGGAGTACAGCACCATGTACGGATTCGCATCCGGAGCAACCGATCGCACTTCCACGCGCATGCTCTTGGAGTTTCCGATGGGAATGCGAACCATGGAGCCCCGGTCGGTGGCGGACGCCTTGAGCTGGTTAGGCGCTTCGAAGTGCGGGTCCAGACGCCGGTAGGCGTTTACGCTCGGATTCAAAACTAGACAAATATCATTCCCGTGAGACAGGATCCGGTCGATAAACTCCCAGCCGCAGCCGCTCAGTTTCTCCTGGCCTTGGGGATCCCAAAACAGGTTCTTGCCGTTCTGCGTGATGGACACGTTGGTGTGCATACCGCTGCCGTTGACTCCAACTACCGGCTTCGGCAGAAAACAGGCGGTCAGGCCCATTTTTTTCGCGACCTGACGGCAAACGAGCTTGTAAATCTGAATCTGATCGGCGGCGTTTACCACTTCGGAATAGGTGTAGTTGATTTCGAATTGGGAAGGCGCGACTTCGGGATGGTCCTTTTCGTTTTCGAAGCCCATGGCCCGCTGCACTTCCGCGGAATGATCAATGAACATCCGCAACGGATCACTTGGCAGGGAGTGGTAATAGCCGCCGGTGCTGACATATTCAAACTTGCCGGTTTCATGGTAGCGCCGCTCGGCATCCACCCCGTTGAACACGAAGCCTTCGATCTCGTTGGCCGCATTCAATGTATAACCGCTGGACTTGTTAAGGCCGTCCGCGTACGCTTTCAGGACGCCGCGCATATTGGCAGCATAAGGTGTTCCGTCCTTATCGATGACTTCACCGAAGACCAACACCTTGCCTGGCCCGAACACATCCGAGGGCGCCCAATAAAACGATGCCCAATCCACGCCTAATCGCAGGTCGCTTTCGCGCTGCGCGGTGAAGCCGCGGATCGAAGAGCCGTCGAACGTCATATTGTCCCAGCTCTTAATCAAAAACTTCTTATCGTAATCAAGCATGTGCAGGCGGCCTTCGAGGTCGCTGAACAGCAGGGTAACGGCTTTGATCCGCTTCTCGTCCGTGAGATACTTCAGGCGCTGCTCCTGAATCTGCTCGATCGGCATTCGCGAGGCGCGCTGTTGCTTCGATTCCAGGTTCAACTGCTCGAGTTCACCGTACGAAAGGCTCAGAAAATCTTGTAATCCGTTCAAGTTTCGCTCCTTGATTTACTTCGCGAGTGAGGGTTGCCAGAATCCGGGGCGATTCCGACATGGGAATGGTCCGGCCTTGGAGGACGCTAAAACAAGCTCCTACCAACACGCTCGAATCACTAATTTTCTGCCATGCCGTTCGGAACCACAAATAGATTGTTGTTATCGAGTGCTTCCAGAAAATTGATGCAGCCGCGCATCGAGTTATCCTGTGGTGGAGGAGTTTATGCCCAGCCAGAGCTACGAAAATCATCGGCAACTCGTGCCCGCATTCCACTTCGTCCTGCTCGGGCTTCTGGCGGCCGCGGTACTCGGCGCTTTGGTGAACCTGTTCCAGTCCTTCGGTGACTCTCAAAGGCTGACGAGCGCCTTGTTATTACTCGTTCTAACGCTCTGCTTGGTGTTGGTTACATTTCTATCGAGGATTTTCGCCCTGAAAAGCCAGGACCGCGCCATTCGCGCGGAAGAAAACCTGCGCCACCTGGTACTGACCGGGAAACTGCTGGATCCGCGGCTCTCGATCCGGCAGATCATCGCGCTGCGGTTCGCTTCTGATTCGGAGTTCGCCTCACTGGCGCGGCAGGCCGCCGAGAATACTCTCTCCCCGGATGCGGTTAAACGAGCGGTGAAGCAGTGGCGGCCGGATTACCATCGGGTGTGAACCGGCTCGGACGCTACGCGCCGCCGCGTAACCGCGAAGTAGGACGCGCCAAGCAGCAGCAAAACCAGCGACAGCCATTGCGAGGTATCGAGTGGGCCGCCCCACAAATTGCCCTGCTCATGGTACCGGAAGAACTCGACCACAAACCGCGCTGTAGCGTACAGCATCAGATATAAGCTGATGACGGCGCCGGGTGAGTGTGGCTTGCGCAAACGCCAGTAGAGAATCCCGAAAATGAGAAACTCCGCTACAGACTCGTAGAGTTGCGTAGGATGTATGGGAACATTGAGCAAGTCACGTGGGATCTGGCTCGCGGGATCGGTGAATCGCACGGCCCAGGGCAGATGGCACTCCACGCCCCAGCAACAACCCGCGGAAAAGCACCCTAACCGCCCTATGCCATGCCCCAGCGCAATACCTGGAGCGAATACGTCGGCTGTCAACAACGCCGGCAGTTGCATTTTGCGCATGTACCACGCCGCTACCGCCAGGGCCGCGATCAGTCCCCCGTAAAAGACGCCTCCCGCCTGCAACGTCCCTAGCGAGAAGATTTCCGCGGGATGCTCGGCGTAGTAGGGCAGATCGACGAGGATCATCATGACCTTGGCGCCGAGTATCGCAGCCAGCGCGCAGTAGAAGCCCTGATTGAAAACAGCCTCGCTGTTAAGCCGGGCCCGGCGCGAAAGCCGCGTTGTCAGGCTCAGGCCCGCGAGGAACGCGATGGCCACAAGAACGCCATACGTGTGAAGAAACGAAATATGGAAGATTTCAGGGTACATTTGCCGCCTGCCGTTTGGCCCGCACCAATTCGAGCAGCAGCAATCCGCTGCCGATCACGATGGCGGAATCGGCCACGTTGAATGTGGGCCAGTGATACTCGCCTACGTAAAACTCCAGAAAATCCGTGACCCGCCCCCAGACGGCGCGGTCGAACAGATTCCCGGCGGCGCCGCCGAGGATCAGGGAAAGCCCGGCGAGCGAGAGTCGGTCAAGCCGGCTCGGGTTCCACAGCAGCGCGCCGATGATCAGCACGGCGGCCAATGAGAACAGCGAAAGTAGACCCGTGCTCCAGTTGGAAGCGCCGTCGTTAAATAGGCCGAACGCCACGCCGCGGTTTTGCGAGTGAACGATGTCGAAGAACCCGGGGATGACGCGAAACGTATCGACAAAAGAGACTTTCAGTTCCACCAGCCATTTGGTCAGGCGGTCCAGTGCGAAGACCGCGGCTGCGCCCAGATAAGCTTTTAGCCGGAGATCGTTCATGCGGCGTCTCTAGAGTTACCAGGCGCCTTCGCCCATGGCGGCCACGTCAGGTAAGGATGCGTCTGCTCTTATGGTAACAGTGGGCGCAGTCAGTTCGGACAGGCGCGGTTCATCAGAGCGGTCATGATCTTGTTGACGATCTCTTCCCGCACCACTTCGTCTTTGGTGTCCAACGGCGATACCTGAATGTGAACCAATTCGTGGACGATGGTGCACTCCATGTCGAGTTTCAATTCGCCGCCATGCAGGTTGTAATCGCGGGGGTCGAGAACATTGATAGTCGCGTTCTTGGTGAACGGGTCCCATTCCGCAGTACCCCATACGTTGGGATCGATGGCCGATTGCCGCACTACCCTCACAGCCAGATTCCATTGCTCCAAACCCAGCCGCTTCTGCCAAAATCTCATCTGCCGGTCCAGGCGGGTTTCCAGAGGGTTCATGGCTGAACAACAAAGAACGCCGAGCAGGAAGAACGAAACTACTCGCATTTGTCCAAATTGTACTATATCGCACCTATCCTGGAAACACGCCACAGCGTATCGCGGTACTTCGGCCCGAGTGCCCGCACTGGCGCGGAGGCAAATCTCAGTTCAGAATAGTACCTATGTCAACCACCCAGTGGAGCGGTGTTTCTATTACGGCTGAGCCTGGCCGGCAAGCGGACGAGATCCTTACACCCGAGGCGATCGCTTTTTTGGCCGATTTGCAGCGAACGTTTCATGCGCGCAGAACAGATCTACTGGCGCGCCGCGCCCTTCGGCAAAGCGAAATCGACGCGGGCAGATTGCCCGACTCTCTTCCCGAAACCCTGGATATAAGGACCTCAGAGTGGCAGGTAGCGCCGATCCCAGGGGATCTGACTGACCGCAGGGTGGAGATCACCGGGCCGGTCGACCGGAAAATGGTTATCAACGCCTTGAACTCAGGAGCCAACGTGTTCATGGCCGATTTTGAGGACTCGAACTCGCCCACATGGGAAAACAACATCGGCGGCCAACTGAATCTGCGGGACGCGGTTCGGGGCGACATACAATTTTCGAGTCCGGAAGGTAAGCAATACAGGTTAGCGCCCAAGACGGCGACTCTGCTGGTACGCCCGCGTGGATGGCATCTGGTAGAACGACATTTCCTGGTGGACGGCGAGCCTATCTCCGGATCACTGTTCGATTTCGGCCTCTTCTTCTTCCACAACGCCAAAACCCAGTTGGCCAAAGGAACCGGCCCATATTTTTACCTCCCTAAATTACAGAGCCACTTAGAAGCGCGCCTCTGGAACGACGTTTTTGTGTTTGCGCAGGATTACCTTGGCATTGCGCGGGGCACGATTCGTGCGACGGTGCTGATTGAGACGATCCTCGCGGCCTTCGAGATGAACGAGATCCTGTACGAGCTGCGCGACCATTCGGCGGGGCTCAACTGCGGCCGCTGGGATTATATCTTCAGCTTTATTAAAGTATTTCGAAACCACCCGTCAATCATGCTTCCGGACCGCTCCAAGGTCACCATGGACCGGGACTTTCTGAAGGCCTATGTCGATCTGCTCATTCAGACTTGTCATCGCCGCGGGATCCATGCCATGGGCGGCATGGCGGCGCAAATACCCATCAAAAATGATCCGGCCGCGAATGAAGCCGCTATCGAAAAGGTGCGCCAGGACAAACTGCGCGAAGTGAAGGCCGGTCACGACGGTACCTGGGTGGCGCATCCCGGCCTGGTGCCGATAGCCAAAGAGGTCTTCGATGCGCACATGAAGACTCCCAACCAAATTCACGTGAAGCGCGAGGATGTGCGCGTTACCGCGGCCGATCTGTTGCGCGTACCGAAGGACCAGATTACCGAGCAAGGTCTCAAGTTAAACGTGGATGTCGGGATTCAGTACCTGGAATCCTGGTTGGGAGGCCTCGGCTGCGTGCCGATTTATAACCTGATGGAGGACGCCGCCACGGCGGAAATTTCACGGACGCAGGTCTGGCAATGGCTGCACCATGGAGCGCATTTGAACGATGGCCGCGCAGTGACTTCGCAGATGGTCCGGGATACGATCGCCTCGGAGTTAGAGCACATCCGCTCCGGTTTAGGAGGCGCCCGCTACGATCGCGGCAAGTTCCCTCTGGCCGCTCAGCTTTTCGAGCAGATGATGCTAAGCGACTCGTTGGGTGACTTCCTCACGCTTGAGGCCTACCGGTATATCGATTAAGGACACGGCAGCGTCAGTATGGCAAGAGAACTGCAAAACCTAACGTAGGAGGTGTATCATGCGAAAACTTTTATCCGTGCTGGCGCTAGCGATTGGTGTCTCGGCGGCTGTTGTGCCGGCCTCCGCGAAGGAAGTGGTGGTCGTAAAGCACCATCATCGCCACCATCGTCATCACAAGACGGTAATTGTGGAACACCGGTAGATTAAGGGCCCGGCGGTGCGTATGGCCACCGGGCCAAACTTACAGGGTGAGCACCTCGTTCAGCGAACCTTGCCGGTAACCCTCCAGATCCAGCGTCACGTACTTGAAGCCTAACGCTTTGAAGATGGCCGTGAACTGCTTGGCGGTTTCGAGATTTAGAGCCTTTGCCATCTCCTCTGGCGCAATTTCCAGACGAACCATCTCGCCGTGAAACCGCACGCGGAACTGACGGAAACCTAATCTTTTGATCTCCTCTTCACCCGTTTCCACGGTCTTCAAATTTTGAATGGTTACCGGCGTTCCATAAGGAATGCGGGAACTGAGACATGCCGAAGCGGGGCGGTCCCACGTGGGCAGGCCCGCACGGCGCGATAGCTCGCGAATTTCGGCTTTGTGCAGCCCCGCATCGGCCAACGGCGCGCTGATCTGGTGCTGCTTTGCCGCGGCCTGCCCGGGACGATAGTCGCTCAGATCGTCCACGTTCACTCCATAAACAACATGGTCGAAACCGCGATCGCGAGCAACCTGCCCCAGATGCCGGAATAGCTCGTCTTTGCAGTGAAAGCAGCGGTCCGGGCCGTTGCGGACGTACTCCGGATTTTCAAACTCGTTGGTGCGAATGTATTCGTGCGCGATGCCGAAATGTCGCACGAAGGCTTCGGCATCGCGCTTGTGAGACTCCGGCAGAGACGCGGAATCCGCGGTGATGGCGAGCGCGCTATCGCCGAGAATGGTATGAGCAGCCCAAGCCAGATACGCGGAATCCGCGCCGCCCGAGAACGCGGTAATGATACGCTCCCTGCGGCGAAGATCCGCGAACAACTGATCCTGTTTCTCGGCTAAGGCTTCCACTGCCTCCATTCTACTGGACGGGCAGTAACTCCTGGCCGTTCTCGCCGCCGCTGTCAGTCTCTGGAATCACGGAAGCCGCGGCCACTTTGTCTCCGTCTTCCAGGCTGACCAGCCGAACCCCCTGTGTGGATCGGCCCGCCTGTCTGATCGTAGAAGAGTCGATGCGAATGATTTTGCCGTTCTGACTCACAATCACCAGTTCGGAGTCTTCTCTCACCGATAAAATCGCCACCACGTTTCCGGTCTTGTTTGTGGTCTTCATATTGATCACGCCCTTACCGCCGCGGGCCGTGAGGCGGTAGTTCTCGAGAGGTGTTCGCTTTCCATAGCCGTTTTCCGCAATGGAAAGTATCAATCCATCCTTCTCGACGACCTCCATACCGACCAGAAAATCACCTTCCGCCAGATCCATTGCCCTCACACCGCGCGCCTGGCGGCCCATAGGACGGACCTGCCCTTCCGCGAACCGAATCGCCTGGCCCTCGCGGGAGCCCAAAAAGATGTAATTCCCGCCGCCGGTAATCCTGGCCCCAATCAGTTCGTCGCCGTCATCGAGAGAGACCGCAATGATACCGCGCGACATCGGGTTATCAAACTCTGTCAGCTCCGATTTCTTAATAACCGCGGCTTTGGTCACCATCACGATGTAGCGGTCCGGCACAAAATCCTTCACCGCCAAAAAGGCTTTGACGGTTTCGTCCGGCTGCAGGTTGATGAGATTGGAAATGTGTTTCCCGCGGCCGACCGTAGTGGCGTCCGGAATTTCGTAAGCCTTCAACCAGTACACCCGGCCTCGGCTGGTGAAGATCAGCAAGTAGCTGTGAGTCGAAGCCACCAACAGATACTCGACGAAATCTTCGGCCCGGGTTCCCATCCCGATGCGGCCCTTCCCACCGCGCGTTTGCCGCCGGTAGGTGTCGACAGAGGTGCGCTTCAAATACCCGCCGCGTGTCACCGTGATCGCGACATCTTCTACCGCCACCAGGTCTTCGAGCTTGAGTTCGCCGGTGTCTTCGATGATTTGGGTGCGCCGGGCGTCGCCGTACTCCTTTTGCACTTCTTTCAGCTCTTTGACGATGAGGTCGCGCAAGACTTTATCCGAACCTAAGATCTCCGTGTACTCGCCGATGCGCCGCTGGATCTCAGCCAGATCGTCCAGGATCTTCTGCTGCTCCATGCCGGTGAGGCGTTGCAGCTGCAATTCGATAATCGCCTGCGCCTGCTTCTCAGTGAATTCGAAACGCGCAATCAGTGTTTCGCGCGCTTCCCTCGGGTTTCGAGCGGCGCGTATGAGCGCGATCACCTCGTCTATATTCTGGAGAGCCTTCTGAAAACCGAGCAGCAGATGTTCGCGTTCGCGGGCCTTACGCAGTTCGTACTCGGTGCGCCGGCGAACTACTTCCACCCGATGCTCAATAAAATACTTGATGATGTCGATCAGGCCTAGCTCGCGCGGTTGGCCGTTCACGATTGACAGCATGATGATGCCGAACCCAATTTGTAGCTGCGTGTGCTTGTACAGATTGTTCAAAATGACTTCGGCCTGTTCGCCGCGCTTGAGCGGAAATACCACGCGGGTTCCATCGCGGTCGCTCTCATCCCGCGGTTCATTCATGCCTTCGAGCTTCTTTTCGTTGATGAGCGCGGCGACGTGTTCGATCAGCTTCGCTTTATTGACCTGATACGGAATCTCCGTAACGACGATCTGCTCTTGATCCTTGCCGATTCGCTCGGTGGCCGCCTTGGCGCGAAGTTTGATTTGGCCGCGGCCTTTAGTGTAAGCGTCATAGATCCCCTGGCGGCCGAGGATGAAGCCGCCGGTCGGGAAATCAGGTCCGGGCACGATCTCCAGAATCTTTGCCAGAGGCGTAGCGGGATGCTGGATCAGTTGAATGGCCGCGTTGATCACCTCCGTCAAATTGTGCGGCGGAATGTTGGTCGCCATGCCTACAGCGATCCCGGCCGAACCGTTAATAAGCAGGTTCGGAACTCTCGTCGGCAGGACCTCGGGCTCGCTCTCGGTGTCGTCGTAATTCGGCCGAAAATCGACAGTCTCTTTGTCGATATCCTCAAGCAGAGCAGTGGCGATGCGCGAGAGGCGCGCCTCGGTGTATCGCTCCGCAGCCGGCGGATCTCCGTCCATCGACCCAAAGTTCCCCTGCCCGTCCACTAACGGGTAGCGCATCGAAAACGGCTGCGCCATGCGAACCAGCGCGTCGTAGATGGGCGCGTTCCCGTGAGGGTGATACTTGCCCATGACATCGCCCGTAATCTTGGCGCACTTGCGCGTCGGCCGGTTCGGCTGCAGACCCAGCTCATGCATGCCGAACAGAATCCGCCGGTGTACCGGCTTCAAGCCGTCGCGAATATCGGGGAGCGCCCGGCCTACGATCACGCTCATCGCGTAATCGAGATACGACCGGCGCATCTCCTCTTCGATGTTTATGGGGATGAGGTCTTTGTTGCCGTCACCGCCACCCGAGCCGGGCAACGGGAGCTGTCCGCCGGGGGGCACAGGTGGATCCTGAGGGGGCTGCTGCTGATCTGCCAAAGGTTACTCCTTGAAGAGGTAAGTCCCTATTTTACCAAGAATTTAGTGGTAAGAGTACGGCGGCCGAGCTTCGCCCTTTGTACGCCTGCGTAAGTCCCCGGTTTCTGCGAACTTCGGTCTGCCGCCGGCCGCGAACTCGGGCCAAAGCCGCTCAAATCTCGTGTGCGCCTGCTATCTTTTAAAGGCGACGGGTATGAACAGGCAACAAGTTCTTGATCGGCTGCGCGGCTTTGAGGGCTGCGTCTCTTATCTCTACCGGTGCACCGGGGGCGAGGTGACCATTGGGATCGGGCATGCGCTGGCCGATGCCGCGGCCGCGGCCCAACTGGCATGGGTGATCGCGGAACGGCCGGCGTTACCCGGCGAAGTTCAAGCTGACTACGCGAAAGTAGCGGCGGCGCCCAAAGGGATGCTCGCTGCCAAATACGCCCCGCTAACCCAATGCCGCCTGGATCAGGACACGATTAATCAGCTTGCAGACGCCGATATCGCCTACTTCGAATCCAGGCTGGCGGCAAGGTTCCCCGGTTGGAACACCTTCCCCGAACCGGCGCAGCAGGCTCTATTTGACATGGCGTTTAATCTCGGAACCGCGGGTCTTTCGAAATTTCCGAAGATGCTGGCGGCGGTCAATGCCGGCGATTGGCAGACTGCGGCGGCGCAATGCGAACGGCAGGGAATTAGCAAGCAGCGAAATCAGGCCACGGCAGCGTTATTTCTTCAGGCCAAGTCTGCGAGCGCGTAAGCCTGGGCGCGGCTAACGGCCGGTATGCAGGTTATTGTGTATCGCGTAGAGCGCCAATTCCAGGCGGTCCGATACACCCAACTTGTCGAAGATGTTATGGAGGTGGTTCTTTACCGTCTGCTCACTGATAAACATCTTCTCCGCCATCTCCTTGTTCTTGAAGCCTTGTGCCACCAGAGCGACAATCTCACGTTCTCTTTGGCTTAAGGGCGAGCGCTCCCGTTCGCGGGGGCTCGAAGAGGGCTGCGGAGGAGGCGGCAGTTCGTCGGCTGAAACAAACCTTCGAATCACCTCTGCCGTGGTGTGCGAGTCTAGCCATATTTCGCCGGCATGCACCTTACGGATGCTTTTGATGAGGAGTTCGGTGGCCGTCTGCTTCAACACGATCCCGGAGGTACCGAACCGCATCGCCTGGACAAACTCGTTCTTATCGTCAGAAGCCGTCAACACGATGACACGTGTTTTGTTTTTGGCCGATTGCAAGCGCTGTAACGTAGCCAAGCCATCCAGGCCGGGCATCTTCAGATCCAGCAAGAGGATGTCGGGCTCCTGGTCTTGCAGGATCTCAAGAACCTGCCGTCCGTCGGAGGCTTGGGCTACTACTTCAAAGTCCTCTTCCAGCGCCAACAACTTGCACAGACCATCCCGAAATATCGGGTGATCGTCCGCGACCACGATACGGATCTTCGAACTAGAGCTAGTCGTCGACCCGGTGACGCCGTTCGGGCTGTTGTCAGACATACAAAATGCTACAAATTCATTCTAAAGTTGCGATAGTACTATGTCAATTGTAACGTTCACACCTGACAGGTATATTCCTGGTACCTGTTTTCCATGCCAACCTGTTCCCACCCTCCGGTAGTGGCAATTTTTCCCCTTTTGCATGAAGAACTTGCGGAATGGCAGGCAGCGCTTTTGATAAGGTGTTGAGATGACCCAAGAATTGGCGGAACTGGATTTTCAGCGGTTCTGGCGGC
>JAFAWA010000184.1 GCA_019242155.1 Terriglobia bacterium | reverse complement strand
AAAAACGCCCGGATCTGTTCCAGGCTCAACCGTTCCCCTGCCTCCACGCTGATGGTCAATTCCCAGCATGCCGAAATACCGCTCCAGGCTCATTTCCTGTGAGAAACGAACCCTCTCCCCAGGCTCATCTCCTATGAGAAAAGACTCTTGGGCGGCTGTTTTTAAGCCCCATGCTATCGTTTATAGGAACGTGTCTTTGCCCCTGAATTTTCGTCTGGAACGCTACGAAGGCCCGCTGGATCTGCTGCTCGATCTGATACGGAAACAAGAGGTCGATATTGCGGACATTCCGATCTCTACCATTACCGCGCAGTATCTCGAATACATGGACTGCGCGCGCGAAATGGACGTAGAACTGGGCGCGGAGTTCATTTACATGGCGGCGACATTGATTTACATCAAATCGAAGATGCTGCTGCCGAACGACCCGGCGCTGGAGAAGATGACGGACGGGGAAGACGATCCACGGCGCGACCTGGTAAACCGCCTGATGGAACACGAGCGCTTCAAAAACGCAGCGGAGATGCTCCAGCAAAAGAGACTGATTGAGGAGAACGTGTGGTCGAATCCGCAGGTGAAGAGCTACCTGCCGGAAGAGGTCGATCCGGGCCTCGCGGTATCGCTGTTTGACCTGGTGAAGGCCTTTGGTGAAGTGCTCGAGCGCGTTAAGAACCGGCCGGTGTACGAGGTGGAATCCGCGGATATCACGGTATCGGACATGATCCGCACGGTGAGGGAACGGCTTCTCGAAATTCGGCCGGAAGAGCCGCTGTTCATCTTGCGAATCCTCGCCGAGCAGCGTTCCCGGCGCGCCATGATCGTGCTGTTTCTCGCGGTGCTCGAACTGGTGCGTATGCAGGCGGTGGTGGTGACGCAAAAAGAGATGTTCGGCGAGATCGCGCTTTTGCGCCACAGCCATTTCGATACCGTATTTGCGTCGGATCAGCCCATCGCGGCTATTGAACAGGATTACGTTTAGACCGGCATGGACGAAGATCGCTATCAAGCCGAGCCAGTGATTTCGATGGACGAGTTTCTAGAGAGTGCTCCCGAGGCGGTTACTTCCGAAACCGCTTCCATTGAGGATGCGCGGCTCGAAGCTCTGCTCGAAGCCATCGTGTATGTGGCCGAAGAACCGCTCACCGTGGCGCAATTGGCGAATACCTTGGGACAGCCGCAAGCGCGCATCGCGGAGATGATGAACCGGTTGGTTCGGGAATTCGAGCGCCCGGAGCACGGAGTGGCTGTCCGCGAGGTGGCCGGCGGCTTCAAGATGGCGACTAAGGCGGAGCATCATGATGTGGTCCGCGAGTTCGTCAGGAATTTAAAGCCGCCGCTGAAACTATCGCTGCAGGCCTTAGAGACGCTCGCCGTAATCGCTTACAAGCAGCCGGTAACAGCCCCCGAAATCATGGCGGTACGCGGGGTGCAGGGAGCAGGAGTGTTGAAGACGCTGCTCGACCGGAAGCTGATTGCCCACGCGGGGCGCAAGAATGTAATCGGCAAGCCGATCCTGTATAAGACGACAAAGGATTTTCTGTTACAGTTCGGCCTGAAGGATTTGAGCGAACTGCCGTCGTTGAAGGAGTTCGAGGAACTGCGGCGCATGGCCTTTACGGATGAGCCGGCTCCCCCGGCACCTCCGCAGCCGGAGTTCGTCGCGGCGGGGCCGGTTGCGGTGGAACCGGAAATGCCTGATATCGGAGCAGCGGAGCCGCCCGCACCTGAGGAAACGATAGAAGTAGCGGCGCCGCCGGTTGCGGAGAAGTGATGCCCGAGGAACGGCTCCAGAAGATACTTTCCAGGGCGGGAGTGGCATCCCGCCGGCACGCGGAGCAGATCATTCTGGAGGGCCGCGTTACAGTAAACGGGACGGTGATTGCGGAACTGGGGTCGAAGGCCGATTTCGACCAGGATCGCATTAAGGTGGACGGACGCCTCCTGCACGCGCCGGAACGGCAGCTTTATATTGCGTTGCACAAACCGGACAACACGGTCACTACGGTGAGCGATCCGCAGCACCGGCAGACCGTGATGGAACTGCTGCGCGGCGTGAAGGGGCGGGTGTATCCGGTGGGACGGCTGGATTACCATAGCGAAGGCCTGCTGCTCCTTACCAACGACGGCGAATTGAGCAATGCCCTCATCTCCGCATCGACGCATATTCCCAAAACCTACCTGGTGAAGATCAACGGGCCTCTAACGGCGGAGCAGGAGGAGGATTTTCGCCGGGGGCTGCCGATCTCGGGTCATCGCACCATGCCCGCAGGTTTGAAATTGTTGCACCGGGCAGAAAATCCCTGGTACGAAGTGCGGCTGGTCGAAGGGCGGAATCAGCAGATCCGCCTGATGTTCAAGCATCTGGGACGGCTGGTCGAAAAGTTGAAGAGAATCCGGATCGGGCCGATTGAACTTGGGCCCTTGAAACCGGGGGAGTTCCGGCATTTGACAGCAGAGGAAGTGGAGAAGCTCCAGCGCGCGGTACGGCGCTCGAGCCCTCGACTACAGGCACAAAGCTTATGAGGCGAATTGGCGAGATCCTGCATTCGGCGCGGACGATCGCGGTCGTCGGCCTTTCGGGGAAGCGTTACCGGCCCAGCTACGGGGTATCGGAATACATGAAGCGGATGGGATATCGCATTATTCCGGTGAATCCGGAAGAGACCGAGATCCTCGGGGAAAAATGCTACCCGGATCTGGACTCGATACCCGGCGAAATCGACATTGTCGATGTGTTCCGGCGGCCGGAGTTCGTTCCCGAGATTGTAGAGGCGGCGATACGCAAGAAGGCTAAAGCGATCTGGATGCAGGAAGGCGTGATGCATGAAGAGGCCGCGCGCCGGGCAGAGGAAGCCGGCCTGGCGGTAGTGATGGACCGGTGCATCCTGAAGGAACATAGGCGTCTGGCGTACGCGTCGTAGCGCGTTCCGGAGGCTGGGTCAGCGAGGCTGGACCGGACCTCCGAAATTGACGCTGAGGCGGTGGGGCGTCCTGCCTGCCACCGCCGGCGTGTTTGCTGGAATGTGTGAGGAAGCGTTCGCAGTGAAGCCGGTGAACGCCGGCCCTACATCGTTTCCAGGGCCGTAGGAGTCAACAGGCCCTTCTCTTTGAGGCCGGAAAGGGCGAGGCCGTAACGGCCGCGGATTCCGGTCTTCTCGAAAATGTGCTTGAGATGGATTTTGACTGTGCCCGTCCGGATCCCGAGGACAGCGGCAATGTCCTTGTTCTTCATCCCGCGCTCGACCAGTTCGCGTACCTGTAGTTCGCGGGCTGTGAGTTCGCAGCGCGCCCGCGCGGGCCTCTCCCATGCGCTCGACATATCCTGTTCCATCCACGTGGAACCGGAAGCTACTGTGCGCAAGCACTGAACCAACAGGAAGAGAGGAACGGTTTTGCGAACTACGCCGCCGCACCCTGCCTGGAGAAGGCGAACCGCCTCGGATTCCGAGAGGGTCGTCGCCCAAATTACGGGAGTCGTGGCGGGAGCAAACTCGCGCAGGCTGTGAATGCAGTCCAGCAAGCCGTGAATGCCGAAGGCCTTATCGATCAGCAGGAGGGAAGGCATGAGTCTGCGTACTGAGGCCATCGCACCCGACAGAGAACTTTCCGTAGCAACAATCTGTAGATCCTCAACCGGCTCTAGCAGGTTCCGAACTCCCTCGATCGCGATCGGCTCCGTATCACAAACCACCAGCGAATGCACCATTTTTGCGTCCGAACTTAGTATCGGCTTTGTATTTCGAATACTTTAGTCGCTTTATGGGGGGGGATATCTCAATGGAATTGGCGGCCGCGCCGCGGAGCGCGATACTGAGCGCATGGCCAGTTGCGGAATGATTGAGTACGAAGACGCGAACGCGGAGGTACGTGCTGTTTACGACGATATCATGGCGACACGGAAGACGGATTGGATTAACAACTTCTGGAAGTCGCTGGCGCATGATCCAGTGACGCTGCGGCGGACTTGGGAGAGCGTGAAGGAAATTATGTCGCCGGGTGAACTGGACGCGCTCACGAAGGAGATGGTTTACCTGGCGGTCAGCGCCACGAACCAATGCGGCTATTGCATTGCTTCGCACACCGCAGCGGCGCGCAAGGCAGGGATGACTGACAGGATGCTTGGCGAGCTCTTAGCGGTGGTAGGCATGGCGAACGAGACAAACCGATTGGCTAGCGGGTACCAGGTCGAGATCGATTCGAGATTTCGCGTCCTGGACTGGGGCGCTTAGCTCGGGTCCGATTACGGATTCCCGGGCGCGGGCGGGGGTGGTGCGGTGCCTCCCCCTTTAGGATTCTTTCCAGCGTCACCCTGGCCTCCCGCGCTTGGTGCTGAAGTACCGCCTGTTGAGGAGGTGCCTCCATTAGCGGCGCGGCGGTACAGGGTATCGTAGACGGCCTGCGCGGCGGCGCGCAAGACCGCCCGGGCGGCGTTGCCCTTATCCATCACTTTGGCCAAAGGCTGGTCGCGGAAGACGCGGAGAGACTCACCAGCTTGGAGCTGTACCGAATTGCCCCCGAAACGCTGGTGCTGCACGCTGACGGTGCCTTCATCGACACTCACGAGGGTGGTTGCGTCCTCATCTTCGACAGAAACATCGAAAATCGTGCCGCGAACGGAAATGATGGCGGTCTGAGTCGTCACTCTATTAGGGTTAGGTCCGTTCTTGTGCTCAATGAATACTTTGACGCGGCCGATTAACACCTCGAGGAGCTGCGACCAGCCGGGAGTATCGCGAAACACGACCCGCGTATTCTGGAAGACTTCGAAGGTGCTGCCGTCCGCAAGCTGCAGCTTTGCGTACCCGTCGGAGCCGGTGATGATGATTTGGCGCGGCTGTATGAGGTCGCCGGTATTGCGCGCCCATTCGACACCATCCTTGAGGACGGAGACGCGCCCGATCATGACCACAATTTTGGCAGCGGCCCCAAAGTCTTGCGCGGGCAGGGGCGCGACCGACAGCAGGACCACGGTTGCCGCTAGTAGAACGGCTGCCGTCCTGGAGGCCATAGTGTGGGCGAACATAGTACCGAATACCAATCCCGCTATCTTAATTGGGTTGGTTTCGCAATCCTCTCAAGTCTAGCACCGAAGATATTGTGCAGCTATGAGGCCGGGTTTCGCGCTTTCAGGCAAGGGATGACGATTCAGTGACTTGGTGGCGAGGTGCGCGATTGAAATAGGGTAAAATGAGGCACAACGGTGTGTCGTAAAGCTACAATGCGGGCCCGGCAGTGTCGTGCGATGGCAGTACTGCTATGGTCCACCCTGGGATACGGGCAAGTACTACGTCCGGAGTGGCGCAAGATTGGCTCCGCGGCGGTCGAATTCTCGCTGGCGTCCCCGGCCACAGGGGCTGTGGAACAGGTCTGGTTTGCGGCGGACGGGAGCCGGTTGTTTGCGCGCGCGGCGGGCAGGACGTTTGTGACAGCCGACTTTGAGAACTGGGAGTCGGCAAATCGGTTTGCGGGCGGTCCATCAATGGAGCCGGCGAGCACAGCTCGGCTACCCGAAAGCGGGGCGCTAGTCGTGACCAGCCCGGCAGATCCGGGACGAGTTTACGCCCTGGGGCAGCAGTTGTACCGGTCGGAAGACGCGGGCCGTTCCTGGGTCAACCTGACACAGAACCGAACGGCATCAGTGGTGGGCACGGGACAGCACAGCTTGGCGGTCTCTCCCGCCGATCGGGACCAACTGGTGCTCGCGAATGACTACGGCGTGTGGCGGTCCCTTGACGGGGGATTGAGTTGGGTCGGACTGAATGAGACACTGCCGAACCTGATGGTGCGGCGGATCTTGGCCACGCCGGACGGCGCCGCGGGAGCGCGCGTCGAAACCGCGGCCCTGGGTGTTTTGGAACTGCCACCCGGGGGTACGGCCTGGTTCCCGGCGGTGGCTGCGCGGCAAACAGTGGACACAGAGCAACTCGCTCAGTATTCACGGACGATTGGTGCCGAAATTAGCGCGATAGGAGCGGCGGGGCCGACGGTGTATGCCGGTTCGCGTGACGGCCGCATCTGGGTATCGCTTGATCGGGGCACAACGTTCCGGGCGTCGCGGACGGAGACGGCAGGTCCCGTGGAAAGTCTGTATGTCGACCCGGTGGAGCCGCGAGTGGCTCTGGCGGCGCTCGCGGGCGATGGCGCGCCGCACGTGCTGCGAACTACCAGCAGCGGAAGCCTCTGGGATGATTTGACAGGCGACCTTCCGGACACGGCCGTTCACGGAATCACCGCGGACAGGAGCGCGGGCGCGGTTTATATCGCGACTAATCAAGGCGTATTTCTGGCGCACACGGACCTGGAAAACGCGACCGTTCCGGTGGTGAACTGGGTGAGCCTGAGCGCAACTTTGCCTGCGGCGCCCGCAAGGGATGTGCGGCTGAATCCCGCCGGGGTGCAGGTCTATGCGGCGCTCGACGGATATGGCGTCTACGCGACGGCCGCTCCGCATCGGCTGTGGGGATTGAAGCTCGTGAGCGCGGCGGATTATGCGGCAAGACCCGCGGCGCCCGGGTCGCTGGTGAGCGTAGTAGGCGGGCAGGTGAGCAGCGCTAGTGGGGGAACCATGATGTACCCGGTGCTTTCGGCTTCCGACCGCGAATCCCAGATTCAAGTGCCTTTCGAGGCGGTGGGACCGAATGTGGCGCTATCGCTCGAGACCAATGCGGGCCGCGTGACGGTGGGGCTGCCGGTAGAGCCGGTTGCGCCCGCCATTTTCGTCAGCCATGACGGAGTGCCGATGCTCTACGACGCCGATAGCGGACTGCCGATTGATGCCCGCAATACAGCGCACTCGAACGCCCGCATACAGATTTTGGCGACAGGGCTGGGGAAGGTCCGGCCCGACTGGCCGACGAATGAACCCGCTCCTCCACAAAATCCGCCGGCGGTGGTCGCTGCGGTGCGCGTCTACCTGGATGGGTCGCCGCTAACGGTCGCCAGCGCCACGCTGGCTCCTGGCTATGTCGGGTTCTATCTCGTGGAAGCTCAGCTTCCGGCAATTACGAATTTGGGGACTTCGGAACTGTACCTAACGGCCGATGGGCAGGAAAGCAACAAGGTTCAGATTGTGGTGGAGCAGTAGCCGCAAATGAAAAGAGGGCCCCGCCGCCAGGCCCTCTGATACCGGATTATGTTTTGGAAGTTAGACCCGGATGACGTTTTCGGCCTGTAGACCCTTGGGGCCTTGCTTGACCTCGAACTCGACCTCCGCACCTTCATCCAGCGTCCGATAGCCGTTGCTTTGGATAGCCGAAAAATGGACGAAGACATCGTCACCACCGGACCGCTGAATGAATCCGTATCCTTTGGCGGCGTTAAACCACTTCACAGTGCCTTTTTCCTTCACTTCTACGTCTCCTACTCATAATTCATTGCTCGTGGCGCTCCTGTTCTTCCCAGCTTTGATGAGAGCCTCCGAGCAACTATTGACAAACAGCGTAGGTATTCTCTCATCTAGCTTTTAGAGGGTCAAGTAGATAACGCCGGATCGCGCGTTCTGGAATCGGGCAGTTGGAGCTTACGGGCGTTGGACGGAAATGAGCATGAAAGGCTTCGAGAGCGAACAGGCGCTGGTAGAGCGCATACGGCGAATGGCGGCGCCGGTGCGCGGGTCTGGAGTGGTACTGGGGATCGGCGACGACTGCGCCATGTTCCGGCAGAGAGGCGCGTCCGAGGATCTACTGTTCACGACGGACCTGCTGGTTGAGGATGTGCACTTTCAGGCGGAGACGCATCGGGCGGGCGATGTGGGGTGGAAGGCGCTCGCGCGCGGATTGAGCGACATCGCAGCCATGGGCGGAGAGCCGCGGTTCTGCCTGGTTTCCCTTGCGGTGGCGAAGTGGGCAGGAAAGGCGTGGGTGGATGGCTTCTATCGGGGCCTGCTGCGGTTAGCCGAACGCGCGAGAGTTACCTTGGCGGGCGGCGACTTGGCGCAGGGTGAAAAGCTGACCTGCGACATTGTGGTATGCGGGTCGGCGCCGCGCGGAGAGGCACTGCGGCGCGATGGAGCACGCAAGGGCGATTTGATTTATGTGTCGGGTCGGCTGGGTGGATCGGCACTGGGCTTGGAACGCGGAAAGGGCACTGCCTGGCGGCGGCATCTCCGTCCCGAGCCCAGGCTGGCGCTAGGCCGCTTCTTGCGGGAGGTGGTGGGAGCAAGCGCCGCGATGGACTTGAGCGACGGTGTCTCGCTCGACCTGCGGCGGCTATGTCTCGCCTCGAACCTTGCGGCGGAGATCCGCATGCCGCCCGTATTCCCGGGAGCGACAGGGCAGCAGGCCCTCCATGGAGGAGAAGATTACGAACTCCTGTTTACGGTAGCTCCCGGCAGACGAGTTCCGCGCGCATTCGAAGGCATACCCTTGACCGAGATCGGCGTGATGCGAATAGGTCCGCCGGGAAGTGTCCTGCTTGAAGGCGAGTTGCTCGAGCCCCTGGGTTACGATCACTTTCGAGGGAAGAGTAAAGGCAGCAACGTTAGAATGAAAAGTTGATAGTCACCGTTACGATTAATCCGGCCATAGAGCGGATTATCAATGTGGACCGGCTAGCGTTTGAAGACCGGGCGTACATCAACTCCAGCCGCGAGTCGGCGGGGGGCCGCGGGTTGAATGTTTCGTGTGTCATTCACTCGTTCGGGGCCAAGACGCTGGCGGTGACGGCGCAGGGCGGCGCGACCGGCAAACGGCTGGTGCAACACCTGAAGCGCTGTGGCTTTCCGGTGTGTTACGTTCCGATCAGGAGCGCCATTCGCACGAACCTTACGATTACCGACAAGCAGGGGCTGACCGTGCACCTGAACGAAGCGGGGCCCAAGCTGACGAGATCGGAGGTAGCGAACTTCGAGAAAGTATTGCGCGAAAAACTGGAGGACGCCTCCTGGCTGATGCTGTGCGGGAGCACTCCTCCCGGGGTGCCGGTTTCCTTTTACGCCGAATTGATCGGCGTGGCACGGCAGAAGCGGGTGCGCACACTGTTACACGCGGGCGGCGAGGTGCTGCGCCAAGGCATCGAAGCCAAGCCGACAGTGGTTACGCCGAACCAACACGAAGCGGAGCGGCTACTGGGCCAGATCCTGTTTACGCGCGCTCACTTCCTCGAGGCGGCCGAGCGGATCCGCATGATGGGGCCGGAGACGGTGGTGTTATCACTCGCCAGCCGGGGCGCGGTAGCAGCGTTCGCGGATGGGCTTGTGGAGGCGATTCCGCCCTCGGTTCAGGCGATCTCGCCGATCGGCGGGGGCGACGCGCTGGCGGCAGGGTATACGTGGGCGATGTCGCGAAGGTCCAAATATACGGACGCTCTGCGCTGGGGCGTAGCCGCGGGAACGGCCTCCGCGCTCCTGCCGGGAATGCAGTTTGCCACGCTCGAGCAGACCAAGGCAGTGTATGGGCAAGTGGAAATCCGGCGGCCCGAATAGCGGGGGTGCTACACTTCGAATAAGAAATGCTTCCCGACTTGCACCTGGTGATCCGGTTACAGGAGATTGATCACCGGCTCACCGATTTGACCCGAGAAATTACGGCGCTTCCCAAGCACATTGCCGAGATTGAAAGGAAGTTGTCGTCCCATGAGCGCAAGCTCGAGGCCGATCGCGCGGCGCTCGCGGCCAACCAGAAAGAACGCAAGAAGAACGAAGGCGACATTCAGGTTCAGGAGCAGAAGATTTCGAAGTTGAAAGATCAGATGCTTCAGGCTAAAACCAACGAGCAGTACAGAGCCTTTCAGAACGAAATCGATTTCTGTCAAAGAGACATCCGCCGGCTCGAAGACCGGATTCTGGAGTTGATGGGGGAATCCGATCCCCTAGACAAAAACGTAAAGGCGGCCGAAGCGGCTCTCAAGACCGAGAAGACCCAGGTAGAAGCGGAAAAGCAGCAGGCGCGCAACCGCACGGCGGCCGACGAAAAGGCGGCGGCCGAGTTGAATGAGGAACGCTCGCGCACCGCGAGCCAGGTGTCGTCGTCCACGCTGGCTCTCTATGAGCGCGTTCGCAAGGGCCGCAAGGGAATTGGCGTAGCCGAAGCAGTGGGTGGACGCTGCAGCGAGTGCCACATGGCGATCCGTCCGCAGCTTTTTCAGGATCTGCGGCGAGGCGACCAGATCATGAGCTGCGAGAGCTGCCAGCGGATTCTCTACTACAACCCGCCGCAGAGCATCGAGGACCTGACCGGCGAAGCAGCCGTGGTGCGAGAGTAAACGCCCGCGAGCGGTACGATGGGTTATGCTTCGCCGGGCATCGCTCTCCCTGCTCCTCGCCGGCATCCTGTCGGCCCAATATAATTCCGCACCTATTGCCGCCGGGCGCATCGCGTTAGCACACCTCTTGGCTGGAAGATACGCCGAATTGGCGGACCTGTTTACACCGGAACTGCGGCGCCAGCTTACCGAAGACGTGATGCGAATGCAGATCGGCCCTCAGTTGCAGTCTCTCGGGGCCTTTCAAAAAACCGGCGAACCTACTTCGCAGCCGGTCGACCAGATGACGGTTGTGACGATTCCCGCGAAGTTCGCCAATGCCGCCATAGACTGGCGGTTCACCGTAAATGCGGACGGCAAAATCGCCGGGCTATTTTTTCAACCGGCGGAGCAGGCCGAAAGTACGGAGCCGCAGCATGCTCCTTACAGCCGTCCCGAACGGTTTCGGGAACGCGAAGTGACCATCGGCGATAACTGGAAGTTACCGGGCACGCTGACCGTTCCTACAAGCACGGGCGCGGTTGCGGGGGTAGTCTTGGTTCACGGCTCCGGCCCGCAGGACCAGGACGAAACCATCGGCGCGAATAAGCCCTTTCGCGACTTGGCCGAGGGCTTAGCATCCAGGGGCATCGCTGTATTGCGGTATGAGAAGAGGACCAAGGTTTACGCGGCCCGCATGGCAGCCTTGAAGAGCCTGACGGTCGAGCAAGAGACCGTTGAAGATGCCGTGAAAGCGACTGCATTGCTGCGCGCGCAACCGGAAATCTCGTCCGCGAGAGTCTTTGTCCTAGGCCATAGTTTGGGTGGTTACATAGCCCCACGAATTGCGCGGCAGGACTCCCGGCTCGCTGGGCTGATTCTGATGGCAGCCAATGCGCGGCCGCTCGCAGAGCTACTCTCCGACCAGCTCCAGTGGATGGGTCTCACCGGGACTCAACTGACCAAAGCCAAAGCCGACGTGCTCAATGCGCTGCCGCCCTCCTATATGGACGATCTCAGCAGTTACAATCCCATGCAAGAGGCAAGTAAATTGGCGTTGCCCATGTTAGTGCTGCAAGGCGAACGGGATTACCAGGTGACTATGAGAGACTTCAACCTTTGGAGAGCGGAGTTGACTGGCCGCTGGAATGTGACTTTCCGGAGTTTCCCAGCGCTCAATCATCTATTTATTAGCGGGCAGGGCAAGAGTTTGCCGGCAGAGTACACCGAGCCAGGACACGTTGCTTCCGAAGTAATCGATTCCATTACAGGTTG
>JAFAWA010000176.1 GCA_019242155.1 Terriglobia bacterium | reverse complement strand
AAAAACGCCCGGATCTGTTCCAGGCTCAACCGTTCCCCTGCCTCCACGCTGATGGTCAATTCCCAGCATGCCGAAATACCGCTCCAGGCTCATTTCCTGTGAGAAACGAACCCTCTCCCCAGGCTCATCTCCTATGAGAAAAGACTTCTAGTGCCGGTTTTTCTAAGACCGATGATATGATGTGGCAGCGGGAGGAACCGCTCTTGCCGAAGCGTGATCACGGCATTTGCCGGACCAGGTCCCCGGAGCGAAGCTTTAACAATCAATAGAGGGGGTTTAGATGGAAACCGTCACTGCGACCCAGGCCGCGCCCGCCGCCGTCGAAATGATTTCGAGCGGTCAAATCGTAGCCAGAATGCTCAAGCAGGAAGGCATAAGGCACATCTTCACGATTTCCGGCGGCCATATCGTCGACGTCTATAACGGGTGTATTGATGAGGGCATCGAGATCGTCGACGTGCGCCACGAGCAGGTCGCCGCGCATGCGGCGGACGCCTACGCGCGCATTACCGGTCTGGGCTGCGCCGTGGTGACCGCCGGCCCAGGTACGACCGATGCTGTAACCGGCATGGCGAACGCCTTCCGCGCCGAGAGCCCAATGCTGCTGATTGGTGGTAATTCGCCGCTCAAGCAATACCGGATGGGCGGGCTGCAGGAACTGCGGCATACCGAAATGATGACGCCGATCAGCAAGTTCGCTTCGCTCGTCATGACGACCGACCGCGTGGCGGAAATGATGGGCATTGCGCTGCGCGAGATGTTCAACGGCGCGCCGGGCCCCGGTTTCCTCGAAATTCCGCACGACATCATGGATGGAAAGGTCGAGGCGGCCAAAGTACGTTATCCGAAGAATTTTCGCGTGCGCGGGGCCGACGGCGGACCACCGGACTTCATCGGCGATGTGAAAATCGTGAATCAGGTTGCCGATCTGCTCGCAAGCGCGGAGCGCCCGGTGGCATTGTTCGGGACGCAGGCGCGGACTTGCCGCGCGCATGACGCCATCGACCGTTTCGCGCGTCACTTCCACATCCCGATCTACGTCAACGGCGCCGCGCGCGGCACCTTGCCGCCCGATCACCCGTATGGGTTTATGTCGTCGCGCAAAACCGCTTTCGACAACGCCGATGTCATTTTGCTCGCGGGCACGCCGCTCGATTTCCGCATGGGCTACGGCAGGCGTCTCAATCCCAAGGCGAAGATCGTGATCATGGATATGGATTACCGGAACGTCGGCAATAATCGCGACTTCGACTTTGGGCTGGTCGGTAATCTGCGCACCATCGTGAATGCGATGTGCGAGGCTTCGAACGGCGATCCTTCTGGGAGACACGATTCCTTCGTCGAGATGCTGCGCCAGGACGAGGTCAATAGCCAAGGCAAGAACGACAAGATCATCGCGGCGAACGAGGTGCCGATTCATCCGGTGCGCCTCTGCCATGAAATCAACGAGTTCCTTCTGAGAGACACGGTCTACATTGGGGACGGCGGCGATATTGTCACGTTCTCCGGTTCCATCGTCAGGCCGCATCGGCCGGGCGGCTGGATGGACCCCGGCCCGCTCGGCACTCTGGGTGTCGGAACGGGTTTTGCCATGGCTTCCAAGCTCGCGCAGCCGCAGCGCGATGTGGTGACGCTCTATGGTGATTGCTCATTTACTCTGACCGGGTTCGATTTCATTACGATGGTGCATCGCAAACTGCCTTACGTCGGCGTAATCGGGAACAATTCGTCGTGGAACCAGATACGGTTCGGCCAGGAGCGCAAGTACCCGGGCCGGGGCGACATCGGAAACGTGGTCGGCGATGTGCGGTTCGATCACCTCGCCGAAGCCATGGGCGGTTTCGGCATTCGCGTGACGAGGCCCGAGGAGATAAGGCCCGCGCTCGAAAAGGCGCGCGATTCCGGCAAGCCGGCGTTGGTGGACGTGGTAATCAATCGCGATGTATATTCATCGGGTACCTCGAACCAGACCATGTATAAATGATTGCCGGCCGCAACTGCGAAGGGGCGGCGCTCGAAGGAGAAAAGACAGGTAGATGGAAGCACTAAAGGGAATCCGCATTCTCGACATGACGCACGTGCAGGCGGGGCCCACCTGCTCGCAGTTGCTCGCGTGGATGGGGGCCGATGTAATCAAGCTGGAATCGCCGGTCGGCGATGCCACGCGCGGCCAGTTGCGCGATGTGCCGAATGCGGACAGCCTGTACTTTACGATGTTGAACTGCAACAAGCGTTCGATCACGCTCAACATGAAGTCGCCGGAGGGCAAGAAGGTCTTCGTCGAACTGCTGAAGAAGAGCGACATCCTGATGGAGAACTTTGGGCCGGGAGTGCTCGACCGGTTCGGATTCACCTGGGAGAAGGTTCACGAACTGAACCCGCGCGTCGTAATGGGTTCCATCAAAGGCTTCGGATCGTCCGGGCCGTATGCCGATTTCAAGGCATATGAGAATGTGGCGCAGGCAATGGGCGGCGCGATGAGCACTACAGGAGTGCCCGAGGGGCCGCCCTTTGTTACCGGCGCGCAGATTGGCGACTCGGGCACCGGTCTCCACCTTGCAATCGGGCTGCTTGCCGCACTCGAACAACGCCATCGCACGGGGCTCGGGCAGTATGTCGAAGTCGCGATGATGGACGGCGTGATGAACCTGTGCCGGGTGAAATTCCGCGATCACCAGAGGCTCAGGCGTCAAACGCTCTCGGAGTATTCGGTTCCGACCGAGGGGCTCACGGCCACTCCGCGTGCCGGCAATGATTCCGGCGGCGGCCAACTCGGCAATGCTGTCAAATGTAAGCCGGGCGGCCCCAATGATTATATTTACGTGGTCGTGCAGGAGGCCGTCTGGGACGCGCTCGCGAAACGCGTAGGGCCTGAAGTGGGGCAGCCCGAATTGGCGTCCGATCCCCGGTATGCCAAAATCGGCGACCGGCGCAAGAATCAGAACGATGTATGGCGGCTGCTCGATGAGTTCGGATCGAACTACACCAAGCGCGAGCTTATGGAAATTCTGAACGAACTCGATGTACCGTGCGGTCCGATCATGTCGACCGACGATCTGGCCAACGACGAGCATGTGCGCGGACGCGAGATGTATGTCGAACTCGATCATCCCGAGCGCGGCAAGTGGTTTAACGTCGGGATGCCGATCAAGCTGTCGGCCTCGCCTGCGCAGATCAAACGGTCGCCCACCCTGGGCGAGCATACCGGCGAAATCCTGAAAGAAGTGCTGGGCTGGGGCGATGCCGAGATTGCCGCGATGAAACAGGCCGGGGCGTTCTCGAAGTGAGGGTCGCAATCGTCGGGCAGCAGGATTTCGGCAAAGCGGTGCTGGAGGCCTTTCTTGCGCGTAACGATGCAGTCGCGGCAGTGTTCTGCGCGCCTGAGAAGGAAGGCGCAAGGCCGGATTCGCTGAAAACAGCCGCGCTCGAAAAGGGGCTGCCCGTCCATCAGTTCAAATCACTGCGCGATCCGGAGGCGACACGAGTAATGAAGAAGGCGGACGCCGATATCGGCATCATGGCTTTCGTCCTCCAGTTCGCGCCGCAGGAGTTCGTCAACATTCCCAAACACGGCACGATTCAGTATCATCCGTCGCTGCTGCCGAAATACCGCGGCCCGAGTTCGATCAACTGGCCGATCATCAGGGGCGATACCGAAACGGGGCTGACTATTTTCCGTCCCTCGGACGGGTTGGACGAGGGAGCGGTGATCTTCCAGAAGCGCACCCCGATCGGGCCCGATGACACGCTCGGCAGTGTGTACTTCGATCGCTTGTTCCCGCTCGGAGTACAGGCGATGTTAGAGGCCGCGGATCTCGTAGTAGCGGGCAAACACACCGAGACGGTCCAGGACGAATCGCAGGCGACTTACGAGGGCTGGTGCCGCACAGCGGAAGCCCGGATCGATTGGGCCAAGCCCCTCGATCATGTCTATAACCTGATCCGAGGATGCAATCCGGCTCCGGGTGCCTGGACAACGATCAACGGCAAGAGGCTCCAGATCTTCGATTGCCGCAAGGTGGTGTTCCGGCGCTTCGCCGACGTTCCCGGAAAGGTCGGTGAGGTCACCGACATTACTAACCAGAGCTTCAGCGTTACATCCCAAGGCGGCCTGATCGAAGTTCTGAGAGCAAGGTTGGACGAGGGCAAAAAACTGAGCGGCGGGGATTTGGCACAGGCGGGCGGAATCACGTCGGGCGCGGTGCTCGGCGGTTAGAAATAGCAGCGGAACGCCCTGTCGTCCCGCTTTTTGTCCTCGCCCTTATTGTTTGACAACGGTTGGGATTGGAGAAATAATGTCCATCAAAACACCTGTGTGCGGGCTGCTTTCTGTGTATGCGAAGGCCCGTGCGGGTTGCTGAGAGGAAGCCGATCAATGCTTAATCGGTTGCATATAGTAACGATCATTGCCGCCGCTGCGGCCGTGCCGGTGGGGGCGCAGGCGCAGGGCCAAGCGTATCGCGCGCCGCGCACAGCGGATGGTAAGCCGAATTTGAATGGAATCTGGGAAGCTCTCAACACCGCCAATTGGGATCTGCGTCCGCATGCCGCGAGTATGGGAGCGGTGCCGCAACTGGGCGCCGAGTTTTCAATCCCTCCGGGTATCGGAGTAGTGGAGGGTGGTGAGATCCCGTACCTGCCCGCGGCCGCACAACAGCAGAAGGAAAACTTTGCCAACCGGTTAAAACTCGATCCGGAGATCAAGTGTTACCTTCCAGGTGTGCCGCGCGCCACATATATGCCGTATCCGTTCCAGATCGTGCAGTCGCAGCAGTTCATTATGTTGGTATATGAGTATGCGGGCGGCGTTCGCACGGTTTACATGGACGGGAAGTCTAAGGCGCCGGCGGATAGCTGGATGGGTTGGTCGAACGGGCATTGGGAGGGCGATACTTTAGTTGTGGACGTGACCAGTCAAAACGACCAGACCTGGTTTGACCGCGCCGGTGACTTTCATAGCGATGCCCTGCACGTTGTGGAACGGTATACGCCGCGCAGTCCGGAGGTCTTGATGTATGAGGCGACTATAGAAGACGCCAAGACATTTTCCCGCCCCTGGAAGATCAGTATGCCGCTTTACCGGCATGTGGAGCCGAATGCGCAGCTTCTGGAATATAAATGTCCGGAGTTTGCTGAAGAGGTGCTCTACGGTAACCTTCGCAAGAAACCGGCTGCCGGTCCAAGCAAATGAGGAGATTTGGGATGAGCCATCGGTATGTTCTAGCCACGGCCGCAATCGGCGCAGGCGTGATATTTGTTCCCTACGCTTTTTCACAGGCGCAGCCGGTTGCCGCTAAACCGGCGGCTACCGCAACTTCCAAAACTTGGACGCCGCCGCGCACCGCAGACGGAGCGCCGGACCTTCAAGGTTTTTGGACGAACGCGACGGAGACTCCGCTTGAGAGGCCCAAAGATCTAGGCTCTAAAGAGTTCTTCACGCCGGAAGAACTCGCCACGCGGCAGAAGCGTTCCGAGGAACAGGCCGCCAAACGGCTCGAAGGCAGGCAGACAGAGCCCGGGACTGCCGCGGATGTTCACTATGATCTGGCGCAGTTCGGCCTGGATCGCAGCCAGTCGAATGCCGCCGTAAGCTTGCGCACATCTTTAATCACGGGACCCGAAGGACGCATTCCGCCAATGCTGCCGGAAGCGCAAAAGAGAAACGCGGAGCGCGCTGCAAACACCCGGGGACATCAATTCGACGGACCCGAGAGCCGGCCGCTCAGCGAACGGTGCATCCTGTGGCCGAATGAAGGGCCTCCCATGCTGCCCGTCGGCTACAACGGCAATCTGGAGATTGTGCAGTCTCCTGGTTATGTCGCCATCATGCAGGAGATGATTCACGACGTCCGCATAATTCCAACTGACGGCCGGCCGCACGTTGCGTCGAACGTGCGCCAATGGCTGGGTGACTCGCGCGGGCATTGGGAAGGCAACACGCTGGTCGTCGAGACCACGAATTTCACGGATAAGACGAATTTCCGCGGTTCGAGCGAAAACCTGACAGTAGTCGAGCGATTCACGAGGACGGCCGGCGATACCATCACCTACCAGTTCACGGTTTCCGACCCATCCACCTGGGACAAGCCCTGGAGCGCGGAGATTCCGATGAGGAAGAGCGATTCACTCATTTACGAGTACGCTTGCCAGGAGGGGAATTACGGGATGGCTAACAATCTGAGCGGTGCTCGCGCCCAGGAGAGCAAGGCTAAGTAGCGCGGCCCTTCGAGGAGAGAGATGTACATGCGAAGAAGAGTAGCCATCGCGATTGCCGGCGCTGTTTTGCTGGCGGCGGCAGCTCCAGTGTGGGCTCATCATGCCTTTGCGCAGGAATTCGACGAAAAGAAACCGGTCACATTGAAGGGTACAGTCACTAAGTGGGAGTTGATTAATCCTCACTCCTGGATACACCTGGACGTGAAGAACGGCGATGGTTCGGTAACCGCCTGGATGATTGAAGGGGGCAGCCCGAATAACCTGTTCCGGCTCGGTTTCAGCAAGGACTCTCTGCCTCCCGGCACGGAGATTCTGGTGGAAGGTTATCAAGCCAAGGACGGAGCTAACCGAGCGGTGGGCAAGAACCTCACCTTCTCTGACGGCAAACGGCTGTTCCTCGGCGGCTCCGCGCCCGGCTCTCATGGAGAGAGCGAAAAATGAGTGCACGGCTGACATCGTTCGGCTTCGCGTTAGTGGTCATCATTCCTGGTTGGACGCAATCGAAATGGACACCGCCGCGTACGCCGGATGGCCAGCCGGATATTCAAGGCTTCTGGACTAACGTCACGATCACACCGCTCGAACGTCCGGCAGAGTTTGCGAACAAGCCGTTCCTGACCAAAGAAGAAGCGGTCGAGTTTGAAAAAAAGACGCTGGCCAACAACAATGCCGACCGCCGCGATGGTCCCGTAGAGGCTGACGTCGGCCGGGCCTATAACAACTTCTGGTATGACCGCGGAAACAAAACCGTGGGCACGCTGCGGACGTCGCTGATTATCGATCCGCCCGATGGCCGGATTCCTCCGCTGACTCCGGAAGCGCAGAAGAGGCAAGAGGCGCAGCGGGAATACACGCGAAACCACCCGTATGATGGTCCGGAAAGCCGCGCGCTTACGGAGCGATGCATTCTGTGGCCGACGGCCGGACCTCCAATGCTGCCCACCGCGTATAACAACAATTACCAGATAGTGCAGGCTCCGGGATATGTAATGATTTTGTCGGAGATGATCCACGATACGCGGATCATTCCGCTCGATGGCCGGCCGCATGTCGCACCTAACGTCCGCGAGTGGATGGGCGATTCGCGGGGCCACTGGGAAGGCAATACTCTGGTGGTAGAAACCACGAACTTCACGGACAAGACCCGATTCCGCGGTGCGGATGAAAAGATGAAACTGGTCGAACGCTTCACCCGCACCGATCCTAAAACGATCGTTTACGAATTCACGGTGAACGATCCGACCGCCTTCACCAAGCAGTGGACAGCGCAGGTTCCGATGACGAAAACCGAGGGGCCAATCTTCGAGTACGCCTGCCATGAAGGTAACTACGCTATGCAAGGCATGCTGGCCGGTGCGCGGGCGGAAGAAAAGGCCGCAGCAGGGCAAGGAAATCAGAAATAAGGAGAGCTTACGAGTATGAAGCTTGCGGGAGTCATTGCGGGTTGTGTGCTGTTCCTCGCCACGGCCCCGGCATGGGCACATCATGCCTTCGTGGCCGAATTCGACCCTAAAAAGCCGCTGAAGCTGCAAGGCAAGGTGACCAAAGTGGAGTGGATAAATCCCCATTCCTGGATTCATATCGCCGCCAAAAATGCGGACGGCTCGACCACCGAATGGATGATAGAAGGCGGCAGCCCCAACACCCTGTTCCGCCGCGGCTTCACCAAGGACTCATTGATGGCCGGCACGGAAATTGTCGTCGACGGTTATCAGGCGAAGGATGGTTCGAACCGAGCAAACGGCCGCGACATCACCTTCCCGGACGGAAAGAAGCTGTTCCTTGGCTCTTCGAGTCCGGACGCGCCTTACAACGACAAGTAATCGGGTTCTACTTTCGAGTCACTGCGGCAGCGCGAAGCTGAACAACGCGTTGCCCGCGGCGACCGCCACATACTGCCGGCCATTAACGGCATAGGTCATCGGCCCTGACGCTACGACTCCGCCAACGATAGCCTTCCAAAGCATTTGGCCGTTACGCGCATCGAGCCCGAAGAAGTAACCTTCGCGGCCACCGGTAAATAGTAAGTCCGAAGCCGTCGTGAGGACTCCGGCGTCGGTAACATCGGACATTTTAAATTCCCACTTCAAGTCACCGGTTTTGGGATCGATGGCGCGGACGGCGCCATAGCCCTCTGAATCTTCCAAGCGAGTCAGAGTGGCGCCTCTACGCCCGACGTTCGCGCGTAACGCGGCTCCGCCGAAGGTGCGGCCTTCATGGTATTCGACCGGGAGTTTGTAGTAAGTAGTGTTGTACTCGACCCAGGAGGGAATGTAAAAGAGGCCGGTGCGCGGGCTGTAAGACGAGTTATACCAGTTGGTGCCGCCCTGGTTACCGGGATAGATAAGAACGCCTTCGGGAGAGGAGGCGGCCGTAGTGGCTTTCATGGGGCGGCCGCGTTCATCAAGACCGGTGGACCAAGTTACTTTTACGAACGGTTTGCCGGTAAGGAATTGACCGTTGGCGCGGTCGAGCGCGTAATAGTAGCCATTGCGGTTGGCCCATAGCATCACTTTGCGCGGCCGCCCCTGCCATTCCATGTCGACCAGGACCGGAACCTGAACGGAATCGTAATCGAACTCGTCGTGCGGGGAAAACTGAAAGTGCCACTTGAGTTTTCCCGTGTCGCCATCCAATGCCACGACGGAATCGGTATAGAGGTTGTCTCCTTTACGACTGTCGCCGTTCCAATCAGGGCCGGGATTGCCGATGCCCCAGTAAGTCAGGTTGAGGTCCGAGTCATAAGAGCCGGTTACCCATACGGAGCCGCCGCCGGTCTTCCAGGAATCGCCGGCCCAAGTCTCGTGACCTGGTTCGCCGGGTTCAGGGATGTTGTGGAAGCGCCAGACCTCTTTGCCGGTATTCACGTCGTAGGCTGCGATGAAACCGCGAATGCCGTATTCGCCGCCGGCGGTGCCTACGATCACCTTGTCTTTTACAATGAGCGGCGCATGAGTGAGCGCATAACCGGATTCGGGCTTCGCTACCTGAGTGCTCCAGACCGGTTTGCCGGTTTTGGCGTCGAGAGCTATGAGACGCGCATCAATTGTGCCCATGAACACGCGGTCACCTAGAACGGCAAGGCCGCGGTTGACTCGGCCGCAGCACGGCCGCGCCTTGGCTGAAGGCGAGTAGGAATAGACCCAGTAAGTGCGCCCGGTGGCGGCGTCGAGAGCGACGACGTCGTTGGGCGGCTGAACGGTATAGAGTACGCCATCGACAACTAGTGAGGTCGCTTCAAACTTCTCAAGCGAGCGTGCTTGAAAGATCCAAGCCAACTGAAGGTTCTTCACGTTCTGCGGGGTGATTTGCGTGAGCTGACTGTGCCGTTGGCTTAGCATGGTGCCGGAGTAGGTGAGCCAGTTTTGGGGTTCCTGGTTCGCACTCAAAATGCGATCGAACGTGACCTGCGCCGGCAGCCAGTCGGCAAGAAGAACAAGAAATAAACCGCAATGTACCATTCGTCCCATCATCGAGTTTCCGCACCTTTCAGAGAAGCCATGTAACTTACGACATCACCCATCTCTTGAGTCGTCAACTTGCCTTTATAAGAGGGCATGGAGGAATCCTTCATCAAAGAGTACTCCCGCAGATCAGACTTAGAGTAGCTATGAAGCTGGCCTTGAGCATCAAGAACGAGCAGCGCAAGCGTGTCGGCATTGAGCAGGCGCGCGGTCATCTCTTTTCCATCTTTGGTTACGACGTGCACGACACGGTTGTCGGGCAGAATCTCGGCGTTAGGATCAACTAACGACTTCTCAAGTTCCGCCGTCCGGCGCACAAGGCCGATGTCACTCAAGTCCGGCCCCGAATAAGAGCCTGAACCATGCACGCGATGGCAGTTCAAACACTCACCTTTCCCCTCGAAGATCGCCTTGCCGCGCGCGGCATTGCCGGAAGGCAAAGTGCTGTGACCGGAGGCGGCCATAGAGCGAAGATAGGCAACGACGCTTTCGACCTGCTGTGGCGTGAGATCGTGAGACGGCATACCGGTGCCTGGTATGCCCTTAGTGATGATCTGTTCCAGTTCGTCATCGCTGGAGGCACGGCGAAACTTTCCGCGGCCGAGATTGACACCGGGCTGGAGGTCGCCATCGGGCCCGTGGCAGACGGTGCAGTTGGCAAGGTAGAGGCGGCCGCCGTTCTCGATGTCGGCCAAAGTGTAAGTATGTTGCGCAAACAGAGCGGCCGCAAACAAAAGCGGCGTTAGGAATCGGGCTACCCGCATAAGAACTTCCTTTCGCGTAGACGGATATTCTATCCCACGCCAAGATCGTGGAAAAGCCGCTGATCGTTAGGCCTTGGTACGCGAGCGAAGTGGGAACAGGGAAGGATTGGACGGACGGCTGAAGGTGCGGGCGGAGCGAATGCATTTGGCGTCGCGATTCGAAATCGGATCTGCTTGAGCGGCGTCCCCTTCCCCGCCCCAAGGAAGAGGACACCGCACCGCAGGCGGGGGAGGCGCCATGCCTCGCCATCAACCCCGGCTCTGACGCCATTATTTCGCGGGCAGGAAGAAAAGACGGTCGTGAGCGGGTTCCAAATAGCTCGAAATTAGTACGGAGTAAGGAGTTAGAAGAAATTCGAAATGATGTGAATGAGTCGCGCGGGGACTAGAAATCAACCCGTTCACTGCTCCGGGATCTGGCAGCCTGCGACACCCGGTTTGCGAAACGAACCCATTTGAAACGGGATCAGGTGTAAGAGCAGTTGAGAGGAGCGGTTGTTGACCGCTCCTCCCATCGGACGAAGGCTTCGCCCTATAGGATACTAGCCCGCTACCTTCTCGGTCCGCACCGATTTCTTTTTGTAGGATGCGGACCTCTCGGGAAGGTCCAGGTTTACGTTAGCCCCGCGTTCATTCAAAGCGGCCTGTTGGACGAGCGGGTCGGAGATCGACGTCAGTAGAAAATCGGCGCTTTCCTCTTCGCCGAGGGTACGCGAAAGCAGGCGGGCGCAGTCGAACTCGCCCAATTGACGGGCTAGCCCGCGCGCGGTGCCGTAGGCGGCAATCTCATAATGCTCGATCTTCTGAGCAGCGGCAATCAAGGCGAGGTCGGCCGCGGGCGCTTCTTTACCCGAGGTCTCCTGTATTCTCTCTTTTCCTTCTTCGATCAGACCTTGCATGGCCCTGCAGGGCTTCGGTTCGGCCTTCTCACCTAGGGTTTCAAATACCTTCTGCAGCCGTTCTACCTGATTCTGAGTCTGCAGCAAATGCTTTTCAAAGGCCTCTTTCAGTGCGGGGTGACTGGCAGCCTGCGCCATCTTCGGCAGCGCCGCGGTCAGTTGCGTTTCCGCGTGCAAGAGGTCCTGTAATTCTTCAACGAGCAATTCTTTGAGTTGGGGCATTGTTTCTCCTAGAAGTTTTATTGATGTCGCTTAGACGCACCGTCGCCGGAGCGGCCTGCCAGTCTGGTTCCTTCCAGAGGCGATTCGAACTCCTGGAAAGCGGGCGCGGTAACGAGTTCCCAATCGCCGCCTTCATTCCAGGGTCCGCGTACGTCAGGCTCGCCACGATCGCCGATACCGGTGGAATCGTTGAAGTACTGGTCGACGAGACCGGGAGTGGGCGGGATGCGCCCGATCGAAAACGCCGGTTTACCCAAGCTTTCGAGGGCGAGTGTGAAGGCCTTCATGTGAGTGATCTCGCGCGTCATTAGAAATTGCAGCGCGTCAATGGTGCCCTGATCATCAGTGAAGTTGATCAAACGTTCGTAGACAATCTTGGCTCGGGCCTCGGCTGCGATGTTGCTGCGCAGGTCAACGTCCAGTTCACCAGTAATTTTCAGGTAGTCGGCCGTCCACGGGTCGCCCATGGAGTTGTAAAGGTTAACACCGCCTCCGCCCGCAATGGCGATGAGAGGATCGGCGTGCGCCGCCTCGCGGTCCGATTTGAGCGGCTTGAGATGCATGCGGGCGAGTGTGCCCACGATCTCCAAGTGACTCATCTCCTCCGTTCCGATATCCATCAGAAGGTCTTTGCGCTCCGGGTCGTCGCAGTTCAGGCCCTGCACCGAATATTGCATGGCGGCAGCGAGCTCGCCGTTGGCCCCGCCGAACTGTTCGAGCAACATGTTGCCGAACCGAGGATCGGGCTGCCCGATACGAACCGTGTACATGAGTTGTTTTACGTGGTGGTACATGGCGTCGAGCGGTGCAGGTGTGGAGCCAAAAACCCCAATGTTGCGGCACCTTCCAGTGTGGATTCGCAGCCAGCGTACGGGAAACTACGAGAGTGTTCCATCCCGTGCCGAAGGGCCGCTTCGCGAGACGGCGAACCGTTCTGCAGGCTATGGGAAAATGAGGTTGTCCATGGTGAAAGATGGCATTTATTACGCTATCGGCATTTCGGCGGGCGCACTCGTGGTTGGCTGGTTGGCGAGCGGCTGGTTTGCGGCGCCGCTTTGGGTATTAGCTGCATTCTGCCTGTATTTTTTTCGCGACCCGGAGCGAGCGATTCCGGCGGGACCGGTGGCAGTCTCTCCGGCTGACGGAAAAGTGGTGGCAGTAGAGAGTGAGGGAGAAAACATTCGGCGGGTCAGCATCTTTCTGAACATATTCGATGTTCATGTGAACCGCACTCCCATAAGCGGCAAGATTCGCAAGGTGGAATATCAGAAAGGACGATTTCTGGTGGCGAGCCGCGAAGAGGCATCGACCCGGAATGAGCAAAACGTCATCACGGTAGAAGGCGATGGGACCTGCGTTGTGTTCAAGCAGATCGCGGGACTGATCGCGCGCCGAATCGTTTGTACAAAAGAGGCTGGAGACCGCGTGCAGGCAGGAGAAAGAATCGGTCTGATTAAGTTCGGATCACGTCTGGATGTTCTGTTTGGCCCGGAATGGCAGATTGTGGTGCGGCCGGGAATGCGGGTCGCTGCCGGAAGCAGCGTTGTCGCGCGCCGCATAGATCGCGCGGCGGAGCCTGGGCCGGAGATTCATGGCAATTAAAGATCGGTTTGTCGATCCCCGCTCTCCGGAACGCCGCCCGCGGCGAGCTGCCTACGCACTCCCGACCCTATTCACGGCGGGCAATATTTTTTTAGGCTACATTTCTATCCTGCGATCTTTTCGAGGCGTAATGCACGCTGCCGCCGGTGGTCCCGGCGCTGCGGAAGACTTCACAGCAGCCGCGCTGGCCATCGGTGTGGCTGTGTTCACGGACGGACTGGATGGAATGGTGGCGCGGTTAACGAACACCACCTCCGACTTCGGCCGCGAGATGGACTCGCTCGCCGATGTGATCAGTTTCGGCCTGGCTCCCGCGGTTCTGGCGGTAGCGTGGGGCGTGCAGTTTATCGACCCGGGCCTGGCGGCGTCTACGCGCGGCCCGATTTTCAACGCGAGCTACTTTGTGGCTTTTCTCTTTCTGCTTTGCGGCGCGGCCCGGCTGGCACGGTTCAACGTTCAGAAAAATCCGATCCCGAAGAATCCGGGGAGGCCGGGGCGTAAGTATTTCGTGGGTCTACCGATTCCCGCAGCGGCCGGAACGGTGGCCTCCGTGGTTTATGTCACGGGCGGTGAACCCCTATATTGGCCGCCATTCGCGATCGCCTGGCTGGCGCTGCTTCTGATGCTCGCGTTCCTGATGGTCAGCACGTGGCGATACTACAGCTTCAAAGGCATCAGCCTGAATAAGGCCTACTCAACGGCTACCATCATTATTCTTGGAGGACTAATTTACGCGATCTGGAACTACTCGCGGCCGGTGCTGCTCGCGCTTGCGATCACGTACGTGGGGAGCGGAATTGTGATTCGCGCCGCGGGTCTTTTACGGCGGCGGCTCAGGCCGGCGCCCAGGCACCCCGGATATCCGCTCGATCCGGAGCGTCAGATTGGCTAATCGCCTAAAAGCCGTTTTGGTGGGCAGCGACACTCTGCTGGGGCGCGAGGTGCGTGATTTGGTAGCGACCTCGGTTCCTTCGCTCGATCTGCGGCTGATCGCCGCGGAAGGAGAGCAGGCGGGTACTCTCACCCGGCAGGGTGAAGAGCCCACTGTGGTAGAAGAACTGACGGCGGAAAACCTGGCGGACGCGAGCATCGTATTTCTTGCGGGATCGAGCGATTCTACACGTAAAGCTTTGGAACTATCCGGCGACTCCGTATCCATAATTGATCTGACGTATGCGGCCGAAGAGCGCCCGGACGCCCGTTTGCGGGCTCCTATGATCGAATCCGGGTCGGATTTGGACGGCGCTACGGTCCATGTGATCGCCGATCCCGCCGCGATCGCGCTGGCCCTCTTTCTTCGGCGGCTGCAGACAAACGATCCGATACGGCGGTGCGTAATCGATGTGCTCGCGCCGGCCAGCGAGCGCGGCGCCTCGGGCGTGGAGGAACTCCAGAATCAGACTGTGAGTCTGCTCTCCTTCAAGAAGATGCCGCGCAATATCTTTGATGCACAGCTCAGTTTCAACCTATTGGCGCGCTTGGGCGAAGAGGCTCCGGTGGCCTTGGAAGAGACGGAACTGCGGATCGAGCGGCATCTGGCAACACTGTTGTCTCTGCCCGGTGACGGAGAAGACGCGCCCATGCCTTCGCTGCGCGTAATTCAGGCGCCTGTGTTTCACGGCTATAGCTTTTCGGCATGGGTACAGTTTGAGTCCAGCCCCGGCACGGAGGCGATTGAGAGCAGCCTTGCGGCGGGAGCAATTGAAGTGCGCAGCAGCGAGTTCGACCCACCGAGCAATGTCGGGCAGGCGGGACAATCTGGTATCGCGGTGGGCGCCATCGCCCCTGACCGCAACGATGCGGAAGCCTGCTGGTTTTGGATCGTCGCCGACAATCTGCGTCTTCTGGCGGAAAACGCGGTGGCAGTCGCGAAGGAGATCGCGTGAGGCGAGCCCTGCTCGCTGCACTCTGCGTTGTGACTGCAAGCTGTGGTTATCACGTTTCCGGGCGTGGTGACCTGATGCCTAAGAACGTGAAGATCATCGCGGTGCCGGCATTCGCCAACGTGACGACTCGTTATCAGCTCGCGCGGCTGCTGCCCGAGGATATTTCCCGCGAGTTGATCGCCCGCACTCATTACGCGGTGGTCTCCGACCCTGCAAAAGCGGATGCGGTACTGAACGGCGGTGTCTCGAGTTTTCTATTTTTCCCGATCACGTCCGATGTGGCGACAAGCCGTGCCACGTCGGTCGAGGTTGTGGTGCTTCTGCAGATCAGTCTCACGGACCGGACCACGAACGCCGTTCTGTACAGCCGGCCGGGATTTGAGTTCCGGGAGCGCTATCAGATTTCGGAAAACCCGCAGCAGTATTTTGACGAGAGCGGGCCCGCCATGATTCGTTTGAGCCGCGCCGTCGCCCAGAGTGTTGTGACCGGCATACTGGAGAATTTCTAAGCTTGTATCCGGCCCAACTGCTCGCGCGCATCAAGCAGGGCAATTTGCTGCCCGCGGTGCTGCTGCTCGGTCCGGAATCTTACCAGCGCCGTAAGATCAAACAGGCCGTGAAGGACGCCTATGCGGAAGATGCTTTTGCGGAGCATGATCTAACGGAACTCAGCCTGGCGGAAGTTGTGGATGATGCGCGGGCGCTTTCGTTATTTGCGGCCGAGCGGGTGATCTGGGTGATCAACGCTGAAGCTGCGCTGCCGCGCGGGCGGTCTGAAGAGGAGAATGAGGGCGGCGAAGGCAGTGCCGGGGACACCGCTTCGCTCAGTGCTTATCTGAAAGATCCCACGCCCGGCGTTAGCGTAGTGTTCGAAGCCAGCCGTTTCGATTTCGAAGGAGACGATAAGCGGCGGCAGGAGCGCGTTCGCAAATTCTTTACAGGGATTCCGGAGGTGGTGGAGTTGCGCCGGTTCGCGGCGCATGAGGCGCTCGCGGAATCCGAGAAACTGGTTCGGCAGTACGGCCTTCGCATGGAAGCCGGTGCTTTAGACCTGTTGGTGGAAGCTCTAGGAGCGGACGTGGCGCGAATCGCTCTAGAACTGGAGAAGTTGGTTTTGTATGCGAATGGGCGATCGATCGGAGTGGATGAGATCAGCGCGCTGGTGCCCGATGCCCGGACGGCGACAATCTTCGCGCTGGTAAATGCGCTTGCGCGCCGCGACCGGACGCGTTCCCTGGAAGTGCTGGACACGTTGGTGAAAGAGGGCGAATATCTGCCGTTGGTGTTGACGTTCCTTTCAACGCAGTTCCGGATGGCATTGGTGGCGCGGGACGCCGGCCTGAAGAGCGCGGGACAGGTGCAAAGCTATTTCACGCGCATGGGCGTGCCGATGTGGGGAGCGCGTGCGGACCAGGTTTACCAGACGGTTTCGAGGTTTACGCCAAAGCAGTTGGAAGTCGCGGTGAAGCTGATCTTCGAGGCCGACCGGGGACTGCGGGACGCGCGGCCGGACGACCGGACGGTTGTGGAGCAGTTTGTGCTGGCGATGACGGGGTGAGGCTAATTGCTCACCTTGAGCCGCACGGTGAACGCAGAGGCGTGCCGGGACCCGGTGGAACCAGAAGTGCGGTCAGCAACAGCACTACGAGCGCGACAAGTAACAGGACATCCGAATCGGCCATGGTGTATTTCCTCCAGACGCACTGATAAACCTACCCACGAGCGATTCAGAAACCTGGATTAGAGTCCGAGTAGTCCGCCTGAGGGCACTTCCAATTCTTTTGGAAACATGAATTTTATCACAGTTCCGGACGTCCCCAAAGCTGCGCATTCCAACCGCGTATTCCGGAGGATCTGCGAAGGCTCTTACGAGAACACGCAGGTCTGTCGCTCAGTGCGGCCGCGCGGTAGAGCGTAAGGGTAGATCGAGGTGCTCATGGGTCTCGCGAGTTTAGCGGCTGGAGAGACACGCCTGGTGTATAATGAGTAGGCATTTGACTCTAGTTTTCCGTCTGCGTGTGAAGGGGGTGCGCGAGTCCATCCGCACCCCCTTTTTTCTAGGGCGGTCTATGGTGGAGTGCATTTTTTGTGAATGAAGGAAAAGAGGCAGATGAAAGAAAAAGGTACAGTGAAGTGGTTCAACGCAGCCAAGGGCTACGGTTTTATCCAAAGGGAAAACGGGGAAGACGTGTTTGTGCACTTCTCGGCCATCCAGACGCAAGGATATCGCACACTGGATGAAGGCTCCAGAGTAGAATTTGAAGTAACCAAGGGCCCCAAAGGTCTGCAGGCAACCAACGTCACAGCCGCCTGAGAGCTTCGCGGGCCGGCTGCTCGACACGCTGCCGGCCCGCATTAGAAAGGAATATGAGTAAAGAGGACAGCATCGAAGTGACCGGCACCGTTTTGGAGAAATTTCCGAGCGGCCTCTTCAGCGTACAGCTTGAGCATGACCGAGTTGTTCTGGCGCATTTGGCGGGCCGGCTACGCCGGAACCGGATCCGCGTGTTAGCGGGCGATAAAGTCACGCTAGAACTTTCCCCCTACGATCTCACCAAAGGAAGAATTACTTTCCGCCACCGATAAAACTCCGGCCTTGTTTTCAGGTACTATTTAGTCAGGGTACTGTTTCGTAGCCAATCGAACACATGTCACGAGTTGCGGCATGCTAAAAGTTCAGTGGGGCGATGACAGCCTCTTTGGGCTTTTTTGGCCCGCCTCTTTGGTCGAGGTAAATCGTTGTACACAATTGCAAAGTTGGCTTTATGAAAGAACCGAACCGTCCTGACGAAAGGCGGCGATCGCGGGTTCGAGGAAGCTCCGCCAATATAGTAAAGGCGGAGGGCGCCGTGGACAAGCCTAGAGGCACGCCGACGCGCACGCGGAAACAGGGGGCGG
>JAFAWA010000169.1 GCA_019242155.1 Terriglobia bacterium | reverse complement strand
TGACCGGCCATGTCGAAGACGCTCTTATCATTGAAGTCGGCCACATCGACGACCAGCGTGCTGCCTTCCCAGTGGCCCCGCGAGTCGCCCATCCAGGCCTGGTAGTCCTTGGGGTGCGGACTCCCATCCATGTAGATGATGCGCCATGCGTGCATGTTCTCATGCAGAACGGCGATGTATTGCGGGGTTTCGAAAAGCTGGAACCCAAAATACATGGCGTGCGGAACGCCTTCGTAGTGGCAATGGCCGGTCGGGTCCAGTTCCATGTGCTGAGTGAGTTGCTTGACCTGCTCGGCGGCCCAAGGCTGATAGGGGAGAACGCCGCCCTCCACCACACCCGTCTTCGATTCGGCTCCAAGGAAAAAGCCCGCCGGGTGCGGCAGGATCGAATATGCGGCGCCTGCGGCCCGCGGCTGCCAAACGCCTTCGAGATCCGGGAGACCTTCCGCGGTCTTGGGAGGAACGTAGCTTTGCGCCCAAACCGACGGGACCAGAAAAGCAGCCAGTGCCGTCGCGCGGGATAGGAGTGCAATTCTCATCGAGCCGCCTCTTTTGGTGCCGGGAATATGCGCGGAAATTCCAGCGGATCGCCCCTAGGCGCAGGCCGGTAGTAAGGATGGATGGCGCGGCCATCGTCGCCCTCGGTACACTCCTGCTCCCGCAGTTCGAATCCCGGTTCGGTCCGGCGGTGCAGGGCCATGCTGATCTTCCAGGGGCGCGTGTATGTCTTCGGGTCCTCGATGTTAGCTTCGTAGTTCATCACCGTGGGACTCACACGCGTATACCGCTCCACTACGTGCAGGGCATCGCTATGCGTGTGGCGGGCTGCATCGAGCCAGGTCTTCTCGTCAAGGTTGGTAACATCGATCACCAGGGTATTGCCTTCCCAACGTCCGATAGAGTCGCCCATATAAAAGTCGATGTCCTGGAGGTGCTCGCGCGGCGTGGTGTGGACGATGCGGTGGTTGTGCAGGTATTCGTAAACGAAGACCACGGTGTTGGGGCGCTGAACAATCTGAAACGGGAAGGGCATGTAAGTGATGCGCGGAACCCCGGGCATAGCGCAGTGCGCCACGGGATCGACCCGGTCCCCTTTCTGTTCCCGTTCGAGAGCCTCGGGCCGGTACGGGATCTCTTGCCCTTCGGCCACTTCGCTCACATCGAAATTAGCGGCATTATGCACCTGCCAAATGCCTTGAAGATCGGGCTTGCCGTCAGCAGTACGCGGGGCCTCGGTTTGCGCCGCGGCGGGCATCGAAATCAGAACCAGGGCGGCGGCCGTCAGGAAGCAATGAACCGGTTTCAAACGGCAGATCTCCTAACCTGGGTTTTCCTCGGTTCCGAGCTGGTACTGCTTGCCGTCTGGCATCGTGAGCCGTTGCGCATCGCCCACGTTCGATCCGTCCTTGGCGCAGTAGCCTTCAATGGTGACGACCATTCCGGTTGCCACCGTGTTTTTGCGAAAGCCGCGGCGAAAAAGGTTGCTCGGCGAGGCGGTCTCAAACCCCCAATTGACCACCGTCCCATTAGGCTGCTTCACATCTATGTAGATCCAGGAGTGGGGATTTGTGAAATCGAACTTGGTCACGGTTCCCGTGACCTTGATCGGTTTATCCTTATCGTACTCGGCCGCGAAGGAGTGGTGCGCGGCGGCCGGCAGAACCAATACGAGCAAAGCCGCGCCAACCGCGGGCAGCATCAGCTTCCAATTCATGTTCCTCTTCATATCGTTTTCGATTCCCTCGTGTCAAGGCTGCTGCTGAGACCCCAAGCCGAAGGCATAAACGGTCCCATCAAAGGTAGGCACATAGACACGGCCGCCGGCTACCGCGAAGCCGCTGAAGTGCGAGAAGCTGTGCATCGTATCGCCGCTCGAAAACAGAACCTTGCCGGAATGGGCATCGAGCGCGTAGAGCACGGATCGGTCCGTTCCCGCCTTGCGATCCGCGGTAGAGAGCAGGTTTCCGCTGGAACCGACCTGCGCCGCGCAGTCCCCATCGGAAACCACGTACACCACGCCGTTCGCCACGATGGCTGGCGTGGGCAGGCTCATCTCTACAGAATTCCATGCGGGCCTGAGCGCGGGCTTGTCACCTTTGGCCTCCACCGTGAATGCCATGAGACTACCCGAACGTGTAGGGCCGTAGTCGAGCGAAAACTTCGTAGCTTCCGTCGGCGGGCCCCAAGCGGGCGCGAGCAGCCAGCGTGTCCCGTCGGTATCTTCCCAGGTGCTAAACGCACCCCAGAAGCCCTTGGTAGCGTGGTTCACTTCGTCGTTGGTGAATCTGGGGCTGCGATAGAGGGGCGTGCGGTGGTCGGCCCCGCCGAGAGATTGGGTATCGAGCAGGAAAATGACTCCCTCTTTGCCGCTCGCAGCCGCGAGTTCCCGGTTCTGAAACGGGAACACAACCGGGCTGATGCTGCCCATATCCAGATCCTTTTTTGTGAGCCAGGCACGATTGCCGGGCGTGAAGTAGTCCGTCGGCCGCAAGTCTCCTGGAGAGAGAGCGATGACCGAATCGGAGAGATTCCCCCGGGCGGGTTCCCAGGGGCCATCGCCAGTTTCGATGATGACTCGGCCATCCGCTGTGAGCGCCGCGCCTGCTCTTCCCCAAACACCGGCGCCCCAGGCGGCAGTCGTGAGGCGGGCAACCTTACGGTCAGGATCCGCTAGATTCAGGGCAAACACGCCGGACTGCACTCCGTTGCAGCCCTGCGAGGTCGTCGTGTAGAGGATATTTTCGTCCAGGTTGAGGCTCCACATTTTGGCAAATGGCGGAACAAAAGGAGAGGGAGCCAACTCGTCTTCCCCGCTGACCAGGTTGAAGGCGTGCAGTCTACCGTCGCTAGCAACCACGAAGACGGCGCTGCTCCGGCCGGGGAGAGGCCCTACAAGCGGGGTCGCGGTAAGGGCATTGGGGCAGATCCAAGTCGGCGTGCGCTGCGGTGTACCTTCGGTAGACAGCGTCTTCTGCCACGCAATCTTCCCGGTATCGCCGTCGATGACGAAGAGCTTATCCGTTGCCCCGGCCACGATCACGAAATCCTTCACGCCGCGGGGAGTGGCTACGTTGATACGCACCACGGGCGCGGTGAGATTGGTCATCTCTTTGGCATCGCTCGGGAGCTTCAAACTCCATTCGAGCTTGAGGTTCTGGACATTTTGGGGGGTTAGGCCGGTTTCGCCTTGATTCCATCCGCTGCGCTGCGCGTCGCCGCCGAAACTGTTCCAGGCGCCCCCGCCCCCGGACTGCGCCTGCCCCCAAAAAGGTCCGAGCAGCAACAGGGAAACGAGCGGAACCCGCCGCGACATGGCTCTAATCATACTGCATGCCCGGAACAAGACTCGCGGCGTCACCTCGGATATGATGTAGGAATATGAAGCGTGTCGCCTTATTGACTCCGATGCTCGCCTTCGGTCTGGCCCAAGCGCAAGACCTGCCCGAAGGCAAAGGGAAAGAACTGCTGCAGATGATTTGCGCCGATTGCCACGGGCTGGACGTGATCACGTCGCAGCGAGCCACCAAGGACGGCTGGGCTTCAATTGTCGATTCCATGGTCAGCCGCGGCGCCAGCGGTACTAAAGAACAGCTCGATACCCTCGTCGATTACCTGGCTAAGAATTTCGGTCCGGAGAAAAAGGTCGAAAGCCAAAAGAAATAGCGCCTGCCTTGCGGGCTATTCATGGACGCCTTTACACCCACGGATCGTACTCGCGTCAGGCGGCTGCCGCGGCGAGGGGTCTACGATAAGGCGCTGGTCTATGCCATTTTGGACGAAGCCTACGTGTGCCACGTGGGATTCACTGTCGACGCGCAGCCGTACGTGATACCGGTGGTGTACGGCCGCCACGGTGACACGCTGTATATACACGGCTCGGCCGCGGCCCGCATGCTGCGTTCTGCCGCGCAGCCGTTGGACATTTGCGTGACCGTCACACTCATCGACGGACTGGTTCTCGCGCGTTCGGCGTTCCACCACAGCGTAAACTACCGTTCGGTAGTGGCTCTGGGGAGCGCGCGGCTGCTGATGAACCGTGAAGAGAAGATCGAGGCGTTGCGGTGTATCACGAACCACGTGGTATCCGGCCGCTGGGATCAGGTTCGCCCGCCGACAGAGCAGGAATTGACGGCAACCAGCGTCCTCGCGCTGCCCCTTGAGGAAGTCTCCGCTAAGATTCGAACCGGCCCGCCCATCGATGATGAAGAGGACTATGCCCTGCCCGTCTGGGCCGGTGT
>JAFAWA010000475.1 GCA_019242155.1 Terriglobia bacterium | reverse complement strand
TCAGACGCACATGGGTCTGGTAGTTGGTCAAGGTGATCAGGTTGTGCATCTGGGTTTGATGTCCGAGCACCAGGTGCGCCACGATGTCGCTCGAACCCGATAAGTATGCCGAGGTATCGAACCACTTGGAAAGGTCTGAAATGTTCGCGCCCGCGGCCCTGTTCAACTCGGATGGGTGCTCCTTGTCCTCGACCATGGCGTTACCCATGTGCGTCTGATGACCGTATGTGCCGGTGATGAACCATCCGCCGAAACGTTCTGCCCAAGGGCTTTCCTGGCCTGTGATGAAGGCGTCCGTACGTAGTGCCTGCGTGCCGGTCGGCATGGTGTACACCGACCGCAGCAAAACGCCAGGGACGTTGCGGGTACTCGCGGCGATATGGCATTGCGTTCAGTCCAGCTCCGCCCGCTCGAATTTAGGTTTGTCCGCCTTCTGCTCGTCAAGGATATAGAACATCGCGCCCTGCATCGCGTCGAATGAGACAAACTCCAGCACTTTGCCCTCATGAACCTGGCCGACGTAGACATCGTCATTGAAATAGAGCGCCCGCGGATGTTGCGGAGAAATCTTCTTGTACTGAAAGCTGGTTTTCGAGAACACCAGAGTCTGGGATTGGGTGGAAATTCCCAGATTTTCGAGGACCGATTTGAGGTAGCCGTGTTCCGGTTCGTATTGGAGCGCGGCATCGCCACGGTTCAAGCGCTTCTGGAGTTCGGCCACAGGGTCGTGCGCCTCCGACCGGTAATTGATCGGTTCATCACTGAATGGGACGTAGCCCTGATTCTGCACCGCGACTTGGGCCCAGGCTACGCCTGCAGCAGCGCCTACACCCAACAGAATGGCGGTGAATGCCCTTGCCGTACAGCGTTGTCGCGACTCTCCAGGTCTCAACTGAGAATCCTCCTTTCTGAGGGGCCGGTGCAGCAAACGTCTATTCGGCCGAGTACCGCGCCGCTCTGAACGGCTGCCGAGTCGGCCGGCCCGGAAGGGCTGGATAAATTAAGGCCGCGCCCATCAAACATTCTCTACCAATTAGATCGATTTTAGGCTTGCCTGATCGGAAGAGTCAATACCTTGGCGGAACATTTATTTGCCTCCAGCCATGTGGAGCCCCTTGACCGGCAGCGAGGCCTATTGAAGCACGGATGAGTTGGTGCGAACAAAAGTAAGATACGGCAGCTTCTGGATGGAGTGGCTGACCGCCAGGAACGCGGCGGCGAATGATACTAGCGCAGACAGAAAATAGCCGTAACCATAGTAGGCGAAACCTAATCGCAAGCTAATCAACGTAAACAAAGTATTGGTTGAGAGGAAGAGCAACGCGTTCGCGAGGTTGATTCGGCGCAGATCGAAATACGAGAGCACGATCGTGAGAAAAAGGAATCCGCTGTGAAAGAAGGCGCCTAACAATCCGAAACGGAGCATCCCGAGCTGGGCGAAATTGATGCCCAGTAACTCACAAATTTGGGGTGCGAGCAGAATCGCTAAGACACAAATGGAGCCTTGGAGGACCAGGAAGTTGGAGGCACCGCCGCGAAGCGACTGGATCAGGTCCTTGTGATTCCGTTCGATTGTGCCGTACGGCGCGTGCCGCTGAATGTCGCTATAGAATCTGACATATTTCTCAAAGAATCCCGTTTCGATGGTCACGGTGAAAGCTGCTATAGACGGCACCACAGACAAATAGGAGAAAAACATGGCGCTTTCGTAATCGGGAAAAGAGACCAGGCCAATCTGAAACTCGTGCTGCGGGGCTAACCACATCATCCACTTATCTGCCCAGACGGCAAGGTTATAGACGAGCGCGCACAGGGCAAGATCCCAATGCGTTCGGAAATAGCGGAGAAACGCGAACGGCTGATGCGCCCGAGTCGGGTATTCGGTGAGCACTCGGGCGATCAAGCTGAACAGGATTAACGCGAGCCCGAGATTGAAACCGAAGAGCATGCCCGCCGTCGACCATATTGCAGCGAAAACAGCGGCGCAGAGAATCCCGATTCCGATGCCACTGGCAAAAGACAGAGTTAAGGCACGATAATTCTTCAGCGCCGTCAAGAACACGCTGACAATCCAGATGCCCGCGATCAAGAGGAAATTCAGCACCGCGGCTACACGTGTGACGCGATGGAGATGAGCGAGCCACATGTATAGAGCAGCGGCAATCGGCACGGAAGCAGCATAAGCCAATGCGAGCCCCCCAAGCATGACCGCCGGTACCTCGCTGACATCTTTGGCGTGAATGGAATCGGCGAGATAACGAGTGAGAATGACTGCAAGCGGTCCGGTGAGTACCAGAGAAAACGAAAAGTTATAAATTACGATCAGGCGAAACGCGTCAATCTCGCGCGGGACAGTGAATGGGGTCCCCAACAAGACAATGGCCGTGAGCGAGGCAACCGTAAATAGCCAGGGGCCACTGGTCGCAAGCGCGGCATGGCCGAACCCCCGAGCGATGCCCAAGAGGTCATCGCGCTGCATAAGCTTACGCAGTTCAAAGCCGATGCCCGCCATTAAGCTGCCTCCCCCCAAGCACCGGACGAGGGCGCGGCACGCCAGTACTCGTAAAGATCACGATAGGAACGGTCCAAAGCTGCGCGATCGTAATAGCGGCGGACCCGCTCCTGGAGCGTGCGGCTCGCGCTCTCCCAATAGCCCGGGTCTAAAAGCAATCGCGCCAAGGCGTGGGCGGTTGCGGTTGGATTCGCGAGAGGGGTCACCTCCCCACCCGCTCCGAGGCATGGATTCTCGCCGGGCGCTCCATAAATCATCTCGCGGCAGGCGCCGACATCGGTAGCGACACAGGGGACGCCGGCTGCACCCGCCTCCAGTATGACGAGCGGTTGCGCCTCGCTGATGCTGGTAAGCACTACCACGTCGAGCTGTGGTAAATGGTCAGGCACCGAAACGGGCCCAACGAATTTGAGGCAGCCTTCCAGACCAAGATGGTTCACCAATACCTTGCACTCTGCCAAATAGGATGGATCTTCATCTGCCGGTCCGAGCACCAGGGATTGCAGCTCGGGCAGAATCTCGCGGAGAATGGCGGTGGCGCGAATGAAGGTCTTTATGTCTTTGATCGGAACGACACGGCCGATGAGCGCAATGGTCGGCGGATGTGAGGACCGGGCCGCGCTCAGGTTCGAGAAACGCCAGCAGTCGATGCCGTTCGGAATAATCTGCAGCTTTTCAGGGGGCGCTCCGTCCGCAAGTTGAAACTGCTGGTTGCCGGAATAGAGGGTAATGATCCGGCTCGATGCTTGATAGCACGCGCGCGAGTAGGCTCGAAAAGCATCGAACCACATAGGCCTCAAGTCACGAGGGGATTTCTCAATATTGAGCGCCGTCTCGGGCGGTTGATAAAGCCAGTCTGCCATCGCAATTTCGATCCGGCGCTCGTTGGTGTAAATGCCGTGCTCCGTCAGTAAAACGGGGCGTCCGGTTTCGAGATGCGCGCGTGAAGCGAAGAGCCCGGCGTACCCGGTCGAGAGTGCATGGTACACGCGTGCTTGGGGGAGCTCGCAAAGGAGCATGGAGTAGAGGCCGCCAAAGATCGTTCGCCAACTCCAGAAGTAGTCGAGGAAAGCGCTCTCGGCCTGAGTCTTCTCATACATGCGCAAGGTGAGTTCCCACGCTTCGGGAGAGTTTAAGAGTACCCTGCGGCCCAGTTTCGACCGAATAGGCCGGAACTCCTGGAGAATCGCGATGAGCTCCGCCAATCCGCCCCCGGATTGCAGAGCGAGCAGCGGCCGCTCCAGCCGTTCCATCAGGCCCCTCGTGCCGCGCAACCGTGCCTCACCCGCGGGTAAAACGCCCACCGGAATGTTCGTGACCCTTACAACATTTGGCGGCAGCGGGTAACGGAGTGTCAGATCGGCTTTTTCGGGCATCAGGCAGACGAGCTCAAACGAAAGGTGTGACTGCGCGAGTATGAGCTGGTGCGCCCAACTGGAAACGCCCCCCGCAACATACGGATAAGTACCTTCCAAGATGAGACAAATATCTGAAGTACCGGAAAAGTTCATATGCTGTGACCTGGGAGCGGAGACTCGCACGGGTTCGCTTCGGCCCATAGGCTGACGGCCTCGTGCGCTTCCGCAGGGTACTTTGTTAGCAGTTCAAACCGGGCGTGCCAGTCCCGAGCCAGGCTACGAATCTCGCCGAAGTTACGGAGTTGGAACAGGCTGTCCAGGTACCATAACGCCGATTGCGGTCTGGTAAGCTCGGGATCAATAGCGCGCGCGAAACACAGGGATGCTTCCCGCACCCTGCCGGCGCGCAGCAAAACGCGTCCCGTTGCAACCTGAGTATCGAGATCACCGGGAGCCGAACTCAGGTAATTGTTATAAGCGGCTTGTGCATCTGAGAGTAAATCCTGTTCCCGTTTCGGGTCCAGAATGCCGCAGTAGAGACAATCATCGTAGTGCCGCGCAAGCGCGCGCAATGCTGCTGGATCGGCGGGATTTTCCCGCACACTGCGCGTCAGTTCCAGCGTTTTTTGCAGCATGGAGTTTTCGAGTCTGTTCATGGCAGTGGCGGCTTGCACCCGAATGGCGCTCTCGTCGTCCTTCAGAGCCTGCTTCAAAACAGGCCCGAACGCCGGCCGGAAATTCCTGCTGATCAGCGCGATCAGATCCTGTTTCTGCTGAATGCTGCCGAACGCCAGCAGATCGGAGAAGGCGGTGGTGGAAGAGGAATCGCGCCCCGCGGAATCGGCGATCTGCCGGACAAGCTTGACGTTCTCAGCATCCGCCGTGTCAGGAAACAGGGACCGGTACCACTCCTCAAAACCGGGCGATTTAGAGATCCATAGGCGTAAGAGCGCGAGCACCAGCAAGGTTCCAGCCGGTCCCACCGGGCCGAGCGCCGCGGTGCTGATGCCGAGAAGTAAGGGGAGACGACAGTCTCCACCGGCTTCGGTGGAACGCCGGCTCCAGGTAATGAGCACAGATGCCACTGTGATATGAGCGGCAACAACCACTACAGCCGGCCACCCCAAGACGGAATGGCCGTAAAGCATGACAGACTCGGCGACGAGCGACAGCATCGCGTAAACCGTCACTTGCGGCAGATTGGGCAAGGCGCGTGCGTCAGACACTCTGCAACTCCAAGTCAGCCTGCTCGACGCCGCGGCTGTCGTGAATTGACTGCACGCCGAAGCAGAAATGGGCCTGCGGAGCATCCTCCGCCAATTCCGCGTAGAGGGCTTCCTCGATCTTGTGAACTACCACGCGCGCTCCATCGATCGCCGTCGCGGGAAGCACCAATGCGAACTCCGCGCCTGCGCGCTGATAATCGAAAGCCAAGTCACTTCGCCGGAGCACTTGACGCACCGTACGGCTGAATGCCAGCGGAACCTGTGTAAGTTGTGCCGCGTTTAGATTCCCGGGATTTTCCAAACGAACCAGGATCATACTGACGTCGAAACCGATGCGTTCAGCCAGCATTTCCAGCATGGTGATCTGCCGGGAGAGGAAGCCGTACGAGAACAACTCGGTATCGTAGTTAACGACTGCTTCGGCGCGTGCTTCCTGGTATCGAAGAGCGTTCTCGTATGCCGCGCCGATCCACTGCGAGAGGACGCGAAAGGTTTGAACGTTACTAAAATTCAGTTCGAGAAAAGCGAGCTTCTCGATTTTCAGCATGCCCGCGACCCGTCCCGTTGCCGGAACTACGAGCGGCGCAGCTAGCATCCCGGCGTTGGACAGCAGGATCTCGTCATCCGGATTGACCACGGAGATTATCCGCTGACGGCCAACAATCTCCTGAAAGAGCCGGGAGCTGGGATCATAAACTCTCGGGAGATTGTCGGTTTCATCCCAGCCTTCTTCTAATACCAGTTCGAGGTTTTCGTTGCGAAGCAAGTATAGCGAGAACTTTTCGGGATTCATTACAGAATGAACGAGTTTGTTTACGCCGAGCAGCACTTCCGAAGGCTCCAGCTTTTCAAGGCCTCGAGCGGCTTCGTAGAGCGCGAGCGCTGTGCGCAATTGTCCGGCCACCCTGGTTTCGAGGGCCTCCTTTGCTTCACGCAAACGGCGGTAAGCATCAGCAACGATATCTTCGCGGCGGCAAGCCTCTTCCAGTTCCTGGCGCAATCGCTCCCGTTCCTCAAGTTGCCGGCGCCTGAGTTCCCCCAGCACTAACGCCACGATGAACCAAAGTAAAGGCAGCCGGCCCACTTCGAAGAACCACGTAAAGCGATCCTCAAAAACTGCTTGCGGGGGAAGATTGCCGGCAAGGAGAGCGATACTCGAAACAATGGCCGCCAGCACTCCGGCACCGGTTCCATATTGCACAGCCAGGAGGAGCACGGGAATCCAAAATGGATGCTGGGGCGTAGAGCGAAATCTGGTCCCATCCAGGAACAGAGCATCGAAGACCAAGGGAAGTGATAAACCCAACCCGAGTTCCAGGAGGGTCGCGTAGCGAATCCCGAGAATTGTCCTGTATCGCTTTAACGGCGGTTTGGAAGTGGGCGCGGAATTAGTCATATCATTTAAACCGGAAATAGATTCGCCCTTCGAGCGTGTTGACAGTTCGAGCAGTATCCAGGAAATAGAGCCGGCGGTCATAAGTGATCGCTGCGCCCAGCCGGCCGCGGCTTTGATAACTTAGTCCCACATCGGCAAAAGGAGCCCGCCCCCCAAACCGGTCGGCCGCGAACCCCGCCGCGGCATTCACGTTTACTCCCGGCAATAGCTGCCCGGCGATATTCAGTCCCGCTGAGTGGACCTCGCGATTGACCCAGGGGAGCGGCTGGAACTGTATGCCCGCCGAATCGGTTCGCGAGGCGACGGAAAGCCTGTATTCGCCATCGAACGTGTATTCGAGATTGATTTGGGGCTTGGAATTCAACCGCACTGCGACGGTGGCCTGAGCGGCCGTACTGGTTGCCGCATCGGAAACACCCTTGAGATCGTAGCGATTCCATCCGGCTCCTAGTTTTACCGAGGTCCGGGAGCCGATTGTTGTCTCTCGGTTAAGTTGAATGCGATCGCGAGTGCCGTCTCCCGCGAGAGACTCGGCGGAGTCCCAGTAGGGACGTTCGTATTCGATTCGGAAAGTGGTGCTGCCGCGATCATCAGGATGTGTGATCGCACCGCCGCCGCCCGGCATAGAGCCACCGCCATACATGGAGACTTCCATGCGAGTTCCGTCCTCCCACTCGCGTTGAACAGCAGCTTCGCCGCGCCGCAAGACGCCCTGAAAAGGCGCCAACACCCCCGTTACGGAACGAACGCTCTGAACGGACGCAATATCCTGGTCGAGACCAAAGCGGAGCCGGAAAGCTCCGAGCATCTGCTCGCCCATAATTCGAATCAGGTCCTCGCTCTGTGCGCCTTGAATGGAGCGGTGTTCGAATTCTCCGGTTTCGTGGGGCGAGAGTTCACGGTCCAGTTCTTCGCGCTCGCGGAGCAGGTCTTCATCTTCCGGCTCGAGAATTGTGGCGCGTTCGATTAGGGAACGGGCTCTGCGATCTCGTCCGGCGCTCGCATCGATGGACGCCAAAGCGGCCAACGTGCGTGCATCCTCCGGGTAGGTAGCTGTGAAATCACTTAGCAAAGCAAGCGCCCTTGCGGGTTGGGAAGTGGCCATCAGTAGCTGGCCCTGTAACTGGACCAGCCTACTCGAATCGGACAGGCCCTTGACCGCGAGTAACTGGCCCGCTTCGCCATATCGCCTGCTTTCGAGAAGCAGGGCCGCATAGTCCGCGCGTACGTCTCTGTTAAGCGGGAACTCGACCAGCAGTGCCTGGAACTCCTCGAAGGCTCTATCTGTGAAGCCCACCCGGAACAGCGATTGGGCATGCGCGACATACGCTTCCACGGGTGGATCGGACAGCTGCTCGACGGATCTTAAAGCCCGGCCATATTCCTGGATGGCCATGCGCCGATTCCTCTTACGCCAGAGGAGCTCAGCGTAGTAGAAATCGTCGTCATAAGCGGCTCGCGGAGAACCCGCAAGAGATCTGAGGTATTCTTCCGCCGCACTGTAGTTTGCCCTCGAAAAGGCCCAGACGCCCAGCCAGTGCCGTGCTTCGGCGTCGTCCGGAACGAGGTTCAGCAATCGAGAGTAGCCCGTTTCTGCCGCGATGGTTGCGCCGGAATCCCGTGCGAGGCGCGACAGTTCCCGAATACGGCGCGGCTCCTCGAGAGCGGAGATCTCGGTGGTGACCGATTCAATCAGGGCGCGCTTGTCACCCGTTTGCGCCAGTGCCCGCAGAAACACATCCAGAAGCACACCCCCGTCTCCGGGCGGAGGCAATTCACTCTTAGCCAGGAAGATAACTCGTTCGGCGGCACCGGCTTCGATCAAACGGTTCCACCACCCCGCACGTTCCTTGCCTGATGAGGTGCGCGCGCGCTCCTCTAGCCATGCGATCGCTTCCGGACCCGGTTTCGGTCCCCATAAGAAAAGCAGGTCTGCAACATCCTGATCGTCGGGTTTCGCGCTCTGTGCAAGACCTCGAAAGATGTCGGCAGCCCAATCCGTATGTCCAGCCTCGATTAAGCGAAATGCAATGGCGCGTTTCTCCTCAACTGAAGTGGTGGATTTAGCTGCGCGGCTCCTCCAGAAAGCTGCTAATTCCGCTGTTTGGCCCAGTTTGGCGAGGGCTTCTTCATAGATAGAAATCCAGCGGGGATCAGATGCCAGCGCGCGGACCCTCAAGTAGGGTAAGGCGACGGCCTCGTGTCCATGTTCGATCAGCGCACGCAGACGCTCCTCTCCATATTCGGCCGGCAGGTCCCTCCGGTCGATCTCCGTTTTCAAGAAGGAAACGACGTCCCCCTCACGGTGGGCTTGAGTAGCGCTGTCCAGATACAGCGACGCAATCTCCGGATGGCGGCGGGCCAGATCGCGAAGCGTGGGGAGCGCCTCATCCCATGCGTGGATATCGAGCAGGCCGTACACGGTATTCAGGCGCTGTTTCTCCGATTGGTCAGGACTCTTCAGCTTAGCGGCCCAAAAGTGCCGCAACTCTGTCCGTAGGCGCTCGCCCGCTTCCCCTCGCGATGCTTGCATTGCGCTCTGTAGAGCCTGGCTGTATGTTCCTTCAACTGCCTCATCCTTCTTTCTTGGGAGCAGGTAACGAAGGTGGGGCAAGGCTTCTTCAGGCTTTCCGGCGAAGTTGAGCGCCGCCGCTAACAGAAAACGATTTCCGTCCACAGGACTGACTTGATAGAGACGCCGGGCGCACGTTAAAGCGACTTCCAGCATGTGATGATCAGCGGCCGCATAATAGAGGTCCTTCAAGAAGTCTTCTGAGAGTCCGTAAGGTGCGGATCGAAGCCAATCTGAAACCTCGTGGGCGTGGCCCGAGGAGGTAGCCAGTAGCGCCCATCCTGCCTCCCCCTTCCGGTTCATTCTTTTCAGCGTTTGAAAGTGCTCCAGCCCTTCCTGGACCTTCTCTAGATTGGTGTAGATACGGGCGGCTTCCATCAACTCCGGTTCCGAGAGGTTTTCCAGACGCACTCTGGAGATCTGATTGAGCGCTTGCGCTGGGTCGCCCAGGCGCCGTTCTTGCTCGGCAACCGTCAGCCGGTCCTCATCTGACAGGGCGGCATCGGAAGCCGCACGCAGCAGCCACTTCCGGCCCCGAGCCCGGTCGCCGCGCGCGAGCGAGATTCGAGCCGCTAGGAGCGGTCTGGAGTTGAGAAAACCCTCGCCCATGCGCGCCACCATGCGATGCACGAACGGCTCGTGCGCGGTGGCCATCGCTCGCGCGGCAAGGTTTAGCAAGGCACGGATGGGAAGATGTTGGAATCCGGCACTCTCGGCGAATTCAATCGCCGCGGAAATTTCGTTTTGCTCTAAGGCAAGGTCGAGAAAGCTTTCGGCCAGTTCGGGAAGAAGCCGATTCGCGCGGCGTAGACTCTTGAGGCGTTCGAAGGCGGCCTGACCTTGGCCAGTTGCCACTTGCAGATGAACCCATTCGCTCAGCAGGGCGGGGTTGTCCGGCGCCACGGCATCGAAGCGCGCGAGCAACCGTAGTCCCTGCGCCGGTTTTTGCCGCGCATCGAACATACCGGCAAAGCGAATCGCCTGATCAGGACTCCTCTGAGCAGAGACCCATTGCTCGGCTCGCTCCACCGCTCGCTCAGTTTGCCCGCTATCCAGTAGAACGCTTATTAAAAACTCCACACTGTCGGTGTTAATAGACTCTGGATGGCGGCGCTCGAGCAGCAAAAGAGTATCGATGGCTTTGGCGGTGTGCCCTTCAACCGCCTCCAGGTTGGCTAACTCCGTCAGGTCCGATGGTTCACCCGGATAGTTCGCGGCCAGGGTTCGCAGAGTCTCTGTCAACCGGCCAGTCTGGCCTAGATAACGATACAGATCGGCCAGTTCGCGGAGACTATCTTCGGATTTTTGAAGCCGATTGATCTCCTCCAGAGTCTGGAGGTAAGCTTTCGTGAACTGTCCGAACCTCTCGAAATTTCCTATCTCCCGGTCCAACGAACTACGCTCGGAAGGCGCCACCCGGAGAGTTTTGAGCAGCGAAACCGCCCGGTTTACCTGCCCCGACTGGACATATAATTCCGCTAACGGAACTACGACATCGACCGATTTATCTCCGGCGCTGAGACGCCTTTCGAGTGCTTCCTTCGCCTCCCGATAGTGACCGCCTTTGAAGTACATCAGTCCAATGACGCCTGGCGCGGGAATCAGCAATACGCTTCCGCCGAGGCCCATGGCCACAATACAAATCAGCGCGGTGTAACGCAGTCCTTTCACAGCCTGGCTCCCTCGCTAGTAGCGCTTACTTCTACCGGTCCGGAGAGCGACTCGGGTATCTGTAGGTGAAGTGTTCCCTCGGTAGTTGCTGCCGCGCGAATCTCAAAAGAACGGCCATTAACAGGCGTCACCCGAAAGCTATATCGGGCTCCGGGCGCTACCTGCCATTCCATGTCGCCGCGGCCAAACCCTTGTGTCTCAAACGAGAAGGACTGGCCCGCGATTTTGAGTCGGGAGATCAGCCACCGGCTTTGTACCAGATATGGACGGCATCCTAAGTCCTGCCGTGATCCGTCACGAATCGCAAGTACGGGCTGAGCGGCGGCCGGGTCTAAGGCGATGTAAAGGCTGCCCTGGTAATAACGCTGGCCGAGAACTCCAGTGGAGTGAACCCAATCCACACCCAAGTCGCCGGCGTGATCGAAGCGAATGGTGTTCAGCGCGTCCCTATTCGCAATGCGCCACCGGTTAGGTCCGAGTGGAGTCATCGTGAGTGAGAAAAAGCCCTCCACGATGGCGGCGTAATGGCTAGCTGTGATCGGCGCCAGTTGCTGGGAGCGGGCGAAGGTGAGATTGGCGATGACGGCGTCGAGACTAGGCTCTTTTTCGCCCGAGAACATGTGGTAGTACACGTTGAACGGCTTCACGCGAATGGGCGATTCTGTGCGGCGAACCGTTTCAAGCAGGTAACGGAAACCGAAGTAGCGTTCGTTCCAGAGATTGGTGTAGGTATTTTCGTTGCTATCGGAGCTATAGACCTGGTGGTAGCGCCCGACCTGTCTTCCGAGGGGCGCCACCCACGCATAAGAATCGAACTCCGGATCGAATCGGCTGTCGCCGCCGTTTAAATTGCGGACACCGGCTTTTCGCGTAGCCGCCAAAATGGCCTCGGATTCCAAAGTAGTGCCGGACCATTGAAGCAATTGCACGCGCTTGCCCGGAGGCAGCAGGCTGTTAATGAAATCTATCGACCCCGCGATTTCTTCATTGGCATCGAAGGGATAGGACTCATAGCTTCTCAGCCGAGAATGGCCGCGGCGGATGGTAGGCGAACTCTCGCCTGCTTCAGGTTTTGACCATTGCTCCGCAAATCGTTCCCACAGCGGTCTTCCGAACTGGGTCCACCACATGACCCCCCAGCTTTGCGTCTTCGCCGAACCAGCCTTGGCGTACTGTGCCAGGGATTCCCAATCGAGCGGGTGACTGTAAGTGTGGCTTCCGGCCTCGACCCACGGTAGTTTCAGAATGGTTTTCGCGACTTGCAGAGAGTCCCGGGTTCCAAGCCAGCGCGGGTCGAGATCGGCCGCAATCGGCGCGACGGTGACCGGAAGGTCCGAGAACGGCCGGATGACTTCGCGGAGGATTACCTCGGCCGAAGAGATGCGCTCCCTTTGATACCGCGCCACTTGCGTCTGGTTCCGCCATCCGTCGCCATCGATGTGACTGTAATAGATGCGGCGGCCGTTAAATGTGGTTGTATCGGGCTTGGGTAATTCATCAGTAGCGAACGCCAGCCGAAGAAACTCAAACGGATTGAGATACCACTGGAGACGATCCTGACTGAAGTTGGCAAAATGTGTGTACCCTTTCGCAACATACCCGCCATGTGGCCCTGTCACGACGAGGGCACTGTCGGTGTTCGGGTCTCCGCGCTTGCGCGCCATCAGATGCACCCGTATTCCTGGGGCGATCACTTTGACTCCGTCGTAAGGCGGGAGGACAGCCGGCAACGGGCGTTCAAAATTCATCAAAGCCGGATCCTGGAAAACGATTTTCACGTCATAGGTAACCGGTGTCCATTGCACGGCCTGTAGCCCCAACTTGGCCAGGAATCCCTGAACGAGCTTGATATCAGTGACGTCTCCTCGCCTCGACCGGCCCACGCTTAAGTCCCCAAGTACGACAAAGCGTTTTCCGGCATCGATGGCCGCGGACGCCCAGGTGAGAAATCTCGCCGGGTCTTCCATCGAATCCGATTGGAACCAGGTCACGATGCCGCGGACGCCCGATAGTTCTTGAGCCGTGGGGAGACCCTCGCTGAGATCGTGGTATTGCACCACCAGGCCCAAATGGTTCAGCGGCATCTCCAAAAGCCTGTGAATCGGAGTGTCCCGTACATCCTTCTGATAGTGGCTGTCGTAGAGCGCCAAAACCACCCGATTGAGCGGAGCGGCGACAGACCACGCAGGGCACACTAAGCACACCAGCAGTAGCGCCGACCTCATCGCTCCCTCACAATTCGATCTAAGGCGGGAGTGGACACATACGGAATGAGACCATTAGCGCGTTCCACCGCATAGATTCTCCGGATTTCCCGCGGATCGCCAGGATCCCAATAGTCGAGGGAAAACAGATTCAATGCGGGATTCGTGCGCTTCGCCTGCCGGAGAAGACTCAGTTGATATCGATAGTCCGCGGCAGAGACGCGGAGGTATTTTCGCCGCCCTGAATCGTATGTAGAATACAACGACTCGCCGAGCAAGCAATCAATCAGCGGGGCGACTTCGGGCAGAAGGCCATAGCCGCGGTTCATCATAAGCACACTGCTCGGAAACGAGAGTCGTAGACCCCGAACCAGTTCCACCGCGGCGGCGGTCATGCCTCGATGTCCGGCGGGATCAACTCTCTCCAGTTCCACCGGGTCATCCAAGGTGTCGAGAAACAGGCCATCAAATCCGGAGGCGAGAATCGGCGGAACGAGTTGCTCGAGGACTCGGCGCAACCAGAGCCTGGATCGAAGATCGACAAAATAACTGCCGGCCCAGTTTGGGTTCTCTCCCAACAGGATTCCTTCCCGCTTGGCTTCCATGAAGTATGGGCGTTCTTTCGAAACCTCGCCAAGACTGAGATAAGCCAAAAGAGTTCTCCCGGGCCGTTTTAGCCTGGCCAACGGAGGGTGGCTTTGGCTATCCAAAACAACCAGATCGTATTCGCGAAACTCCTCCGGCCGTGGTTTGTCGGAATAGCAGACCACCCATCGCAGGGGTGCCGGGGTAGAGCCGGCCGCAAAACCGAAGATTGGCGCTATGACAAGCGCCAGGAGAAGACGGAGCCCGATCATGCCAGCACAGAAAGCCGAATACTGCTCTGCATGGAAGTAATCGGCGCATCGCCTGTTTTTCTGTAGGGCTGCACACCAAGACGAGGCTTTTTCCAGAAACGCCTAACAGCAACGATGGATCGAGAGACTGCCGTCGGCACACTGGTCGCGAAGCAGAGCAGGCGCCTACACCTTCCCGAACGAAGCAGCAAGCCCGGCGCTAAGCCGGTTCGGGAGAGCCGTTGAACCGGTAGCCTACCCACGGCTCCGTAGTGATGTACTCGGGCTTTTCGGGACTGGTCTCCACCTTGCGGCGAAGGTTCATAATGAACACGCGAAGATAGTCGACCTGGTCGCCGTAGTCGGGACCCCATACGGCCTGCAACAGTTGCCTGTGGGAGATCGCTTCGTTAGGGTGTTGCGTCAAGAATCGGAGCAGGTCCAGCTCTTTCGGTGTTAAATGCACTGTGTTCGATCCGTTGCTGACACTGCGGCTGCCAAAGTCGACGATCAACCGCCCTACACGGATCTTACTGGGAGCGCCGTTTGTGACGGCGGGCAAACGCCGCAGAGTAGCGCGAATTCGCGCCAGCAACTCCGGCGTACTGAAAGGCTTGGTCACGTAATCGTCCGCTCCCGCGTCCAAAGCCTCCACCTTGCTCGCTTCGGCGTTGCGTACGGTCAGCATAATAATCGCTGTATTCGCGTCGGCACGCATGGCTCGGCACGCCGCAAGACCCCCCATTCCGGGCATATTGATATCGAGCAGGACCAGGTCGGGCCGGAATTCGCGAAACTTCTCTAAGCCTTCCTCTCCCGTCTTGGCATCTTCGACTTCGTAGCCCGCGCCGGTAAGAGTCGTGCGCATGATCCGTCGAATTTGAGGCTCATCGTCCACCACCAATATCCGCGCGGCGCTCAAGCCCGTTGTCCCTCTGGGTTTAACGGTAGCACCATTCGAAATGTGGTCTCGCCGGGACGGCTGCTGACGGTCAGGTCGCCATCGTGCGCCCGCGCGATACTATGGGCGATGCTCAGCCCCAGCCCTGAGCCCGGAATCTGTTCCTTCACTGACGGGCTCCGGTAGAATCGCTCGAAAATACGGCCCTGTTCCGCAGGCGGAATGCCCTTGCCATAATCGGTGACTTCCACCGTCACGGCCTGCTCGGAGCGGTGCAAACGAATCTTCACTGCTTTTTCCGGGGGCGAGTACTTGAGCGCATTATCCAGCACCTGTTTTATGGCGAGCCGGATCAGCCGCTGGTCCACGGCAACCGCCTCCACACCCGGGCCGGATTCTATTTCCAAGGGGCGGTCCTCAATTTCGGATTCGAGCGAGACGGTCGCATCCTTCACCACTTGACGGAGATTCACGATTTCACGGTGTATCTCGATTTGGCCGGTATCGAGACGCGCCATTTCCACAGAGTCATCGATCAACTCACTTAGATGCTCGGTTTCCTTATCGGCGATGCGGAGCAGTTCGGTCCGGCTATCCGAATTCTGATCGGGGCTGGCGAGAAGCGCCGTGGTGGCGGCCCGAATAGAAGTTAGCGGCGTCTTAAGCTCATGAGCCATGGCATCTATCAGGACGGTTCGCAACTGCTCGCTCCGCTGGGCCGCTTCTACCTGATGCTCCAAGTCCTGCGCCCGCGCACGCTCCAGGCCGATCGCGATCAGGTTGGCGATGCCCTGTAGTACCGAGTCTGGCATGGAGACACCTTGCACCGCCAGGCTGGCGATCGGTTCCGATCCCAGACGAATCGCCGTGATCGAACGCTGCTTTTCGGGATCCGAATACGATTCGCTCCTAAGTGCCGCGTCACGGAGCTGATCATCCAGCCCCTCGAACTCCGCCGGCCCAGCCCGGTAGAATGCTCCCGAGTGGCGGTCGTAAAGGACAGCCGCACTCAGACTGAACGTTTCGGCTAACTTCCGAATCAACTGCTTGCCGAAAGGCTCCGAGCTATCGATCAAAAGAATCGCCCGGCTGAAAGTGTAGAGCCGCTCCAGGTCGTTTTGGCGCTCGATCGCGTCGAGGGCCCTTCTCTTCGCTGCCGCCGATAACCGCCCGGCGATGAGTGAAGTCGTCCAGAAACTCAAAAACGCGACCAGGTTTTGGGGATCTCCGATGGTAAACGTTCCGACCGGTGGTAAGAAAAAGAAATTGAAGCAGAGTGTGGCCACGAGCGAGGCGATCGCCGCCTCCAGAAATCCCCAGGTGCTCGCTATGATCAGGATCAATACCAGATACGCAAATCCTATGGTCGTCGCATTCACCGGAACGGCGCGGTAGCCTACAAATGTCGCGACGGCCACTCCGCCCACGCACAGAAAAATTCGTAAGATCCGCTGCGTCAATACGAACCGGCCCTCCGGTCACATTCTAGACGATCGGGTCCCGAAGAGACATGGAATACCAGAGCCGCTTCGAAAAATTCCCTGATCTTCATGACTTCTTTATGCGTTTCCTATGACTTTTTTAGGGTGCCGTTTCTAAGATCGTAATGGAGACAATATGAACCTCCAAAAGGAAGTGAATCCGGCCTTTGAACGGCTGGTGAGTCTGTCGACCCCCCTAACCGAGCAGGGCGAGGCGGCCCCTGAGTGTCGCCTGCTCGATGTCTCCGTCGTCTTTACGTCGGCCGAACCGACCGTTCACGCGCTGAAAAAGGCCTGTGCACTTGCGGGTACGCTCGCAATCCGCATCAGCCTGATTGTCCCTCAGGTCGTTCCTTACCAAGTTCCTCTCCATAGCCCGCCTGTGTTGATCGACTTTCAGGAAGCACGTCTGCGGAAGATCGCCGCATTGACGGCCGTCGAAACGACTGTGAGTATCTATCTCTGCCGCGACCGATGGGAAGCTTTGAAATCCGTGTTGAAGCCTCATTCTTTGGTGGTCCTAGGCGGCCGCAGAAGATGGTGGCCCACGCCCGAGCGGCGTCTGGCGCGAAAATTGCGCCGCGCCGGTCATGAAGTGATTGTCACTGAATTGGAGCACGTCGATGCTTGATCTCTCTTATGTCGCTGTTGGTTGTCTGGCCCTTTTCGTCTTCTGGGCGTTTACTAAAGCTTGTGACAGATTGTAAGGAGCACGCTCCATGGATTACGTCATTGCTGGTCTCGCATCGCTGGGCCTCTTCATTTATCTGATCTTCGCCCTGCTCCGTCCGGAGAGGTTTTGAAAGGTGTCTATGACTAACGCCGGAATTCTGCAGATTGCGCTTTTCCTGGCATTGATACTGCTATGCGCCAAGCCGCTCGGTGCCTTTCTTGCGCGTGTGTTCGAAGGCCAGCGCACGTTTCTGCATCCTGTATTGCGCTGGCTCGAAGTGCTGACTTACAAAGCCGCTGGTATTCAGGAAGACGTGGAACAGCGTTGGACTCACTACACCGCCGCCCTGCTTAGTTTCAGTATCTTCGGTTTTGTGGTGACTTACCTGCTCCAGCGCGCGCAAGGCTTCTTGCCGTTTAACCCGCAGCATTTTGGAGCCGGTCAGGTCAGCCCGGACCTGGCATTCAATACGGCCGCCAGTTTTGTTACGAATACCAACTGGCAGGCGTACTCAGGTGAGTCTACACTTAGCTACTTTGTACAGATGGCTGCTCTGGCCGTCCAGAACTTCGCGTCCGCGGCGGCGGGCATCGCGGTCGCCGTGGCTCTCATCCGCGGCTTCGCGCGCCAGGAGACGCGCACCATAGGGAATTTCTGGGTTGACGTCACCCGCGCAGTAGTCTACGTGCTTCTGCCCATGTCAGTGATCACGGCCTTGATCTTCGTGTCACAAGGCGTCATTCAAAACCTCAGTCCTTATACGGCAGTCACTACCGTTGAAGGTGCCAAGCAGATCATCGCTCAGGGCCCGGTTGCTTCTCAGGAAGCCATTAAGCAGCTCGGCACCAACGGCGGAGGATTCTTCAACGCAAACTCGGCCCACCCCTTTGAAAATCCTACGCCTCTCAGCAACATGTTTTCGATGTTCCTGATCTTCTTAATTCCGGGCGCGCTGACTTATACCTTCGGCAAGATGATCCGGGATACAAAACAAGGCTGGGCGATTCTGGCCGCATTTACAGTCATGTTCCTTGCCGGTGTGTTTGTCGCGTACCCGTTCGAACAGAATGGAAATCCATTGCTGGCGAAACTCGGCCTACAAACGCAAGCGACTTCAGGGCAGCCGGGCGGCAACATGGAAGGCAAGGAGGTGCGCAATGGTATCGCCGCCTCAGCACTCTATGCCACAGTAACCACGGATGCCAGTTGTGGTGCCATTAACGCATGGCATGATAGCTTCACCCCAATCGCGGGCCTTGTGCCTCTGTTCAATCTAATGACCGGAGAAGTGATCTTCGGCGGTGTGGGAGCTGGTCTTTACGGTATTCTTCTCTATTGCATTTTGGCCGTTTTTATCGCCGGCCTGATGGTGGGCAGAACACCTGAGTATGTCGGCAAGAAGATAGAACAGAAAGAGGTCAAAATGGCCATGCTGGCGGTCCTCTCGGCCGCCGCCAGCGTTCTCATCTTCTCAGCTTTAAGCGCCGTCATTCAGTTCCCTGCGAAAGGCTACTGGAATCCGCCGGGCGCCGGCATTGCGAACCTTAACAATAACGGCCCCCATGGACTGAGTGAGATCATTTACGCTTACGCGAGCGCCACCGGAAATAACGGCAGCGCTTTCGCCGGCCTGAATGCCAACACTCCCTGGTACAACCTCACCATAGGCTTGGCTATGCTGATTGGCCGTTTCCTTTTCCTCATTCCTCTACTTGCGGCCGCGGGCAGTCTCGCCGCTAAGAAGAAGGTACCTGTTACGGCGGGCACCCTGCCGACTCATGGCCTGCTGTTCGTCGGCCTCCTCGTGGGCACTGTAATCATCGTCGGCGCACTCACGTATTTTCCGGCTCTGTCGCTCGGTCCGATCGTGGAGCATTTTCTGATGCAAACCGGCAAGATTTTTTCCGTCTTGGTATTGCCGCTGGGGTACTAAGAAATGTCGACTCTCACTACCGCACCACCTACACCGCAGGTTCCTCAGGACGATCCTACATCGCTCCTGCCGAAACGCCTTGCCCGATCGCGGCCGCTGTTCGACCCCGAGATCGTATCCCGCGCCGTTCGGGCCTCCTTTGCCAAGTTGAATCCGGTAACACTGCTGAAGAACCCTGTGATGTTTGTCGTGGAGGTGGGCGCGGCACTCACTACCGTGTTCCTCGTTCGCGACATGTTCGTCGGCGCCGCCGGAATCGGTTTCACCCTGCAGATCACTCTCTGGCTCTGGTTCACAGTACTATTTGCGAATTTCGCGGAGGCCATGGCGGAAGCGCGCGGAAAAGCTCAGGCCGATAGTCTCCGTAAGACCAAAACCGATGTTATAGCCAAACGGATCCTAAGCTCCGGAGCAATCGAAGAAGTTCCCGGCTCTCAGTTACGCTCGGGAGACATCGTCGTGTGCGAAGCGGGCACAGTAATCCCGGGTGACGGCGAAGTGATCGAAGGTATCGCCACCGTGGATGAGTCGGTGATTACCGGCGAGTCCGCCCCGGTCATTCGCGAATCGGGCGGGGATCGCAGCGCCGTAACCGGCGGCACGAAGGTGCTCTCGGATCAGATCCGGATCCGTGTTACTTCCAACCCGGGCGAAACCTTCCTCGATCGCATGATTGCTCTGGTGGAGGGCGCGCAGCGTCAAAAGACACCGAACGAGATCGCCCTTAACATTCTGATCGCGGGCCTGACGCTTATCTTTCTGCTGGCGGTCATTACGCTTCAGCCGTTTTCGGTCTTCAGTGTCGCGCAGGCCGGTTCCGGCTCCGTGCCTAGCGTGGCCGTGCTCGTATCGCTGCTCGTCTGCCTCATACCCACTACCATTGGCGGTCTGCTTTCGGCCATCGGAATCGCAGGCATGGATCGCGTAATGCAACACAATGTTTTGGCCATGAGCGGCAAGGCTGTCGAAGCCGCCGGCGACGTCAACTCTCTCCTGCTCGATAAGACCGGCACCATCACGCTGGGTAACCG
>JAFAWA010000486.1 GCA_019242155.1 Terriglobia bacterium | reverse complement strand
GGCCGTAAAAGTTGGAATCAATGGCTTTGGCCGCATTGGCCGGAATGTTGTCCGCGCGGCCCTCGGGCGCGATGATATCGAGTTCGTCGCTGTCAACGACCTCACCGATACCACTACCCTCGCGCACCTGCTCAAATACGATTCGGTGCTCGGACCCCTCCCCGGAGCCGTGACTCACGACGATGATTCGATTTCGGTTGACGGCAAGAAGATCAAGGTGTTTGCCACCAAGGATCCGGCGCAGCTCGATTGGACTTCGGTCGGCGCCCAGATCGTAGTCGAATCTACCGGCAGGTTCACCGATGCCAAGGACGCCTGCAAGCACATTCGCGGCACGGTGAAGAAAGTCATCATCTCGGCTCCCGCAAAGAATGAGGACATCACCATTGTGCTGGGCGTGAATGAAAACTCGTACGACCCGAGGAAAGACAATATCGTTTCCAATGCCTCGTGCACGACCAATTGCCTCGCGCCGGTCGTCAAGGTGCTCTACGACAACTTCGGCATCCAGAAGGGGTCCATGACCACTATTCATAGCTACACCAACGATCAGAACGTCTTGGATTTTCCGCACAAGGACCTGCGGCGCGCGCGCGCGGCGGCGTTGAACATGATTCCCACCACCACTGGGGCCGCTAAGGCCATCGGCCTGGTGATGCCGCAGTTGAAGGGCAAATTGGATGGGTACGCCATGCGAGTTCCTACACCTAACGTTTCGGTAGTGGATTTGGTTGCCGTATTCGATAAGCCCACCACCACCGAGGACGTCAACGCTGCATTGCAGCAGGCCGCTGAAGGAGAACTGAAAGGTATCCTGGCATACACGGAAGACCCGGTGGTTTCGACCGACATGCTCCACAATTCGAACAGCTCGATCGTTGATTCGCAATTGACGAAGGTGCTCGACGGCAACCTCGGCAAGGTGGTGTCATGGTACGACAACGAGTGGGGCTACTCCTGCCGCGTCGACGACTTGATCGCATTCATTGCCGGCAAGGGATTATAGATTCGCACAGAATCGTAAGAAAAAATGAACCAACTTCGATTCTTCCTGGAATAACGATCAAAAGGTGTCTTTACACCTCCTCTCATTGCTGAGATCCTACGAACCGGGCCACCTCCGTCGGCCCGGTTTTTTCATTTGAAATGGCCGAATATTTAGGCGGGCTCGACCAGGGCACCACCAGCACGCGGTTCATTATCTTCGACCGGCGCGGAAACCCGGTAGTCTGCGCCCAGAAAGAGCATGAACAGATCTATCCCAAACCGGGCTGGGTGGAGCATGACGCCGATGAGATCTGGTTCCGCGCCGAGCAGGTCATGGGCGAAGCCATGGCTCAAGCGAGCCTGGAACCACGCGATCTTGCCGCTATCGGCGTAACTAACCAGCGCGAAACAGTAGTGCTCTGGGACCGGAAAACGGGGCGTCCGGTTCACAACGCGCTGGTCTGGCAGGACACTCGCGTGGGCCATCTGGTTTCCGAGTATTCCCGCTTGGAAGACGCCGGCCGGTTTCGCGCCAAGACCGGGTTGCCGTTATCGACATACTTCAGCAGCCTGAAGATCCGTTGGTTGCTCGACAACGTTCCAGGACTGGCCGAACGGGCGAGGTCGGGCGATATTCTCTTCGGCACTATCGACAGCTTTCTGGTCTGGCGGCTCACGGGCGGACTGCATGTAACCGATCCGACCAATGCCTCCCGTACACAGCTCATGAACCTGGAGACGCTCGATTGGGATTCGAGCCTGCTCGATGCTTTCGGCGTCCCCAGATGCATGCTGCCCGAGATTCGCTCCAGCAGTGAAGTCTACGGCCCCGCGGTCATCGATGCGGTGCGCGGCGTTCCGATCGCAGGGATTCTGGGCGACCAACAGGCCGCGCTGGCGGGCCAGGCGTGCTTTTATCCAGGCGAGGCCAAGAACACCTACGGAACGGGCTGCTTTTTGCTGATGAATACCGGGCGCGAAGCGATTGGGTCCCGGTTCGGCCTGTTGACAACCGTGGCGTTCCGTTTCGGTAATCAACCCGCATCCTACGCGCTCGAAGGGAGCGTGGCGATCACCGGCGCGTTAGTGCAATGGATCCGCGATAATTTCGGGCTGATTCGCGAAAGCAGTGAGATCGAAAGCTTGGCGCGCACGGTGGAAGACAATGGCGGCATCTATTTCGTGCCCGCCTTTTCCGGATTGTACGCGCCTTATTGGAAGCACAACGCGCGCGGCATCATCGCCGGTCTAAGCCGCCAGACCAACAAGGGACACCTGGCGCGGGCGGCGCTCGAAGCCACGGCTTTTCAGACACGCGAAGTGGTCGAAGCAATGGAGAAGGATGCGGGATTCGCGGTTAACGTGATCCGGACCGACGGCGGCATGGTGCGGAATGAATTGCTGATGCAGTTCCAGGCCGATATCCTCGGCCGCCAAGTGGTCCGGCCCGTAGTACAAGAGACCACTGCGCTCGGCGCCGCTTACGCCGCGGGCCTCGCGACCGGGTTCTATCGCGACCTCGAAGAACTGCGTGCTCAGTGGAAGGTCGACCGCACCTGGGAACCGGCTATGAAACCCGGGGAGCGCGAGCGGCTCTTCGGGTTCTGGAAGAAAGCAGTGACCAAGTCATTCGACTGGCTCGAGTCCTGAGGGCGCGGACAAACGCCAGGCGTACCGGCCGTCGACTCTCCTGCTCAACCGGCGAGTTCACCCGCCTCAACTTCATCCACGTAGCACCACATCCAGGATTCGCCCGGTTCTATTGAACGGATCAGCGGGTGCTTGGTCCGGTGAAAGTGTTTGGTGGCGTGCTTGTTTTTCGAGGAGTCGCAGCAGCCTACATGACCGCACTCCAGGCACAAGCGCAGATGAACCCAATGGTCGCCGCTCTTCAAACACTCTTCGCATCCTCGCTTCGATGTCTCGGTGACCTTAATTTCGTCCAGGTGTGTGCATTGCTGCGGCATGTTTCAGTGTCGCAGAAAATAGCCATCAGGCTGTGAGCGCCCGCAGCCGTTCGATGATGTCTACGGCCAGGCCGGCAGCGCGAGCCAAGTCGTGTGCCGCGCCCTCAACGGCGAGGAGGTCCGTGCGGGCGGCAATCAGCGCCATCGCTTCTCTCAACTCTTCGAGCGAACCGAGCGGATCGCGCGTCCCGTGGACGAACAGCGCGGGAGTGCGCAGCTCCGGGAAGAATGCCGTACGCAATTTTTCCGGCTGTTTGGCGGGGTGCAGCGGATAGGAGAGCAGCAGCAGCGCTCGGGCAAGGTCCGGGCGCGAGGCGGCCAGCATGGCCGATTGCCGCCCGCCATACGAATGTCCTCCAAGAAAAACGCCGCCATCGGCCAGCTTGCGGACCTCTTCCGCGGCGCGTTCAATTCCTTCGCGATCGCGCGCCGCCCCGGCCGGATGCGGCGGTCCTTTAGGGCGCTGTTGCCGGTACTGAAGATCATACCGCAGCACCACAAAACCGGACTCTTCGAAGGCACGTCCTAAACGCACCAGCAGGGGGGAGCGGCAATCCGAACCGGCGCCATGAGCCAAAAGCATCGCGTCACCGTTCCGATTGTCCGGAAGGTGCAGGACACCGCGAACGCCCGCGGCCTCGAAGGGCTCCTCCATTATCGTTTTTGAGGCTATTCCTTCTTCTTCAGTTGCTGTGAGTTATCTTGAATGAACTGGCGAATGTCCTCCGCCATATCAAGCAATTTTTCCCACTGCTCCCGGTACAGCGTGACTGGAAATCTTCCCAGACCATATACCGAGAGGGCCCCCTTCTCGCTAACTCGCAACGAGGTCTGCCCTCGGGGCTTCTTCAGAGCTTCATTTTCCCGTCGCAGGCGATCGATTTCCGCGTTCAACTCTTCTTCATTCGGCATGGTATTTAACAGGTTCAAGTCTTAGATTCTGTGATACCACACCGCGCCCCATGTTAGCCTGGAGCCTTCCCCCGGATGCCTCAGTTTGACGCAATCCTTTTCGATTTTGACG
>JAFAWA010000354.1 GCA_019242155.1 Terriglobia bacterium | reverse complement strand
TGTTCCTATGGCGCAAATGAAGCTTTCAGGCTATTGTTGGAGGGTCCCCTCTTGAGCAGAATATGAGCAGAATGAATATAAGTCAAAACGTCGGAGGACAGAATTTCGGAGGGCCCCTTGATCGCCGGGAGACAAACCGGTTCCCGGTGAAAGAGGATGTCCGGTATAGAGTACTTCAATCCAAATCGGCGCAGATTACGGGATCCGGGAAAACCGTCGATATAAGTAGCGGAGGCATTCTTTTTACGACGAGTGAGCCATTGCAGCCCGGACGCTTGGTGGAGATTTCGGTAAACTGGCCGGTTCGCCTGGATGGCACTTGCCCGCTGCAATTGGTCGCGACTGGGAGAGTCGTGCGAGCCGAAAAAGACCGGGCGGCAGTTCGCATCGAGCGGTATGAATTCCGGACCCGCGCATCCACCGTTTTCTACGCTGCGGGAGCGTAACCCGTAACCAACTCGGACACCTACGTTAGCTGTCCCGGTGCACCGTTTCAGGAGAGAAGGCCGGCAGACACACGGCGATATATTCGGCGCCTTCGGGGTGTGGTGTGCTATAGCGGATCCACTCTCCGCGATGCGCGATTACGGCCTGTCCGGCCTCCACATCGAGCGAGCCACGGGCGTGCTCCACTCGGAGTGTGCCTCGCAAAACTACCGTAAACTCGTCGAACTCCGGAGTTTGTCCCGACTCCTGCCATCCCGCTGGGCTGCGCATGTGAGCGACGCTCACCTCCGCCGTGCCTGAATTAACTCTTCCGACATATTCATCTATCAACTTCGGCTTGGTCCCCGCGGCTTCGACCCGGGCAGGCGACGCGATCACTGTAGGCAAAGCTTGTGAACTCCTCCTCGGCTATAGTAGCAGGCCGAATATAAATCGGACTTGCCGTGCGGATGCAGTGGTCGGTATACTGGCTCTTTCGCTGAGTATTTATGACGGCGAGAGATGAATTCGACCCTTTGGCGCCGCAACGCGAGGCGGCCTTCTTTTACGGACTTTTCCTGCGCGGCCACGACATCGACGCCTTACGCCAGGACATCGATGTACCTCGTGCCGTGGTGGATAAGTGGATGAGAGCCCCGGATTTTGAAGCCTCTTTCCGGCAAAACCTCGAGCGCTTATATACCTATCGCAAGCAGGTGCTCGCGATCTTCGATGGCTTGGTTTTGAACGAGCAAAACCGCCCGGCCATCCAATAGCCCGGCCTGAGGCTCAAATCACCACTAAGCGATGGTCGGGGCAGTTGGGGTCCACGGCCTGGTAGAGTTGCTCCACTAAATCGGTTCCAAACTTGGCAACAAAGGGAAGAATCGAATACAAGCGTTCCTGCGGATGCCGGTCGGGAAACACCAGATTATAGAGTGAAGCCGCGTCTTGGGAGGCGCGCGCATCCCGCCTGAGAGCCTCGTTGCCGATCTTTCGGCCCATCTTTTCGAGTTGATAGCGGATCTTCCGGCCGCTGCGCGTGAGCGCCGCCGCGAGCGTTGGATCGAAGGCCGCTACGTGCTGCTCAAAAGACTCGAGCCCGGTCTCCACGGTCTGCGTTGTCTGTTGCAATGCGCCGTTTAAAGCCGGGGGAACTAACCGCTGGGCGATGCGCTCGCGCACAATCTCCTCGCCGTGAATGAAGTCCGGCAGCGTAAGGCCGTAGCGCAGCCAAAGTTTCTGGCTCCGGGCATCCAGTAATGTGAAACCGGAGCGGGGCAAAATTGCGGGCATGCGGCCCAGAAGAGTCCGGTACACGACTTCCGATTGGGCCAGGTAAGCCAATTCGGAGGGGCCCGCGATAAACGCGGCGGTGGGCAGCATGGAATCCTGAACCACGGGCCGCAGCAGCGCGTTCGGCGAGAGCGATGAAGCTCGATCCATCAGTTCCTGCGCCGTGAACCGCCTGCCGTTCAGCGTGTAAATATCCTCGTGGCGCCGTAGCGCGTGGCGCTTTCCATTCTCCAGAAGGAACACAAAGGAGGTCTGATCCTCCACATGAACCTGTGCGTGATAGCCGGCAGCCGCCAGTTCACGGTTTCGGTCCAGGACGCGCGCCGCCAGTTGGGGACCGGCCTCGACAGCGCCCCGCAAATACGGAGCGGCCAGTTCCCGGAAGGCCGGCAGGAGCGGATTCACTTGGAGTATGGGGAAACCGGACAGAAGGAGACTTAGCAGTTTGCCGAAGGACTGACCCAAGGTGCGACCCGGTTGGTAGCTCTGTTCCACCCAATCCGCAACGTGTTCGCCGTAGGGGAGAACTTGCAAATAGGAGCGAAGCTCTCCCACAGGCGGAGCGTCCAAGATCACGTCCCCGACCGGCTGCCCTGTGCTGGGCCGCCGCATCTCCAGTTTCAAACGATGATGGTCACCGTCAAAGACCCAGGTGTGGTTTACCTCGGCGAAGTCGTGATCTTCGGTTGCGAGCCAAAATACCGGCACCGCGGAAACGCCTTGGGCGGTCAGCATTTCCGCCAGCTTCACCGCGCTTAACGCCTTGTAAATCGTGTAAGCCGGACCGCAAAAGAGCCCGACCTGTTGGCCCGTGAGCACCGCGACGGTTCCGGGCTGCGCCAGCTTCGCAAGCAGAGGGTTGCCCGAATTTTCGACCTCGAGGGCCGTGATCAGTGCGGCGCGCTTACTCGCCGGGAAGTCGATTTCTTTAGCCGCATCCAAGGCCGCTTCGAAATCATGCGCCCGGTTCCAATAAAAGCGGGAAGTGCGTTCCGGATGATAGAGGGAATCCGCGAGGATCGCGGTCACGTGAGCGAAGTCGGTCTGGCGGATACAGCTACATTGCACTGCCAAGGGATCAGCTTACCAGATGAACCGGAGGAGCCGAAGGATGCAGCGTCACTTCGACCCAAATTTAACCGGCCGGCAGGATCTTCGAAATGTCGTTGTAAATCACAAATGCCAGCAGCATCATGATAAATACAAAACCGACCCGGAAGAGGGCTTCCTTTACGTTCAGGCTGAGATCTCGCTGCATGATCATCTCTACTGCGAGGGTCAGGATCGTAAAACCGTCGAAAATCGGGATAGGTAGAAGGTTGAGAATGGCCAGTTGGAGACTGACCATCGACATCAGCATAACGAACGCGCTTGGCCCTTCGCGAGCCGCTTCGCCCGAAAGTTGCGCGATTCCTATAGGGCCGGTGATGATTTTCGCCGATACACTGCGCTGGACGATTCCTTTGATGACCTGTCCGAAAAGCAGCGCGCCCCTGCTGTTTTCCCGAACCGACTCGGCGACGGCCTGCGGAAGGGAGAGCCGGGTGGTGATCACATGGAGTTTCTGCTGCGGCCCCACGCCGATCATCCAGCGGGCCGGCCCATCCAGCTTGGCGTAAACCGGCTGCACGGTAACGGTCCGACTTTGACCGTCCCGTTGAAACTCAATCTGAATCGGCTTCCCGCCGCTGTTTCGCGTTAATTCCTGAAACTTGGAGACAGAATGGATCGGCTGCCCGCCGACCGAAATCAGCAGGTCGCCTTTCTTGAGTCCGGCCTTCTCGGCGGGGTATCCCGGCTCGATAGCGGCGAGCTGCACTTCGCCCCGCTCATCCCATCCGACATAGCCGGCCCCCGTGGTTTCGCTTAAGGTGGGAATTACCGCGGTATCGAACCGTTTGCCGTTTCGTTCGATGGTGAGATACAAGGGCTGGTTTGCGCTCGAGATCTGCTTCAGGTCGACATCTTCCCAAGTCGGATTCTTTTTGCTGTCGAGCTTAACAATGCGATCCCCATCCTGAAGTCCGGCTTTCGCTGCGGGAGAATTCGCAGTCACATGGCCGATCACCGCCTCCATGTCAGAGTCCGCCACTTTTTGGTACTTGACCATGAACAGCCCGGTCAACAGGCCTACCGCTAAGACCATGTTCATGAAAGGTCCGGCAAAGGCAATGATGGCCCGCTGCCAACGAGGTTTGGCAAGGAAACCTCGCGGGTCGGTCACGGTCTCGTCACTGGGCTGTTCCCCGGCCATACGCACGTAGCCGCCGAAGAGCAGAACGGAGAAGCGGTAGTCGGTCTCGCCGCGGCGGAAACCAAAAAGGCGGGGGCCGAAACCGAAGCTGAAGGTCTCCACCCTTACATCAAAGAAGCGTGCGGCCCAAAAGTGCCCCAACTCATGGATCAGGATCATTACCCCGATCAGGACGAGCCACCACAGAACGTTTTCTAAAACTTGCATATTGTTAAGCCGTAACCGCGTCCCGGTTCATGCGTGCCGCGACTAACTCACGCGCCACACCACGGGACTGGCGGTCGATTTCGAGAACATCGCTAATTGTCTCAGGCCGACGCACCGGTACTTTTGAGAGCGTCTCCCGAACTATTTCGTAAATAGTGAGAAATCCGATTTTTCCTCCTAAGAACGCTGCCACCGCGACCTCATCCGCCGCGTTTAAGCAACAGGTTGCCGACCCGCCCGCGGCTTGGCACTCGTAGGCCAGCTTCAAGAGCGGAAATCGCTCCAGATCCGGCGGGTAAAACTCCCATTTCCGTGCGTCGGCCCAGCTCAGCTTCGGCACAGGAGCCTCAAACCGGTCGGGATAGGTGAGCGCGTACTGGATGGGCATTCGCATGTCCGTCGCACAGACCTGCGCAAGTACACTGCCATCCTTATATTCCACGAGGGCATGCACCGTCGATTGAGGATGGATAACCACTTCCACTTGGTGAACGGGCAATCCGAATAACCAGCAGGCCTCGATCACTTCGAATCCTTTGTTCATCAGGGTGGCCGAATCTATGGTGATGCGGTCGCCCATGCGCCAGGTGGGATGCTGTAACGCTTGTTGCGGGGTAACCAGGGCCAGATCGGGCCAGGGAGTATTACGAAAAGGACCGCCGGAGGCCGTGAGAATCAGCTTGTGCACTTCTTCAGGTTTGCCGGCCCGCAGGCATTGATGTGCGCCGTTATGCTCACTATCAATCGGTAGCAACTCCGCCCCATAACGCGAAACGGCATCCATTACGAGCCGTCCTGCCGCAACCAGCACTTCTTTATTAGCAAGACCTACGCGTTTCCCTCTGCAGACTGCCTCAAACGTCGCTTCGAGACCGGCGACACCGACTATGGCGGAAATTACCACGTCCACCTGTGGGGCTCTAGCGGCTGCGACCAGGGCCGAATTTCCCCAATGGAGCTCCGGCCAGCGGGGTTTTGGGACGTTAATGGCGGTAAGCTGCTCGCACAGGCGGCTACGCACCTCGTCGGTGGCAACTATAGCGACAGCCGGTCGAAACTCCGCGATCTGAGTGGCCAACAGGTCCGTATTTCGCCCGGCCGCGAGAGCGTACACCTGGTAACCCTCACGGTCGCGTCTGAGTACATCAAGAGAGTGGGTGCCGATGGACCCCGTCGAACCCAGAACAGTGAGCGTTTTCATCGGTAGGCGCTTTGAGACGTACCCTCTATACTAACATGGGGCGCGAAGGACTCCCGCAGCGACATGAGGGTGGATGGTCTAAACCTGAGTGTGGAACCTTCAGATTTCGGCTGGGGTGTTGGCGCGTGAGCGAGAATTACCCTTTCGGGCGCCGGGGAGGATTGCTTCAGGGGTCTTTTTTTTTAGAGGTTAGTCTCGCTTTGGTGGGAGTTGCCTCCCCGGCTTACTTCCAATATTAATAGATTCCGTTTTTGGAAGCAACAAAAATCTGTATTTTTATTTTGCCCGGACCTGAACCTGAGCGGTATGTTCTAAGACTTTGATTGTAGAGCAGATATCTTCCTCGCCATGGCCTTGGGCGATTGCCGCCTGAAAAATTTGATCCGTCAGAGCGGTCAAAAGTAACGGTACACCGAGCTCTTTTCCGGAATCGACCATCAGTCCGATGTCCTTGCTCATCCATTTTACGGAGAAGGCCGGCTGAAAGTCGCCGCGGAAGACGTATGGCGCCTTGAAGCTGATCAGCCCCGATTTGGCCGCGCTGTTATCCAGGATTTCCAGCATCAATTTGGGC
>JAFAWA010000339.1 GCA_019242155.1 Terriglobia bacterium | reverse complement strand
CGGGATGGGCGCCGGCGGGCGCGGCGGGGGCTGGGGGGGGCGGAACTAGTTGGATGGCGCTCCCTTGCCCGAGGCAATCTGCAGGGTCCGCCTTCCATTTGCCGGGATGCATGAGGTGATTCGGGGGCGTGCCCTTGTCGTTGTTCCTGCTCAGAGTCCCAGCCGCCGCATAGCTTCGCCGTTGATCCAGCCATTCAATGCCGTAACGCGGCACTAGGGCATGTCATCCGGAGGTTGGGGAAGATCCTCCGCCGTGAGATCGAACTCGGCCAGCACGTCCGCCATGGAGATGCCCTTACCGCCGCGTTGCCCGAACCAGGTCTGGCCCTCGTGAAAGCGTCGGCGGTCCTGCTCAGTCACGGGCTCGTCATCGGGCGGCGCGGTTACCACTGCGCGGGCGACCGGATCGAGCAGCATGAATTCCAGAAAGCGGATAACGGTAGCCATCTGAGAAGGCGGCAGCCGCTCAAGGAGTTCGTGTGCGTGCTGTTTTTCTGATATGGTTTCCATCGCTGTTTCCTTTTAGCCGCCGAACAACGGCCGCGCCCTCACGAACCGTAACGGTAACAGATCGGATGGCGCCGCTTAAAGGAGCTCCGCGGTGGTAAAGAAGAACCGCAGTTCCGTTTCCGCGGTCTCCGCGGCGTCGGAGCCGTGGATGGCGTTGCGCTCGATATCGGTGGCGTAGCGTTTGCGGATCGTGCCCTCGGCAGCGTTGGCCGGGTTGGTTGCGCCCATCACTTCGCGCAGTTTTGCGATGGCGCCTTCCCGCTCGAGAGCCATTACCACAATGGACCCTTCGGTCATGAACTTCACCAAACCCTCGTAGAAGGGGCGGGCCTGGTGCACGGCGTAGAAGGCCCGCGCCTGCGTGGCCGTAAGCTTCGTCATCCGCAGCGCCAGAATGCGGAAACCGGCCTCTTCAATCATCGCGAGTATGGCCCCGGAGCGGCCCGCGGCCACGGCATCCGGTTTGATAATGGAAAACGTGCGCTCCACGCTCATAAGCGGCTCTTCACCTTTTCTCCTATTTCGGCCGGAGAAGCGCAAACAGTGATGCCGGCCTCCTCCATAGCCTGAATCTTGTCGGAAGCTTTGCCGGACCCTCCTGAAATGATTGCGCCCGCGTGACCCATGCGCCTCCCCGGAGGCGCGGTCTGCCCGGCAATAAAGCCGATGACAGGCTTCTTCACATGAGCCTTCACATAAGCCGCGGCGGTCTCTTCGGCGTTGCCGCCGATCTCCCCGATCATCACGATGACATGCGTGTCCGGATCTTCATGGAACAGCTTCAGCGCGTCCACATGAGTTGTACCGATGATCGGATCCCCGCCGATGCCGATACAGGTGGACTGGCCGATGCCTAGGCCGCTCAACTGTCCTACTGCCTCGTAAGTCAACGTGCCCGAGCGAGACACCACGCCGACATGTCCTTCTTTATGGATGTGGCCGGGCATGATTCCGATTTTGCATTTGCCTGGGGAAATCACGCCGGGACAGTTCGGTCCGATCAGCCGCGTTTGCCGGCCCTCGAGGAATTCCCAGGCACGCACCATATCGAGCGCAGGGATGCCCTCGGTGATGCAGACCACGAGGGGCAGTCCGGAGTCGGCGGCCTCCATGATGGCATCGGCGGCGAACGGCGGCGGCACGAAAATAACGGAAACATTCGCGCCGGTAGCTTTCACCGCCTCGGCAACCGTGTCGAACACGGGGCGGTCGAGATGTGTAGAGCCGCCCTTGCCCGGAGTGACTCCGCCGACCACGTTGGTCCCGTATGCAATTGCCTGCTGCGCGTGAAAGGTGCCCTCCCTGCCTGTGAAGCCCTGGACGATCAGGCGCGTATTTTTGTCTACCAGTACGCTCATGGTCTCCCTTACCGCGCAGCCAGTTTGACGACCCTTTCCGCCGCGTCGCGCATGTCGGTTCCGACGGTGAAATTGAAGCCCGAGTCCAAGAGAATCTGCCGGCCCTGCTCCACGTTGGTCCCTTCCATCCGCACCACGATGGGCACCGAAATCTTCAGATCGCGCGCGGCCGCCACGACGCCGTTGGCCAGAGTGTCACACCGCAAAATACCGCCGAAGATGTTGATCAGCACCGCCCGCACATTTTTATCGGCAAGCAGGATACGGAGCGCATTCTTCACCTGCTCCGCGTTCGCGCCGCCGCCCACGTCCAAGAAATTCGCGGGGCTGCCTCCGGCATACTTAATGATGTCCATGGTGGCCATGGCCAATCCGGCGCCGTTTACCATACATCCCACTGTTCCGTCCAGCTTGATGTAGTTCAGGCCAAACTTGGACGCTTCCACTTCGAGGGGATCTTCTTCGTTCGTATCGCGCAACTCGAGAAGATCTTTGTGGCGGAAGAGAGCGTTATCGTCAAAGTTGATCTTGGCATCGAGCGCGTACACCTTACCGTCCTGCGTGAGGATGAATGGATTGATCTCCGCCAGCGAAGCGTCGGTCGCCGTATAGGCCTTAGCCAATGCGGTCATGGCGGCAACCGCGGCGTTCGTGCTGGGTCCGGGAATGCCCATCCCGAAGGCCAACTTTCGGGCCTGAAATTGGGCGAGGCCGCCATCCTCCAAAGCTTCTTTAAGGATCAGCTCGGGCGTTTTTGCGGCTACTTCTTCAATCTCCATACCACCCGCTGCCGAGGCCATGAATATAGGCTTCCCCTGCACGCGGTCGAGCACGATGCCGAGGTACAACTCGCGGCTGATCGGCAGCGTCTCCTCGACCAGCAGCCGCTCGACCACCCGGCCCTCGGGCCCGGTCTGATGAGTCACCAGCGTCATGCCCAGCATCTTTTTGGCGATATCGGCAGCTTCCGTCGCATTGGCCGCTACTTTCACCCCTCCGCCTTTGCCGCGCCCGCCTGCATGGATCTGAGCCTTCACGACAACACTGCCGCCGATCTTTTCCGCGGCGGCCCGCGCCTCCTCGACACTGAAAACTACTTCTCCGCGAGGCACAGGAACGTGGTATTGGGCCAACAGGGCTTTGGCCTGATACTCATGAATTTTCATGGATTTCCGTTAAGCCAGTATGGCGGACAAAAGCCGAAAAATCACTATAGCATGCCCTTTTCGGCAGGCCGCGCCGCACTGCGCCGGATCATTTCCGCGGTGCTAGGATCTGCCGGACCTCGGCCATTTCCGGCTCGCTCAACTTCCAGGCCATGGCAGCCGCGTTCGCTTTCACCTGTTCGGCTGTCTTTGCGCCCGCGATCACGGAAGCCACCGCGGGCTGACCGGCCAGCCACGAAACGGCCAATTCCAGGATTGTGTGGCGTCGCGATTCGGTAAAGCGGATCAGGTTCTCTACCAAAGCCAGGTTTTCGTCGGTAAATACCTTGGGACCGAAACCCGCTTCGGCGCGGCTCCCAGCTGGGATCGGCCGGCCGAGCCGGTATTTCCCCGTGAGCAGTCCATTAGCGAGAGGAAAGTAAGGGATGAGGGCTATGCCTTGGCGTACACACTCCGGCAGGACCTCGGTTTCCGGCTCACGCTGCAGAAGACTGTACTCATTTTGTACGCTGGCGAAACGTGCCGCACCGGGAGCGGCGACGGCAGACGCCTCGCGCAATTGGTCAGCGGAGAAGTTCGAGCAACCGATCTCGCGAACTTTGCCGGCGCGCACTAAATCATCCAACGCTCCCAACGTGTCTGCGATGGGCGTGTTGGGATCGGGCTTATGAAGCTGATAGAGGTCGACATAATCTGTGTTCAGCCGGCTGAGGCTGCCGTCGATCGCTTGCCGGATGTATTCGGGCTTAGCGCCGCCTGCAAAGCGCTCCGTCTGGATGCCGAATTTGGTGGCTATGAGTATGGTCTTGCGGCGCGGCCCCAAGGCCTTGCCTAGAAATTCTTCGCTGGCCCCGGCTCCATAAACGTCGGCAGTATCAAAGAAGTTGATGCCGGCGTCCAGGGCCGCATCGACGACGGCGGCCGACTGTTCCGGACCAATTCTCCAGCCGAAATTGTTGCAGCCCAGTCCCGCCAGCGACACGTTCAGCGAACCGATCTTCCGTTGTTCCATCAGTTTCTCCGGGTTTCCATTTTCCCATGTAACCGTCCGGAGTACGGCAGACGCCTACGTTACGAGATATCATTTACCTCAAGAGGGCGTGTGTGCCCGTCGGTTCCCTAGGAGAGAAAAGATGAAAGTATTGGCATTAAGCGCTGCCGGTTTGGCCCTTGTGGTCTTGACGCCGGCCCCGGCTCCCGGCCAGGAAGCGCCGGCAAGTCAGGACCAAGCGGGAGGGCGAGGCGGACGCGCGGGCCGTGGGCGTAACCTGCCCCCGGCTGGGCCCACGCCGCGTTTGCCTGAAAATCCGTTGTTGGGAGTGAATTCCGGCAAACCGGATTTCGGCGGCAAGGGGATGTGGCAGGTGCCCTACATCGTCGATATGCAAAAACAGGGCAAGACGCCGGAAGGTGGTGTGATCGATGTCCCGTTTACTGCCGCGGCCAAAAAGATTTTCGACAGCCGCACCGAAAGTCATTCTAAAGATGATCCCGAAGGGTTCTGCCTGCCTCCAGGCGTTCCGCGCATGATGTACACCCCGTACCCGACGCAGATTTATCAGTTGGCTGACCGCATCCTCTTTATTTACGAAGGCGGCGCGCACGTGTGGCGGCTGATTTGGATGGACGGCCGGCAGCACCCCAAAGATCCGAATCCGACCTACCTCGGCGATGCCATAGGCCACTGGGAGGGAGATACATTAGTGGTTGACACCGTGGGCATGAACGAGCGTACCTGGCTCGATGCCGCAGGACACCCGCATGGCGAGAAGTTGCACGTAATCGAGAAATACACCCGGCCGGATTCCAATACGCTACGAGTGGAAGCCACGATTGATGATCCCGACTACTACACCAAGCCCTGGACCGTAGTCACTACTGCTACCTGGGCGCCTGGCCAGGAATTGCTCGAATACATTTGCCAGGAGAATAACCGCGACCTGCAGCACCTGGTCGGCAAATAGGGATTACGCTAACCACCCGAGCGGCGCTAAGGCCATCTGCACAGTTCCCACAGGGCGGGAGCGAGCGGGCTTGGTTAATTCTTGGCTGAGCATGCAGGTCCGCCCTGCGGACCATCCTTCGACGACGATCCGGTTCAGACGGCGTGCAATCTTATAAACGGCTGTGGCGCCGGAATCCGCCGATAACGCCGCCAACGACCAGCCCGCGGTCTCGGAAATGACTCGGATCGGGCCGTTCGCGGACACCGCGATCAGATATTCCGGTGTGCCGCACGCTTGCGCCTCGACTGCCGTTTCCAGGATCTGTTCTGCGTGCCGGATGAAAGCGTCCATACTGCTCTCTTCGGCCCGGCGGGCAGAACTTTAGGAATTTTGCGGCCGCAATGCATTTAAGCGGCGATACATCTCGGCAAATTGCTCGATGGAGATCTGTTCGGCCCGGAGCGGCGCTTCGGGCCAGTTATCGATCAATTCCCTCCCAAACACTTCGGCTAAATTGTTGCGTATGGTTTTCCGCTTGTGCCGGAAACTCCGGGCCACAAACTCCAGAAATCGATCCGGATCGTCCACTGGGACGGGCTCCCGCCGGGGCTCCAACAACACTACGGCGGAATCTACCTTCGGCGGCGGGTGAAAGGCCGCGGGCTTTACTTCGAATAGAAGCCGCGCGTCCATCCAGAATCCAACCTGGACGGTCAGAAGTCCATACTCTCTGCTCGCCGGCTTGGCTACTACTCGCTCCGCCACTTCTTTCTGCAGTAGAAATACGGCGCGCGCCGGGCGCAGGCGAGCGGTTCTTTCCAAGATCGGCGAGCTGATGTAATAAGGGAGATTGCCGGCGATGGGTGCGCGGCCCCACTCGTTCCAATCGCTCTGGAGTACATCCTGGCGGCGGATTTCGAGACGAGGCTCGCCGTGAAATTTGCGGCTGAGGTGCTCCACTAGGAACGGGTCCAGTTCCACCGCGATCACCCGTCCGGCTCGCTCAAGGAGCTTTTCTGTAAGCGCGCCGCGGCCGGGACCGATCTCGATGATGATCCCGGGAGAATCGATGCAGGCGGCTCGGGCGATACGTTCGAGTATGGAGCCGCGAATGAGAAAGTGCTGCCCGAGTTTTTGGCGCGCGATCAACCCCTCGCGTTGCGCCGGCGTTGAGGGATCACGATGAGTTTCTTGCCCCAGGTGGGTCTACCGAAAAACATCGCGGGCGTGAAGCTGGACCACTTGATAATGCTGAGCATCTCGGGCGTCAGTTGGCCCTGACGCACGTTATAATCGGCCACGCAACCGGCATCGTCGATGGTTAGCTCGACGACGTTGTCGTCGCTCGAGACTTCGGCGTCCACAGGCTCGAGGCGCGGAAGATTTTCGGTCCAGTTCACTACCAGTCCGTAGGGTTCGGTGAAGGAAAGAGGCGGTTCGCTGGTCTTCTCGTGACGGAAACTTAGGGTGGGAACCAAGACGCCAAACAGCAGCATGGCCGAAAGGAGGCCGCCGGCAAGGGGTAAGGCCAGAGGCCGCATCAGGTTATCGAAGCTCAACCGGATGCGATCGCCGCAGTGCCTTAGCCAGCCTTTGAAACCTGTGCCTGAAACCCGGCGGGAGCGTTCATGGGAAGCTAAAACCTGGAGCTGAACCGCCAATGCGGCAGGAACCCGCGGCACTTCCATTTGCCGCAAACCGGCACGCAGCTCCTTGGTGGATTTGAGGCGGGCGGCGCAAGATGGACAGGACCCCAAGTGAGCCACTAGCTGCTTGCGCTCGGCGGCATCGAGCATACCGTCGACATGGGTGGAAATCTGTTCTCGCACGCTTTCACAGCTCATACATGTCACTCTGCCGTGGTCGGCACCAAACGCAAGGGGTGCGCGGATTTCAGGTCGCCCGTCAGCTGTTCGCGTAGAGCTTCCCGTCCACGCAAAATCCTTGATTTCACGGTTCCGAGGGACACACACAGGACATCCGCTATCTCTTCGTAACTTAAATCCGTGATGTCCCTCAACACCACGGCCGCCCGAAACACGGGGTTGATACGTTCGAGTGCGGTTTCGATCATTCCCACGCGTTCGTGATCGAGCGTTAGCTCAAAGGGAGAACGGCCGGTGTCCGGAATCGTCTCTATCCAGTTCCGGCTCTGCTCGGGCTCGGTGTCCAGTTCTACTTCCTGCCGGCGGTGGCGGGAGAACCAACGCCGCGCGTTGTGAGCCTCGTTGACCGTAATCCGGTAGATCCAAGTCTTCAGGCTGCTTTGCCCTCGAAAATTCTCGATGTTGCGGAAGACTTTTAGAAAGACCTCCTGGACGACGTCGTAGGCTTCCGCCTGATTGCCCAGGAGGCGCACGGCCAACGTATATACAGGCTGCTGAAATCGCGCGAGTAACTCTTCGTAGGCCTGCTCGGAACCGGCGCGCAGGGATTCTACCAGAAGTTCGTCTTTGCCATCCCCCGACGCTTCCGAGTTCAGGTCGAAGATTACCGCAGCCACCGGTACTCTCCCATGTCGCTCGCCATCCGTCGCCCTAACACTATCAGGGATTGGGTCCCTTGTGCAAATAGACTCCGGATGGCCGCGCGAAGTTCCCAGGCGCCAAACCTATACGGCGGGTTAACGGGCGCTGCGGCTGTTCGAACCGCCGCGTTCCTGGACGTTGTCCCGGCTGACCAGCTTATTGAAGTTGCTCTGCTGCCCGCCGGCGGTCGTATCTTGCACGATGAGAGCCAGGTTTCGCTTATCGAACTCTTCGAACCATTCGTCCCATTCGATAGCCTGGAGGGATTCCGCGCCGGAGTACCCGGGAAAGTCCAGCCGGATCATGCCGGTGTCATCCTTACTGCCGGTTCCTTTTACGCAAGAAGGCTGTGCGCCCCGTTCCTCGGCCCACTGGCGGATCTCTTCGTGATCAGTGAGCGGATGCCCCGAGTGACTGCTCCCCTTTGCTGCGGAATTTTTCTGGCGGCTGGAACCGGACTTCTTCTTCGAGGCGCCGGCTCCCCCTTGGGACGAACCGCGTGAGCTCGAGCCTTTGGACCGCTGCCCCTTTTCTTCAGAGCCTTTCGACCCCTGCGCAGTACCGGCCTCCTTGAGCAGGCGCTTTGCGATTTGAGCCAGTAGTTTATCGGCCTGTATCTCTTCGCGGAGAGTCTCTTCAATCATCTGGGCGGCATCCTTTAAGCCCAGTTGACGAGCCATGTCCCGTAAAGCCTCGTAACCCGCCATTTCGTAATGCTCGACTCGGCGGCCGGCAGCAGTAATCGCGGTATCCATCAGGACGGGCTCGCGGTCCTCCGCCATCGTCTCTTGCCCCTCTTCGACGATGCCTTTCATTCCTTTGCAAGGTTTGCTGCGCGCCCGCAAATCCAGCGACTCGAACACCTTCTCCAAGCGCTGCATCTGGCCCTTGGTCACCTCCAAGTGTTCCCGAAGCGCGTTTCCGAGCTCTTCATCCGACGCCGCTTTGGCCATTTTAGGAAGGGCACGGATAAGCTGCTTCTCGACGTCATACATATCCTGCAGTTCCTCGATCAGGAGCTGCTGCGGACCTTCTGGTTTGTCTGGCATGGATTTCCCCCTGATTCCGAGTTTCGCAGCCCGAAGGCGTTTTGTTAACAGCGATGCCGTTCAGCTTGTGTAACATCATACGGCCCTGTTCGGCTGCGGTTACGTGTCTCACGCCCCGGGGAGCGATGGCAGCGGCAGACCGGCCGCTACAATGAGGGTAGTGCTTGTCTCAATAGCCTCTCCTCTGGAACGTCCCAAATGGCTGCGTGCTCCCGCACCGGCGGGAGAGAATTACCACGAGCTGAAGGATCTGATCCGCCGGCTGCGCCTGCATACGGTTTGCGAGAGTGCGGCTTGCCCCAATGTTGGCGAGTGCTGGAACCAGCGCACCGCGACGTTTATGATTCTCGGGAACGTTTGTACCCGGCGGTGCGGGTTCTGCGCGGTAGAAAAAGGCCCGCCCCTGCCGGTAGACTACGACGAACCGGAGCGGGTGGCGGAAGCTGTTGCCGCGATGGGTCTGCGCTTCGCGGTAATTACGAGCGTGAACCGGGACGATCGCAAGGACGGAGGCGCAGAACTGTTCGCCCTTACGATCCAGGCGATTCGTCAACGGGTTCCTGGCTGCGGGGTGGAGGTCCTCATCCCCGATTTTCAAGGTTCTCGTGAGGCGCTCGAGATGGTGATGGACGCGCGGCCCGACGTGTTGAATCACAATACAGAAACCGTGCCTCGCCTATACCGGCAGGTTCGCCTGGGAGCGCGGTATGAGCGCTCGCTCGAACTGCTGGCCCATGCCAAGCAGCTTGCGCCGCGGTGTCCGACCAAGTCGGGCATGATGCTGGGGCTGGGCGAAACACAGGAGGAGGTGGTGGAGGTGATGCGCGATTTGCGGGCGCACCAGGTAGACATTCTCACCTTAGGCCAGTATCTTCGCCCCTCGGCTAAGCATCTGCCTATCGTTCGTTACGTCTCGCCGGAGGAATTCGGCTGGTTCCGGCAGGCCGGCCGGCAGATGGGGTTCACGCATGTGGAAGCCGGCCCGCTGGTTCGCAGTTCGTATCATGCGGCGGATGCCGTTGACGCGGCCGGTCCGGTTGATGGGGCGGGTGCGGTTCCTGCGGCTGATACGGTGGATGCCGATGCAGTTGACGCGAGCGACGCGGTTCACGCGGCCGATGCCGTGAAGTGACCCCGTCCTCTTCTCGCCGGGCCCGGACGCTAGGACGCGGCGAGACCTCGCGGTACCGCATTGACCTGATTGTTGCGGCGCTGCTATTTTCGACCGGCGGCGCCGCGATCAAAGCCGCAACATTGAGCGGGTGGCAAGTAGCCGGCTTGCGTTCGGGAATTGCGGGCATTCTGCTGCTGGCCAGAATGCCCGAATCCAGGCGCGGCTGGTCGTGGCGCATGGTCCCGGTGGCTGCGGCCTATGCGGCGACGTTGATCCTTTTCGTGCTGGCGAACCGGCTTACCACCTCGGCCAATGCTATTTTCCTGCAATCGACCGCTCCGCTCTATGTTCTGTTGCTCGCTCCTTGGTTGCTGCGGGAACCTGTACGCGGCCGTGATCTGATCTACGGAGCCGCGGTCGCCGCCGGGATGGCCTTATTTTTCCTGGGAGCGGAACACCCGCTCGAGACGGCCCCCGATCCCCATCGCGGGAATCTGATCGGCGTGGCCTCCGGCATGACCTGGGCCTTTACATTGATGGGTTTGCGATGGGTAGGGGGCGGGGGAGCAGGGGCGGCTTTGGCGCCCATCGCCTTGGGCAACATTTTCGCGTTTCTGGCCGCCTTGCCCTGGGCGCTGCCGGCCGGGAACCTGGGCCCCCTGAATTGGGCCGTGATCCTTTATCTGGGTGTAGTCCAAATCGGGCTGGCGTATATCTTCGTGGCCCGGGCTATTCCCCATGTGCCGGCATTCGAGGCGACTGCCGTGCTCCTGTTAGAACCGGTGATGAACCCGGTGTGGACGTGGCTGGTGCACGGCGAGCGGCCCGGCCCCTGGGCACTTGCCGGCGGAGCATTAATCCTGTCGGCCACTCTTGTGAACAGCTTCCGCCCTGCTGCGCGGTGAGACGGCGGGCAGACCGCGAAATTGCGAACGTCTCTAATGCTTTTGCCCAACCGGACGATAATAATGTTGGAGCCAATGTCACTGACTACCGCCGCCTTAAACGGCCTTTGGGAACTGCCGCCTCTGATCCTTCACCCGTTTAACGAGCGGGTGCCGCCCAGCACTTTGCTCGAGAGTTCCAAGGCTGCTCTTATGCTCTCGGGTTTGATGCCGGGCGACGGTTCCGACCCGGACGAACTGAAGCGCCGCCTGTTGGGGGGCCGCTATGCGGAGGTCCGCATGTTGTTCTTTCTGGGAAAGGATGTGGCGCGCTGGCTCGAACAGTGCCAGGAGTTTGTGGAGAGCACCGCGGAATTGCGGAACTTGGAGATTCGGCTGCAGAGCTTTGCCGGCCTGCTCACCGAGCAGCCCCCGGAAAACGTGAGGTCGAAGCTATTGGCCTGGGGGGTGTCCGACTACGCTTCGGTGTTCGCGCGGGGCATAGGGTTGTACTCGGTTTTCACAGAGCCGCCGAAATTTGATTTGCTGACCGCACAGTTTCTGACCAGCTACCATCATTTCGCGGATGCTATGTTCCGGTCATACCTGGAGTTACAGGCGCACCGTAAGATTATGCCGGCGAATTTTCGTTTTGAGGTTTACGCTTCGGGAGAATACTCGCGGCTGCTCGAAGAACAGTGGGGGGGATCGTAAGGGTCGGGACGGGTGGTGCATCGTTGGGTTAGGTAGCGGAGCTGCTGGAGCCCTTTGACGGGTGGACCTGCCGGTCATGATGCGCACCCGGTTACCGCTGGTATGCCGGTTACGGCTCCAAAACAGCGGCGAGGTCAGCTAACGGCGTGCGGACGCCGACGTAAAACGTGCCGAATAGCGCATATACCGCGCTCACTTCGTCGAACCGCATTTCGTAGATCAGCTTCTTGAAGACCAGCGGATCTTCGGCGAATAGATCGACGCCCCACTCCCAATCGTCAAAGCCTATAGAGCCGGTGATGATCTGGCGCACGTCCCCGGCATACCGGCGCCCTATCATGCCGTGCTCGTGCATCATGCGCTGGCGTTCCTGCATAGACTCGCGGTACCAGTTGACGGCTTCGCCGCGCTTTCGATCCATGGGGTAGAAGCAGATGTATTTGGCCGCTGGGATCTCCGGCCACAGACGAGGCGCCATCGCCTGCCGCTGCCGCTCGAGCACCGCTTCGATCTCCTGGTTCCATTCCTCCGAATGCGCCGGAATGCCGCGCGCGGCGAGACCGGAATACACCTTAGCGGTGGAGTCATAAAGACCGAGCTCGACCACGGATACGTATGATGCCGTGGGTTCGAGGTAATCGCTCAAGCGCAGCCGCGCCAGATGCCTTTGCGCCGAGTTGAGTTCCTCAAAGGTCCGCCGGAAATGGACGAAGAGAAGATCGCCCTTGTGGCCGAGGAGCGAATACAACGCCGTCTGCCGGCCGCCGGCCGGCTCGGCCATGCCTCCCAGTGTTACGGAGTTGATGGCCTCTTCGAGAATCGTTGCGCGGCTCTCGGCCGAAAGGGCGCGCCAGGCGGGCCACCGGAACCGCATCATCTGGTGAAGCACACTGGCCCCTTCGACCGTTAGCGGAACCGGAGGAATGATGGTTTCGGATAGCGTCTCGGGAGTCATCCCTCAATTATAGAGAAGCACCGGATTCCCTTGTGAGATCAGCTGCGTTGCCGTGAAATGCTCGAGAGATACGACTCGGCGCCGAGTTCTTCGATCTCTTTGTTGGCGGCGGCTTGCCATTCCTCCAAGCGGCGCTGCTTTAAGCGTTCCAGCAACTCGCATTGCCGGCGCGCCTCCAATACGGCTCTTTGTTGCGCTTCCAAGCGGCGCCGTTCCTCAGTAATCCGCAGCGTGAGCTGTTTCTTCTGAGCGCGGACGTGAGAGCGAAAGTCCTCCAGGGAGGCGAGATCGCCGCCCAGCAGAGGAACCCATCCACGGACCTGCACTTCGGCACCCTGTTTCACGGCATCCCACTGCGCGTTCTGACGATCCAGTTCGGCCACAACGCGCGTTTGCTGTTGATACTTGGCCTCCTCCAACTCGAGTTGCGTATGGCGCCAGGCCAGCACTTTCTCCAGGCGAAATCGAAAGGTGGTCATTTGCCTTTACCAGGCCCCGCCGCGAGGGCATTATTTCGAGCGGCGGCTGCCGCAGGTGGGGGCGTACCCAAACGGAGCGCCAGTTCCTGCATGCGCGCCAAAGTCTCCTCCATCGTTGATGTAGTGGTGTGGTCCTGGCGGAGAAAATTCAACAGCTCAGGCCGCAGTTGGATGCTGGTGTCCAGCACAGGGTTAGAGCCGGAGAGATAGGCTCCGAGTTGAATCAGGTCCTCCGCGTCGCGGTAGGCGGCAAGTGCTTCGCGCATCTTTCGGGCTGCGTCCTTCTGCGCCGGGGTGGCAATCTGCGAGGTCAACCGGCTTACCGAATGGAGAATGTCAATCGCGGGGTAGTGCCCTTGCGCTCCCAGTTGACGGGAAAGGATGATATGGCCGTCAAGAATGGAGCGCACCGCATCGCAGATCGGCTCGTTAAAATCGTCGCCTTCGACCAATACAGTGAAAAATGCAGTGATCGAACCCTGGCGGAAGTTGCCGGCGCGCTCCAGAATCTTCGGGAGCATATTAAAGACAGAAGGCGTATAACCTTTCTGGCTGGGCGGTTCCCCGGCAGCAAGGCCGATCTCCCGTTGAGCCATCGCCAGACGGGTGACGGAATCCATAACCAGCAGCACTTTAGCGCCCTGATCGCGGAAGTATTCGGCTACCGACAACGCGACAAAACACGCACGGACGCGCAGGGGTGCAGGCCGCTCCGACGTGGCGCATACGACGACGGAACGTTTCCGGCCTTCTGGTCCGAGTTCGTTTTCGAGAAAGCCCCGCACTTCACGGTTGCGTTCTCCGATAAGCCCGATCACCGTGACATCGGCAGAACTGTGGCGCGACATGGACCCGAGCAGAGTGCTTTTTCCGACACCGCTGCCGCCGAAGATTCCGATTCTTTGGCCCAAGCCACAGGGCAGGAGACCGTCAATAGCGCGGATCCCGGTCACCAGGGGCTTGGTAATGTGCTCGCGTTCCAGAGGGTTTCCGGGTAACCCATAGAGGCTGTAGGCGTCCTGCACATCGATTGGGGGCCCGCCGTCGATCGGCTTGCCGAAGCCGTCAATCACCCGGCCGAGTAGTCCTGGCCCGACTTCTACGCGGGCGTCCTCGCTGCGTGCAGCGACCGTATCGCCCAATTGCAGGCCATCGATCTCTTCGAGCGGCATGGACAGGACCCGGCCATTACGGAACCCGATTACCTGGGTGCGAATCCTCCGCCCGCCAGAGGTACGGATTTCGCAGAAGTCCCCGATGGCTACGTTGGGGCCGCGAGATTCGATGAGAAGTCCGACGACTTCCGTTACCTGGCCGCTCCAAGTTAGGGCCGGGATCCGGTCCACTTCGGCGAAATAAGGATCGAAGGAAATACTCTGGGTCATCGCGTGTTCCTCAGGCGGTCCGTCAAACCGCGCTCAATTTCGCGGAGTTGGGAATCGACGGAGGCGTCCAAACTCCCGCGCTCCGTCTCGAAGATAATGGCGCCGGGTTCCCGCGACGGATCAGGAACCACCTCTATGGGAGCGGCAGCCACCTTTTGGCGCAGGCAAGCCGTGACCAGCGAGACGTGTGATGGATGAACCCGGACTCGGCTGATCTCCTGCGCTTGGAGTTTTTCCAGTGCTCCGAGAACCAGGCCGTGCATGGCGTCGGCATCGACGGCAACTTCGCGAAACAGGATCTTGCGGGCAATCGCCAGCGCGAGCCGCACCATGTCGTTTTCCGCATCGCGCCGCAGGCGTGCACGCAAACCGGCCGTTTCTTCGATCGAAACGGCAAGGCGCTCGATTACCTGCTGTAGTTCGGCGGCCGCTTTGCCCCGGCCCGCCGCCTCTCCCTCCCGGACTCCGGCCGCATGCGCTTCTCGCACGCGCTGTTCCCACTGGCGCTCGCGCTCCTGCGCCTGAGCCTTTTCCCGTTCGCGGTCGGCTTCGCTCGGTTTGGGCGCGGCGGGGGGATCCGGCGATTTCGATACTGTTCCATCCGGTTTGACGCTCACCGTGCGCCAAGCCATCGGCGTGACGGGCAGCGCATCGTCCGGCAGCAATATCCTAGACGACATACTGCTCGCCGATTGCTCCCTTTAGGTTGAGCACGCCTTCGCTTTCGAGTTGCCGAACGATCGCGATGATCTGCTGTTGGGCCGCTTCCACATCTTTGATCTTGATCGGGCCCAGAGCGTTCATATCCTCTTTCAGCATTTCGCCGCCGCGTTGCGACATACAGCCGAGGAAGTGCGCGCGCAGTTGTTCGCTGGTTCCCTTGAGAGCCACCGTCAACACTTTCCGGTCCACTTTGCTCAGCACTTCCTTTAATCCGAGAGTATCTACGAGCAACAGGTCTTCGAAGACGAACATCAGGTGGCGAATGGTCTCGCCCAGGTTGGCGTCGTGTTGTTCGATTCTGTCCAGGATTTCGCGGCTGGTGGAGGAATCCAGCCGGTTTAACATTTCAGCCACCGCGCGCACACCGCCGTACGACTCCCGGCTGATTTCGCCAAGGGCCTGCAGCTTTTGACCGATTACGCCGGCAATCTTTTGAATGACTTCGGGCGAGATCTGGTCGAGGCTAGCCATACGCTGCGAGACGTCGGCCCGCAGAGCCGCAGGTAGAGAAATCAGGAGCGCGGCCGCCTGCTTCGAGTTCAAGTGGGACAGCACCAACGCAACGGTTTGCGGATGTTCGTTATGTATGAACTTCGCTAATTGGGAGGGATCCGCCTTTTCGATGGCATCGAAAGAGGCAGCTTCGGCTCCGAGTGCTTTCGATAATCGATCCAGGAACCTCTTGGCGACGTCCGGTTTGAAAGCCGCCATCAGTAATTTGCGGGCATACTCGAGACCACCGCGGGCGACATAATCCCCGGCGGTCGAGAGGTGGTGAAACTCCTGGAGCACGGTCTCGGCAAGGTCGGCAGAGATAGTCGTGATCTTGGCGACCTCGCGGCTGACCAGTTGCACCTCCTCTTCCGAGAGATGCTGCAACATGCTCGCGCTTGTTCTTTCACCCAACACCACCAGAAGCATTGCAGCCTTCCGAAGATTGGTGAGCTGGTCGGCTTCCGCCCTTTTGGTGTTCATGATCATAAGCTAATCCTCGTCCCGAATCCAGCTACGTAGGACCTGCGCGGAAACTTCCGGTTGCTCGCAGACCTTCTCCCGGAGCTGTCTGGCCATAACTTCAGCCGTTTTTGTGATCGCTGGTATCAACTTGATCAGTGCCTTGGCCTCCTCCTGGCGCTGCAAGGCGTCGTGTTCGGCTCGTTGAGACTCAAGCTGCTTACTGAGATCTGTTTCCGCGGCTGTCGGGGCTGAAATCTCGGCAGGACCGGTCAGATCCACGTCTTCAGCAGATTTCTTGCGGCGCCTTAGGAAGCCGGCGATGACGAATCCGGCAACGATAAGGACCGCCAAACCGCCGCCGCCGATCAATAAGGTGTTTCGATCGAGCTGAAACGGCTTCGACGGCGCTTTAGCGGGCACCCCGGGAGTGGCCGGGGGCGGAGGCGGCTCGAGGAGCAAAGTGGTCTCGAACGGCTCCGTTTCGACTATCAGTTGATCGCCGCGGTCGGCATTAAGCCCGGTCACGCCCGCTACCAGGTCGTGGATCACTTTGAGCTTTTCGGGTGAGGGAGGGTTGAATACGCGCTGGTAGCCATTTTTCTCCCAGTGCCAGGTGACGGCCTGGTCAACTACCACCGAAGCGGAGATCTTCCGGATCCCACCGGCCGGCAGGTGGGTCTTCTTTACGGTACGGCTCGACTGGTAGGTGACATTTTCCATAACGCGCGAAGTACGCGTCGAACCGGAACCCGGCCGGGATGTGGGGCGGGGCAGGGCCGATGCCGTGCCGGGGACCCCCGCGGCACTCGCGCCGTTAGTGCTATCCTCGCTGCGCTGTGAGCTTAGCATTACGGATCGATTCGGGTCGAAGATCTCTTCGCTTTGTTCCCCGCCTGAAAAATCGCAGTCTACGGATACGCCCGCCCGGAATTTGTCCGCCCCGAGCACTGGTTCGAGGGTCGAGTTGATCTTGGACAGCAGGTCCGATTCGATGTGATGGCGATACTCGAGGGCGGCCTCGGAGGGCTCAGCGCCATCCACGGGGGAAGCGGCGTGAGGTTTGCCCAGGAGATTACCGTTCATATCGAGAACAGAGACTGCATCCGGCGACAGGCCCTCGACCGCGCTGGCTAACAGATGGTTAATGGCCTGGACGTTTTGCGGGGCTAATTTGGCCCCTGGTTTGAGCCGAACGAGAACGCTGGCCTTGGCCGGCTGTTGAGCGTCGAGGTAAACGGAATCCTTGGCGAATGTGATGTGTACCCGGGCCTGCTCGACTTCGACCAGCGACATCACCGAGCGTTCCAGCTCTCCTTCGAGGGCCCGGCGGAAATTCACGTGTTCGCTGAATTCCGTGGCGCCCAGATTCGTTTTGTCGAATAATTCGAAACCGATCCGTCCGGTTTTGGGCAAGCCGGCGGCCGCCAGAGTCAAACGCAGTTCCGGCAGTCGTTGGGAGGGCACCAGAATGGTACCGCCGCCTTCGGGCAACCGGTAATCCACACCGGCTTCTTTCAATTTCTGAACGACGCCCGCGGCATCCTCGGGCGCAAGGCCTGTAAAGATGGGCCGGAAATCCGCTTCCCTCCGCCAGTGGACGAGGGAAAAGATCCCCACGCCGACCAGCAGAGCCGCGACCCCTATGGTGATCTTTTGGCGTACGGTTAAGCTGGCCAGAATTTTGTTCATACCGTTTGAGGCGATCTACTCGCCGAGAAGGATATCGGCGGTTCCAGCCCAAACCGTTACATCTGCATCCGCATGATTTCCTGGTATGCGCTGACGACCTTATTTCGGGCCTGCATAAAGAGATCAAAGCTGAGCTGCGCACGCTCCGTCGCCAGGATAGTGCTGTGGAGCTCCTC
>JAFAWA010000289.1 GCA_019242155.1 Terriglobia bacterium | reverse complement strand
CCGTATTCCGAGTTGGCTTACAACCTGAGCGGCAACAGCCAGAATGTGACGATGACGGAGACCGCGGTTCTGAGCCCCCGGATGATTAACGAGACTCGGTTTCAGTACACACGCAACTTCAGTCAATCGTTGGGTAATGAGATTCCTTCTATCGACGTCGCGAACGCCTTTATAGCGGGCGGGAACGGTTTGGGTAACACTTACGACCACACGCACCACTTTGAACTCCAGAACTACACCACGCTTACGCTGGGCACCCATACCATCCGGTTTGGCGGCCGTGTACGGCGCGACAGCGATCAAAACAACAATCCGCAGGGCTTCAACGGTCAGTTCATTTTCAGCGGCGGCGTCGAGCCGGTTCTCGACAGCAATAATCAGATTGTGCCGGGGCAGACCGCGCGTTTGACGTCTGTCGAGCAGTATCAGCGAAATCTACAACTCCAAGCTGCTGGGTACTCGCCGGCCGATATCCAGGCTCTCGGCGGCGGCCCTAGTCAGTACGTGCTGCAGACGGGGCTCTCTTACGCGAGTCTCGTGCGCTGGGATGCGGGGCCGTTCATCCAGGACGACTGGCGGTTGCGGCCGAACCTTACGCTGAGTTTGGGCCTGCGCTACGAAGTGCAAACCCTCTTTTCCGATCACAGCGACATCGCCCCACGTTTTGGGTTTGCCTGGGCGCCGGGCAAGGCCAAGAACGGCCGGCAGAAGACCGTGATCCGCGGGGGTTTCGGTCTCTTTTACGATCGCATCAATTTCGTGCCCTTCGAGAAGGCGTTTCTCAACAATGGTGTAAATCAGCTTCAGTATACGGTTTACAGCCCGGCATTCGAATATTCCCCAAGCTTCAACTGTTTCAGTGTCCCCGCGTGCGCTTCGGCGTTGAACCCCGGTCAGAACCAGACTTTTTACGCGGACCCCAAACTCCGGGCCGATAGCAACATGCAAACCGCAATCGGTATCGAGCGGCAGTTGCCGAAGAACACGACTCTCGCCATCAATTACACTTTCGACCGTGCCAATCACCTGGCCCAGACAGTTCCCATCAACACTCCGTTGCCCGGCACCTACAATCCGTTGCTGCCCAAGGGGCCGGATAACGGCATTTACCCTTACGGATACGCCGCGGGCGATCTGTTCGAGTATGAGTCGGGCGGCATCCTCCGGCAGCATATGCTGATGTTCAATCTGAACACGCGCTTTAGCCGCGGAGTCTCGATGTTCGTCAACTACAGCCTGAACTTCGCGCATGATCTTCCGGCGACACCCACCGATCCCTACAATTTCGCTCTCGATTACGGCCGCTCGAACCTGGACCGGCGGCACAATCTGCAGATTGTGGGCTCGGTCAACGGCCCCAAGGGCGTTCGGTTCGCTCCCTTTGTCACCATACGCTCGGGCGCTCCTTACGATGTACTGCTTGGCCAGGATATTTTCGGAGATACCGAGTTCAACGCGCGGGCGGTATTCGCTCCCGCGGGCGTCTGCCCCTCGGGCTTCACCGGATCCCTTGGAGATGTGACCTGCACCCGCCTTGGTGCTTTCACCTCTAACGTCAATCCGAGCCAATTGACAAATCTTGTGCCCCGAAACTACCTGGAGGGCGATGGCATGATTTCCATCAACCTTCGTGCTTACCGTGTCTTCGGCTTCGGACCAAACCGAAACGGCAACCGGGCGGCCAACAACCGGGGAGGAAATAACGCACAAGGCGGTGGTCTTCCCGGCGGCGGCTTCGGTGGCGGCGGCCGCGGTGGGTTCGGTGGCGGTGGACGGGGCGGCAGAGGCGGAGGTGGAGGTTTTCGTGGGGGGAACGAGACCACCGAGCGCCGTTACAACCTCACGGTCGGCGTGAGCGCGACCAACCTCCTGAACCACTTCAATCCCGGCGGCTACCAGGGAGTTTTAACTTCGCCGCAATTTGGAGAACCCACTACCGTGAATACCGGTTTTGGCGGCGGTGGCTTTGGCGGCGGTGGATTTCAGGGCGGCGTGAACGCCGCCGGCTCCACAGCCAACAATCGGCGCATCGAGCTTCAGCTTCGATTCGGGTTTTAGTACTACCCCTTAAGGGATACCGCGACCTGCTTCACTTCCGTCCTCTTTCACCCGGTTTTAATGCCTGCGGACGTACCCCAAAGGCGCATTTTGCCACTCCAATGGGTTAAGAGGGTGAGGTGTAAATGGTTCGTAAAATCTGCGGTTACGGTTTTCTTATGAGTTTGGCCGCGGTTGGCGTGTTGGCCGACCCGGGCGATCCGCCGTCGCGCGTCGCACGATTGAACTACGAGACAGGACCGGTCTCATTTCGTCCCGCGGCTGCGGATGACTGGACGGCCGCCGTTCCCAACTACCCTCTCTCCACCGGCGACCACTTGTGGGCCGATGCCGGCGCACAGGCGGAGCTGCATGCCGGAGCCGCCGCGATTCGCTTGAATCAGCAGACCGCGCTTTCCTTCTTGAATCTGGATGACCGCACCGTGCAACTGAGTCTCACGCAAGGTGCAATCCACGTCCGCTTGCGCGCGCTCGGCGACGACGAAGTCTTCGAGGTGGATACGCCGAACGCGGCCATCGCGCTGCTGCGTCCCGGCGATTACCGCATCCAGACCGATGGGGACACCGCGGTCACGTTGGTAGCGGTTCCAACCGGACAAGCCGAAGTAACCGGGGGTGGGACTGCGTTCACGGTCTATCCCCGTCAGGCGGCTCGCCTCACCGGGACGGACTCTCTCAGCCGCGATCTCGTCGATGTGCCTCCGCCCGATGCCTTCGACCGCTGGAGCACGGATAGAGACCGGCGGGAAGAGCAGGTCCAATCCGTAAAATACGTTCCGCGCGAGATGATCGGCTATGAAGACCTCGACACAAACGGCGTCTGGCGGGAAGTGCCTCCTTACGGTTGGGTCTGGCGGCCGACCGTGGTTACCGCTGGTTGGGCGCCGTATCGCTACGGCCATTGGGCCTGGGTGGCGCCATGGGGTTGGACTTGGGTGGATGATGCGCCCTGGGGGTTTGCGCCTTTCCATTACGGACGATGGGCCCTTGCGGAGGGCGTCTGGGTATGGATACCGGGGCGGATGGTGGCGCGGCCGGTGTATGCTCCTGCGCTCGTCGCCTTCGTGGGCGGACCTCATTTCAGTCTTTCGGTTTCGATCGGCGGCGGTGGTGGTGGTGTAGCTTGGTTCCCCTTGGGTCCGGGGGAAGTTTACCGTCCGGCCTATCACGTCAGTGAGGTCTACGTTCGCAATATCAACGTGACTCACTTGAACGTGACCAATATCAACGTGACCAACGTGAATGTCACCAATGTCCGGTACGTGAACCAGAACGTGCAAGGAGCGGTAACTGCGGTTCCACAACAGACCTTCGTCTCGGCGCGCCCCGTCGCGCCTGCCGCAACCGTAGTGCCGCCTCGGGAAGCGGCCCAAGCGCAGGTCCTGAGCACAACCGCTGCTGTGGCGCCGCGTCCGGAGAGCATCGTGGCCCGGCCTGCCGGTGGAACCGTTGTGAGGCCGCCCGCGCATGTGATGGAGCGAACTGTAGCGGTGAAGTCCACGCCGCCACCGCCGCCCGTGTCCTTCCGCGCACAGCAGCAGGCGCTCCAAGCGCACCCAGGGCAGCCCTTGGATGCGAACACAATTAACGGCCTCCGCGGTTCTCCGGGAGCCGCCGCCAATGTCCCTAGGGTGCGTACTGCGCAGGCGCCCCCGGCAGCGCAGCAAAATGGCCCCGGTTTCAACCCTCGCAACGACCGCCCGCCGAATGCGGTGCAGCTCCCGTCCGCCGCTCCGGCGCGGCCCTACCCAACGCCGCAGCCGAACGAACGCCCGGCCGCAGTATCGCCCGGCATACGGAATGACCGCCCGGCCGCCGTTCCCGAAGCACAGCCCAGGCCCGCGCCCGCGGCAGCCCCGCCCCAGCCGAACGAACGTCCTGCCGCGGTATCACCCGGCGGACGGAATGACCGCCCGGCCGCGGCCGCTCCGCGCAACGACCGGCCCGCGTACGCTACTCCCCCGGCCCGGACGCCCCCGCCCCGGCGAAACGAAAAGGAATCGGAAAGAAACAAGCGCGACGAGCACAAAGAGAATAGATAACGAGCGCTCGCCAACGCCTGGCTCACGGCCTCGCGCCGCCTAGCCGCCCCAATCCGCCGAAGGGCCTGATAGCTCCCGAGATTACGGTGGGACCGGGCTCGTCGGCCTACTTATTGCACCGAGAGGGTAATGCCGCTCTGTGTGCTGTTCCCGCCGATCACGACATTGACCGGGACGTTTCCTGAGGGCGTGAACGGTGGGATCTGCACGTTCAACTGCATTACGCCCTCGACCGTTCCGGGTACTCCTCCGGCATACGTATAGGTTGCGAGCTGCCCGTTCACGAAAACGTTGATCAGCGCCGCCGGGACCGGAATAAATTGCGTGCTGCCGTTATTGGGATTGATCGCGCCGTCGACGCCCGGCGGGTTGGTCAATCCTTCACCGGTCAGAAACAGAATCACAAATCCTCCCTTCGGAGCAGGATTGTTCGGACCGTTGACACTGAAATTGGCGTTGAATCCCGCCGCGCCCGAACCGGTCGAGTCTTGCGTGAAGATGCCGGGGGCGGTGGCAGCGACCGCCAGCGTGACGGCGTTCGATGTCTGCCCCAAGTACTTCACCGCTATGGTGACGCTGGAAAGCCTGGCCACCTCGTATGGAATGATCGCCGAAACCTGATTCGCCGAGGCATAAATCATAGGCGCGAGGAAGCCGCTTACCACTACTTGGACACCTCCCAGCGTTGTGGCAATCTTCCCGGTGGAATCGAGTTGCGCGGTTACCGGCTGGGCCGGCCCCAGATTGCTGCCCTTGAGCGTTATCACCTCGCCCGCAGAAACTGGGCCTTGGATGTAACTCGCCGCATTGCCGATCGTATCGACGGTCGGCAGCACCCCGAGTACCACTAAGCTCACATTGATCACGGCCTGGCCCGATAATCCGTTGGTCCCGGAGACAGTGACCGTGCCGTTATAAGCCCCCGCGCTTAGCGAGTTTGGGCTCACAACCACACTCACGTTAGAACCGGCTGTGCCGGTTTGGGGTGATACCGAAAGCCAGTTTCCATGGTCGCTGGTCGCCGCGCTTGCGCTGAAACCGCCTCCGCCTGAGACCAGCACCGTCTGAGCTGAAGGGACAGCTCCACCCGAATGATATACGAAACTCAAGGCAGTGGTGCCAACCGAAACGACCACTGCGGCCTGCACCGTGAAAGTTACTCCAATGTTCACCGCCGCCCCGCCCGAGGGAGAGATGACCACGGAGCCCGTATATGTGTTCGCCGCGAGGCCTGTCGGATCCACCGTGATGGTTATCATCTGCTGCGTGCTCCCTTGCGAAACACTCGATTTCAGCCAGGACTGCGAGGTCGAAACCCCGAATGTGACCGGCGCCGTACCGCTCACGCTATTGGATACCGTAACCGTTTGTCCTGCTGGAGGAGAGCTGCCGACAGAGGCGTTGAAACTGAGCGAGGTCTCGTCGGTTGTGATGTTGCCGCCGCTACCCCCGCTGAGCTGAAACGTGACTGGAACGGACTGAGTCACTCCACCCGCTGTGAGCTGAATAGCGCCCGAGTAACTTCCACCAGAAAGTCCCACGGGATTCGCGGAAACGATCAGATTCTGCGGAGTGGTTAAGTTGTTGCCCGTAGGCGAAATGGTAAGCCAGGAGCTTACAGGTGAGGCAGAAAAAAGCGTGGCCGTGGCCGCACCGACTGTTAGCGTCTGTTGCGGCGGAGCCGTGCCGTTCACGGTTCCCTGAAAGGTCAGCGAAGGCTGACTCAGCGTAAGAACCCCGGTTCCAGGCGCTCCGCCATTGGCTGTGAGAATCACCGGAATGGAAGCGGGCGTATTAGCAATGCTGTGAACGGGACCGGTCGCCGTCACAACCACATTTCCCGAATAGACGCCTGGCGCGAGGCCCGAAACATTCGGCGTGATTGTCAACTGGTTGTTGGCCAGAGTTACGCTGGTCCAATTGGGATACGAATTCAGTGAATAGACGGGCGCAGAACCATCACTCGCGGATAGGGCTACCACTTGCGAGGAAGGCGTTGCGGTTGCGCCTTGCGAACTGAACAGCACTGTTCCGGTGGTTCCTCCAGTAACGGCAAAGGTCCCATACACCACCGGCTCCGTAGACACTGCCAGAGTCACGGGAATCATCTGGCTCAGGTTGCCGGAATTGATAATGACGTTGCCGCTGTAAGTGTTTGCGGAGAGCCCGGCGGTACTAATAAAGATCTGCAAATTTCCTGGAATCGTACCGGACACGGTTGCTGGCGAAATCCACGGCTGGTCTCCGCTGACTGTATAAGACGAGTTTGCGGGCGCCGTGATCACTATGGTTTGGGGCGGCGGCGACACCGCGTTGATTTGGTAGGCGAACGAGAGACTCGCCGGATATGCCGCAACCGCCGTTGGGGGTGTCAGATTCACTAGCAGGACAACACCCACAATCGCCCGCGAGCCGTCCGAGCCGGTCAGCGTAATAGAACCTTGATAGGTACCTGCCTGCAGGCTGGAGGCGGGCGTGCCGATAAGGATGGTCAACGGCTGGGACGAAGAGGTACTGGTAATCTGCGTAGCCGCTGTTCCCCCTGCACTCAAGATCAGCCAACTTCCTCCGCTGACCGTGTTGGCGCTCGCGCTATAGGTTGAGGGTCCAGCGATTGTGAGCTGTTGGGCCGTCGATATGCCGTTCGCAAAGGAGAATGCGAGACTACCGGAACCGACGGTAATTCCGGTGCTCAGCACGGTAAAAGAAACAGGTACGAGAACAGGCGCTCCGGGGTTGGTTACGATCTGAACTGAGCCGGAGTAATTTCCCGCGGGCAAGCTCGAAGCGTCGGTAACCACGCTGATAAGCGCGGTTCCATCGGCATTGATCGTTGCGGCCGCCGTTGAAGCACTTAACCAACTGCTGCCATCCATCGTAGTCGCCGTAATAGAGCCGATGGTCATCGGTTCGGCAGTCTGGTTCTCGACCACCACAGTGCTCGTGGCGCTGCCCATGCTCGGGGCAGTCACCGTAAGACTGGACGGAATGGCGGTCGCAGTAATCCCTCCGGCCGGCCCCGGCACGAAACTAACGTTAATGGTGGCCCCGGCGGTTCCGTTAGTCGGCCTGATATTCACGGTGGCATTAAAAGGACCGGAACCGAAACTCGCCAGGTCATTATTAATCTGTATATTTAGTGCGGCCGGTGTGGTCCCGCTTCCAGGCGCTATTTGAGCCGCACAAGAGCCGCCGGCAACGCACACACTCAACCACGCAACCGTAGGAACATCCTGTTCCGTCAGCGTAAAGGTGAAGTTGGTTGCCGAAGCACTGGTGACGTTAACGTTATGAAACCGTGTGCTGCCGGTGAGGGTAACAGTTTCGGTGCCGGCGCCGTCCACCAGGATCTGTGCCTTGCCGTTCGCTGCCAGCAACAGGCCGGCGAAGAGCATTCCAAAAATGAATTGAAGTCGTTGTGCGGCGCCCATGATAGTCTCGGTTGATAGTACGAAAATACGGATTTCCGCTGTTAAAAGGGTGGGACGCGCTGCTTTGATCTTACACTAAATTGCACGCCTCGCCGATCAATTCTTATGCGACTTCGCTTCTGGTTTCTGCTGCCAACCTGGGTTTCCATGGCCGCTCTGTTTGCGGCGCCGTTTCTGATTGTGATCGCTTACAGTTGCCTCTCGCGGGGCGTTTATGGCGGCATTGAGGCGCCGTGGACTGCGGAAAATTATCTGCGTCTGTTCGATCCGCTGTACCTCACAATCCTTCTACGCTCGGTCTTCATTGCTTCGCTCGCTACGCTCTTATGTTTCCTATCGGCATTTCCCGCCGCTTTGTTTATTTCTCGCGCCCGGCACAAGAATTTTTATCTGCAATTGGTCATGCTGCCGTTCTGGACCAGTTTTCTAGTGCGTACCTATGCCTGGATTTTTCTATTGCGGGATACCGGGTTAATCAACACTGCGCTCGAGGCGCTCGGAATTATCCATTCTCCGTTGCCTCTGTTGTATAACGATGGAGCCGTCCTGCTGGGGCTCGTATATGGGTATTTGCCGTTTATGGTGCTCCCGATCTACGCGACGCTGGAGCGGCTCGACCCGGCGCTGTTCGAAGCAGCCGCCGATTTAGGCGCTGGTCCCGCCGCTACGGTGTTTCGCGTGATCGCGCCTCTATCACGGCCGGGCATCGCCGCGGGGTCGATTCTCGTATTTATTCCGTGCTTGGGCGCCTATTTAACTCCGGATCTGCTGGGAGGCGGGCGAACCGTGCTCATCGGCAACCTGGTGCAAAACCAGTTCACGACCGCTCGCGACTGGCCCTTCGGCTCGGCCGTATCCATTCTGTTGATGGCCCTGGTAACGCTGGTGGTTTGGCAGTACCTGCGCCGCGCCGATGAGCCCGGCCTATGAGGCGCTGGTTGGGCGTCTACACTGCCGCATTTTTCGGTTTCTTACACGTGCCGCTAATTACGCTGTCCGTGTTCAGTTTCAACTCCTCGCGGTTCACGGTTTGGGAACACTTTTCGCTCGAATGGTATCGAACTGTCTTCCGCGACCCGCAACTGATTGAGGGCCTTTGGAACAGTATAGTCATAGCATTCGCCGCTACCGCTATTTCGGTTGTCATGGGAACTCTATGCGCGTACGGACTGTGGAAGCAGAAGTCGCGTCTTCTTACGGGCGGTCTATATCTGTCACTGGTCACTCCTGAAATTGTCACCGGGGTCTCTTTACTGGCCCTATTCCAGTGGACATTTCGTTGGTTCGGCTGGCAGCTCGGTCTGTACACGGTCATCCTGGCGCACGTTGCCTTTCTCATGGCTTACGTCGTAATCGTGATCGCAGCGCGCTTCAGCACCCTACCTCCGTCGCTCGAGGAGGCCGCTCTCGATCTGGGCGCGACGGAGTGGGACGCGTTTCTACACGTCATGGTTCCCGCGCTTGCACCGGGTATTCTGGCGGCTGCGCTGTTAGCCCTCACCGTCTCGTTTGACGATTATGTGATCACAAGCATGGTCGCCGGCGTGGATTCCGAGACCCTGCCCATGGTGATTTATGCCATGGCGCGGCGCGGGGCGAGCCCAGCAATCAACGCCATCTCCGCGCTCACCACGGTCTTTTTCGGCATCCTCATTATAGTTGCGGCGAGGGTACGCGAGCGATGAACCGCCGGACGTTCCTAATAAGCGCGGGTTTCGCCGGATGCGCGCGCGAGCAGCGGCCCCGGCTCAACGTTTACAACTGGTCTGCATATATCGCCCCGGAAACGGTGCCGGGGTTTGAAAGGGAATTCGGGGTGCGCGTCCGCTATGCCACCTATGAGAGCAACGAGGAAATGCTGGCCAAAGTGTTTAGCGGCAACTCCGGCTGGGACGTCGTGTTTCCCACCCACAGCCGGCTCGAAGCGATGCGCAGTTATGGTGTGCTGGCGCCCCTCCGTCACGAATGGCTTCCCGGTCTCGGCAACCTGGCGCCCGACTTTCAGAGGCCCGCGTGGGATCCCCGCCTGGAATTGGGCGTTCCTTATATGTGGAACGCTACCGGCATCGTTTATAACAAAGCTGTAACTCCGGTACCCGCGGGCTGGGCGGATCTGTGGCGTCCGCAACTTCGCGGAAGGCTCACCATGCTCGACGATCCCGAGGACATGCTGGGAGCCTGCCTCAAAAAGCTGCGGCTATCATTCAATTCGGATGTCGCCCAAGATCTCCGGCGGGCGGAGCGGGAGGCCATTTTGCAAAAGCCGCTCCTGCGGGCTTACTTGAACGCCGAAGTGCGCGACCAGATGGTGGCGGGCGATGTGTTGGCTGCTCAGTTATGGTCGACCACGGCGCAACAGGCCATGGACGCCGCCCCGCATTTGGCGTTCGCCTACCCGGCAGAGGGGTTCCCGTTGTATTGCGATTGCGCGGCCATCCTCAGAGAAAGCCGGCGGCAGCGCTTAGCCCACCAGTTCGTCGATTATCTGCTGCGCCCTCGCATCTCGGCAGGTATTGCGCAGTCTATGCGAACGGCCACCGCCAACGGCGCGGCGCAATCGCTTCTGCCGGAGGCAGTGCGTCAAAACCCGGCGTTATACCCGCCTCGGGAAGTGTTCGGGCGCGGCGAGTGGGCCCGTGCGCCTAGCCCTGCGGCGCAGCGGTTGCGCGACCGCATCTGGACGGAAATCAAGGCCGCCTAAAAAGCGCGGCTCGCTTCGGGATAGGGGCGATTGATCAGGCTCGCAACATAGCCCGCACCGAAGCCGTTATCAATGTTTACAACTGTTACATTACTGGCGCAGCTATTGAGCATCCCGAGCAGTGCTGCCAAGCCGTGGAAACTCGCGCCGTACCCGACGCTCGTGGGAACGGCGATCACGGGACAAGAGACCAGTCCCCCGACGGCGCTGGGCAATGCCCCTTCCATTCCGGCGCAGACAACCACAACCCGGGCCTCCAAGAGCTGTTCCCGGTGATGCATCAGACGATGAATACCCGCCACCCCCACGTCGTGAATCGCCACGACGGAATTGCCCATTACTTCGGCCGTCACCTGGGCTTCCTCCGCCACCGGTATGTCGCTCGTCCCGGCACAAACGACGGCGATGATACCCGTGCCCTGCTGAAGTCGATCCCGCCAAAACCGCAGCGCACCGGATAGCGGGAAATATTCGCCGCCGGTTGTATTGTCTAGTACGAAGCGGGCGCAGGCGCGATCTGCGCGAGTGATTAGTACGTTATTGGACGTTGCCAGCAGATGTTGCGCGATCGAAAGGACCTGCTCGGGAGTTTTGCCTTTGGCCAAGATCACCTCAGGCATTCCATGGCGGAGTGCGCGGTGATGATCCACTTTGGCGAATCCCAAATCTTCGAACGGCAGATGACGTACACGCGTCATTGCAGCGTCGAGATCTACCTCACCGGAGCGCACCTGTTCGAATAGGAGGCGTAGCTGGGCGGCATCCATGGCGCAAGCATAGCAGAGGCCGGACCGCCGTCAGACGGCCACGGATCGACACTATTCCGAAACTGTAAATAACAGGATAAAAATTGGAAAAGCCAACGAAAGTACCACGTGTTCCTATGGCGCAAATGAAGCTTTCAGGCTATTGTTGGAGGGTCCCCTCTTGAGCAGAATATGAGCAGAATGAATATAAGTCAAAACGTCGGAGGACAGAATTTCGGAGGGCCCCTTGATCGCCGGGAGACAAACCGGTTCCCGG
>JAFAWA010000131.1 GCA_019242155.1 Terriglobia bacterium | reverse complement strand
GGCAACCCTCTTCTCCCGGCTCACCTTCCATCAGAAAAGAAAAGAATCCAGTTTGACGGGTCGGCTCGCTCCTGCCATAATTAATGATTTCCCTTGAGTCTCTATGAGCACTGCAATAGTTACTGCGACAGCCACGTCTGCGTCCACCACCGCTTGGGAAGCTATCCGTGGGGCTTACGATTTACAAGTACACGTTGCTCCCGATATCATCGCGCGCCGCATTGACGACCTGGGGCTGGCCAAAGAGTTTCTGAATTCCGGGCTGAAAGGCTTTGTTCTTAAGTCCCATTACATGTCCACAGCGGAGCGCGCCAAAGTAGTGACGGCGGCGGTGCCGGGCATCGCGGCATACGGCGCCATCACGCTAAACCACTCCGTCGGCGGTCTGAATCCGGTGGCGGTCGATATTGCGGGCCGCTCCGGGGCTAAAATCGTCTGGTGTCCGACCGTGGATGCCGAAAACGAAACCGCCGGCCTGCCCACGGGAGGGAACAAGAAACTGCCGTTTTGGGCCGAGATTCAACGCGAGATTTCAGCCATGGGAATCGCGCCGCCGCGGATGACGGTTCTCGATGAAGGCGGCGAAATCTCCAAAGCAACCCTATCCTGCATCGAACTGATCGCCAAACACGACATGGTGCTCGCCACGGGACATTTGGGACGCCACGAAATCTTTCCGCTGGTTCGTACCGCGCGTCAGATGAAAGTCCGCAAGGTGCTCGTCACACACGCCGAGTTCCCGTCCCAGAGCCTGACCGCCGAAGAGCAGGTCGAGCTTGCCGATACCGGCGCTTTCATCGAACACTGTTTCACCACCATGCATACCGGCAAGGCGCCCTGGCAGACGGTGATCGATTCCATCCGCGCGGTTGGCCCCGAACGCTGCGTCATGTCTACGGACCTGGGTCAGACCATCAATCCGCCGGTAGCAGAGGGCTTCGCGCTCTTCGCGCAGACGCTTCTTGACGGCGGGTTCACCGTCAACGACATCCAGCGGATGGCCGTTACCAATTCGGCCGCGCTGGTGGAGTAGCATCGCAGCCGCGCGGGGCTGATACCATAGAAATCTTGCTGATATGGCTCAAGCTGATGAGAAGAAAACTGTCCTGGTGATCAGCGCCCACGCCGCCGACTTCGTATGGCGGGCCGGCGGCGCGATTGCGTTGTATGCGGATCGCGGCTACCGCGTGCGGATCATCTGTCTCTCTTATGGAGAACGGGGTGAGTCCGAGCGTCTCTGGAAAATACCGGGGATGACGGTCGAGAAAGTAAAAGAAGACCGGCTGGCCGAATCCGGCCGCGCGGCCAAAATTCTGGGCGCGGAGATCCGGTTCTTCGACATGGGCGACTACCCTATCGTTCCCAAAGAGGAAGATATGGTGGAACTGGTGAATGAGTTCCGCCTCGGCAAGCCCGTCATTGTGCTGACCCACAGCTTTGAGGATCCATACAACATGGATCATCCGATGGCCAACGATTTGACCTTGAAGGCACGCGTGTACGCGCAGGCTTCCGGCTACCCGGCCAAAGGAAAGGGCAGCCAGGACGACGCGCCGCCGGTATTCATCTTCGAACCGCATCAGCCGGAGCAATGTAACTTCAAGCCTCAGGTTTTACTCGATATCACGCCGGTGTGGGAACGGAAGCTTGAAGCCATGCAATCCATGGCCGCGCAGGAGCACCTGGTGCGCTACTACACGGGCCTGGGCGAGCGCCGCGGAGTGCAAGCGGTACGCAACTCCGGGAAGCGAAATATTAAGTATGCGGAAGCCTTCCAGCGCATCTATCCGCAGGTGACGGACGAACTGTCATGAGCCACAAGATCATACGTCGCATTTCGCGGCCCGACGCGGAAACAGTGAAGTCGCTCGGCAGCGCCGGCGTGGCCACGGTACATGAAGCTCAGGGCCGCACCGGCCTGTTGCGCCCGTACATGCGTCCCATCTACCCGGCCGCGCGTGTGGCGGGGCCCGCGGTGACCATTTCGATCGCGCCCGGAGACAACCTCATGATTCACGCATCAATCGAGGTCTGCAAACCCGGCGACGTGCTCGTGGTTGCTCCTACTTCGGAGTGCACGGACGGTTATTTCGGCGAACTGCTCGGAGTTTCGTGCCAGGCGCATGGCATCGCCGGATTGATAATCGATGCCGGCGTGCGCGATACAGCCGAGTTGACCGCGCTCAATTTTCCCGTGTGGTCGAAGGCGGTCTCTTCGCAAGGCACGGTAAAGAACGTACCCGGCGATGTGAATATTCCCGTAGTCTGCGCGGGCGCGCTGGTCCATCCCGGCGACGTGATTATCGCCGACGCCGATGGTGTAGTCGTAGTAGCGCGCGAGCAGGCGGCGGCGGTGGCCAAAGCCTCTGAGCAGCGTCTCGCTAAAGAGGAAAAGACGCGCGAGCGTTTGCGTAAAGGCGAGTTAGGCTTGGATTTCTATGGGCTCCGCTCGAAACTGACCGAGCTGGGAGTCGAGTTCGTGGATGAAGCGGAAAGCAGTGTAGCGTAACGAAGACCCGGCTGTGAAACAGGCCGGCGATCCGGAGGTTAAAGAAAATGGGAAAAATCGTAGCGGCTATGGCCACTGTGCACGCGCCGCAACTGTTCACGCGTCCTCCAAGCGAGGACCCGGCACAACTGGACGCCGATATAGCTGCCATGCGGCAGCTCGGCAAATCGCTCGAGGAAACCAAGCCTGATCTCGCCATCATCATCGGCAGCGACCATCTGGAAACATTTTTCCTTTCTTCGGTTCCGACGTTCGCGGTCATTGCCGGAGAGCGCACGACCGCGGCATTCGCCGGACGCAACTACAGTCTGCCTACCCACCTGCCCTTTGCGGAGCAGATGCTCGATTCGCTGGTAGCCAACGGCTTCGACATGTCCTACTCGCAGGATGCGGAGCTCGGCCACTCCTTCGCCTCCGTTTTCGAATGGGTGTTGGAGGGCCGGAACATCCCCGTGGTCTGCATTTTCGTAAACACCTATCTGCCGCCGCTGCCCACCGCGCGCCGCGCAGAACAGCTCGGCAAGGCCATCCGCAAGGTGATCGATTCCCGTCCCGAGAAGGTGGCCGTGATCGCCAGCGGCGGCATGTCGCACTACCCCGGCACCTGGAAATATCCGCAGCCGGCCTTCGATTTCGATTATTGGGCCATCAAACACATGGAGCGCGGGAACCACGAAGCGTTACTCGACCTCTCCGTCGAGCAACTGGACGAAGTGGGCAATACCGAGATGCTGCCCTGGTTTGTGATGTTCGGAGCCATCGGAAACGTGCCCGGCGAACTGATCACATACCAACCGACCTGGCACCACGGCCACGCTGTGATGCAGTTCATCCCCACGCGGACCGCGCCGCCCGAGGGCGAAGCGCCGGTTCCTACATGGGACTTCCAGAACGTCGGCGGTTACCAGTTTTACAAGCATCCAGATCCCTCCTCTTACCCGCTCAACAAGCTGATTTACGATCTGCGGCATAAGCAGCGGCTGCGGCTCGAACTGCTCGAGGATCCGAAAGCGGTGGGCCGCAGTTATGATTTGCGCCCGGAGGAGATCGAAAGGATCGACACTCTGGCGGATGAAAGCATCGATGTGTTCCGCTCGCTCAAGTCGCACCCGCTGGTAGATTTGGGGGCGCACCCGCTCGGCCTCTTGATGTGCCTGGTGGTGGTGCAGGCGGAGGCGCGGCGTCTCCGGCGCGAACGGGAGCAGCAGCAGACGGTGGCGAGCTAGCCCCGTCGCCATTGGAGCCGCGAGCTTACTTAGGAAACTTTATGAAAATCGGTGTCGCAGGACAAGGCGCGTTCGGCATCAAGCATCTGGAAGCCATCCAGAATATTGCGGATATTGAAGTGGTGACTCTAGCGGGCGGAAGCCTCGGCACCACCGAAGAGGTCGCGAAGCGATTCCAAATTCCTCACTGGACAACTGACCTGGCGGAAAGCTTGAAGCAGCCCGGCCTGGAGGCGATGATCCTCGCCACGCCTACGCAGATGCACGCCAAGCAGGGCGTTGAATGCATGCGTGCCGGCAAGCATGTGCAGATTGAAATTCCCATCGCTGATTCGCTCGCCGATGCCGAAACACTCGTCCAGGCGCAGAAGGAGACCGGCGTCATCTGCATGGGCGGCCATACGCGCCGTTTCAATCCCAGCCATCAGTTCGTTCACAAGAAGATCGTGGCCGGGGAACTGAAGATCCAGCAGATGGATGTGCAGACTTACTTTTTCCGCCGCACCAACATGAACGCGGCGGGCAAGCCTAGAAGCTGGACGGATCATCTCCTATGGCATCACGCCTGCCATACGGTCGATCTGTTCATGTACCAGACCGGCGAACAGGTCTCCGAGTGTTATGCGCTCCAGGGCCCCAAGCATCCGGAGCTGAAGATCGCAATGGACATGAGCATCGGCATGAAAGTTCCCTCGGGAGCGATCTGCACGCTGTCGCTTTCGTTCAATAATAACGGGCCTCTCGGCACCTTTTTCCGCTACATCTGCGACAACGGGACCTACCTCGCGCGCTATGACGAACTGGTAGATGGATACCAAAAGCCGATCGATGTATCGCAGGTGGATGTCTCGCTGAACGGAATCGAACTGCAGGATCGGGAATTCTTCGCCGCCATCAAGGTAAACCGGGAGCCCAACGCAAGCGTAACCCAGGTGTTGCCTTCCATGCAGGTGCTCGACCGCTTAGAGAGAATGGTCGAAAGCGAAGGCCGGCAGCGAGCCGCGGGTTAGACCTTGTAACCCGTCCGCGACCCGAGATGAGCGCCGCCGCCTCAGCAAGCACACCCTAGCAATGCGGACCATCTCCAAACGCACGCAGTACGGCATCAAAGCGGTTCTCAACCTGGCGCGCCGTTACGGCAACGGCCCTGTTCTGATTGCTACGCTTTCCCAGGAAGAGACCATTCCCATCAAGTTCCTGGAGTTGATTCTGCTGAATCTCAAAGGCCAGGGCCTGCTGCGAAGCAAAACCGGGAAAGGCGGGGGTTACGAACTCGGCCGGCCGCCCTCCACCATCACCATGGGATCGCTCATTCGGATGATGGAAGGACCGCTCGCACCCTTGCCCTGCGCGAGCGAGACTGCGTACAAGCCTTGCAAGGAATGTTCCGACGTAGAGCGGTGCGCCACACGCATCATCATGCGGCAGGTGCGCGACGCCATGGCCGAAGTGCTGGACCGGACCACGCTCGCCGACCTGCTTCGCCGCATCGAAGAGATCGCCCCGGAGAAGAGGAAAAAGCCTGACAACCTGATGTATTACATCTAAGCTGTTGTACCGCGCCTGAAGCGAAAGCGCCCGGCAAGGTGCGAGCCGGACGCTTCTTCTATCGTCTATTTACTTTTAATACCCCGACCAAGGCGTCCAACTTGCGTCTGGCGAGGTTGCGGTCTTCCAGCAGCTTAGCGTATTGCCGCTGTCGCCGGTTGCGAAGAGTTGCATTCGCTTGTCAGACAGGTAACCGACGCAGATACTTGTTACCCCGCCTGAGGGCGTTTGAAAGTTAGACCACGCCGTCCAGGCAGAGTTTGGATCGGTACTCTCCTTCCACCGGCTGTGGAGGTTCCCACTCTGGTCAATTGCGAATACCTGGATCCTCCCGTCCTCAAGATCACCCGCGGTAATAAATCTGTAGCTCATTTCTTCTCCTTCGCTGAGGCATCTCAGAGTTTCTGGTATATTCTCGATGCCAAGGTTTAAGCACGCGGTAAGCGTGTACTCTAGGGTGAACTGAGAATAGAGAAACGTTGCACAGCCGCCGGCCGCTAATTAGATCTTTCGCTCACTCTCATGCGAACGCCGCCCTACCACAGCAGCTTCAGTCCGAATTGGACTTGCCGTGACGTGGTGGCAGTGGAGGAGATCACGCCCGCCGTCGGCGATGGCGTGGTCGTGGCCGAGGAGAACACCACGGGGTTGGGCGTGCCGAAATTCGCTCGGTTGAAGATATTGAAGAACTCCGCGCGGAACTGCAGCCGCAGCTTCTCGCTGATGGCGGTGTTCTTAGTGGTGGAGAAGTCGAGCGTGGCCAAGCCGGGCCCTGTAAGTACGTCGCGGCCTACGTTTCCATAGGTTCCGGCTGCTGGAACGATGAAGGCGTTCGGGTCGTAGTAGAGGTTCGGCCCGCCGAGAATTACCGGACCGGTAAACGCGGGATTCCAGGATGGCCGGATCGGATTGCGGCTGTCGCCGTTGTTGGTAGGGTTGAAACCCAACTCCGGTGTAAACGGGAAGCCGCTCTGCACCGTCTCAATTCCGCTGATCGACCAGCCCGCGGCCAGCCGCTCCGCCCATTTTCCCCGCGGACGGAAAGGCAACTCATAGGTTGCATTGATCACTGCCAGATTGCGGACGTCCGTGGTAGCCGGGCTCCAGTCGCGTTTCGGGTCGAGCGGGTACATCACGAACCCGGGCGCATTCACGCCGACGCTGCTGTTGAGCGCGGTACCGTCGTCCAGACTCTTTGAGAACGTATACGCGCCGCGGAACTGCAGGCCGCGCGCTAGGCGGCGGCTGACATCGATCTGGAGCGCATTATACGAACTGAGTCCTTCGGAGAGCCAGGTCGTCGTATTGGCAACGGCCGGATTCGCGAGTGGAGCGCCGCTCGCATAAAATACGCCGCCCCCCGGCAGGATCGTGGGGACCGGTTCGTTGGCATCCACCGATAGGAGTTCGTGGTACCCGTGCGACCCCACATAGCCCAACGAAAGCACGGTGCCGGGTAGGATCTGCTGTTCGACTTTGAACGTCCAGGTGATCACCGTGGGCGTATAGGCGTCGGACTGTAGGCCGCTCGGCGAAACTTTGCTGCTCGACGAAAGGGGCGCGCTAGGATCAATCAAGAGACCGGCCACCGGGACATTCTTCAAGCTGTAGGTGGTGTTAAAGGGAGCGGTCTGGTTGAGCCGGTAGTCCAGATTATCAAGCAGCGACCGGTAGATGCCGAACCCGGCATGAATCACGGTCTTGCTTTTTCCGAATGGGTCCCAGGCCAGGCCAATACGGGGCTCCGGCAGAAACTTGGCCCGATTCACTGTGAAAACGGAGTTTCCGACCGACGGGTTGGTATTGATCACGCCGCCGGTGAATTGATAATTGGAAGCGCGTCCATAAGCTTCATTCCAGCCGTTGGTCGATTCGAAACGGAAGCCCAGCCGCAATTGCAGGTTGGCGCGAAGCCTGACGTTGTCCTGAACGAATCCGGCCGCTTCGAGAGACCGCCAGCCCAACTCCGTCGGTGTGGGGACAACCGAGAACGTGGCGATCGTGCCTTGTAGAAACGAGCTCAGGCTGCTGAAGGATGCCTGGCCATACTGGTTCTGGGCTCCGTTGTCATTGGCGCGGAGCTGCTGAAACCACGCGCCCGCTTCCAGTTGGTGGATGCCGCGGGAGATGTAAATGTGGTCGTCGTAAGTAAACAGATTGCGCACCGCCTTGGCGTTGCTGCTCGAGTTCGCGCCCGCGGTAGTGATCTGCGAAGCCCCATTGGACGCGGTTCCGCCGCCGATCACAATTGCGCCTATAGGGTCTCCGCTCACCCATCCCGGGATATTGACCGGGACAATACCGTTGAAGAAGTAGTTTGCGCGCGAAAAGCCTATACGAGCGGTGTTGAGCACGGTTGGCGAGAAGGTGTGCTGCTCCTGCAGGCTCAGCACCTGTTCGCGGAGGCTTTCGAAAACCAGGCTCAGCGGATTGGCGGAAGGAGTGTTGGCCACGCTGTCATCTATGGTGTACACCGCAAACAGACTGTCTTTGGGAGAGACGTTGTAGTCGAAGCGGGTGGTGCCGAAGTCTTCACGAATCTTCTGCAGGGGATGGCTGAACGCCTCGGCGATGCCGCCGCCCAGTTCGGGCCCGTTCTGCACCGGCCACAAATTCAGCAGAGGTTGCACGGCGGAGGTCGCTTGCGCGCGCGCAGCGTTGTCGGGTACGAGCGTGACGTCGCTCAAGCCGAGATTTTGACGAAAGCCTTCGTAATTGCCGAACAGGAAAATCTTGTCCTTCACCAAAGGGCCGCCCAGATTACCGCCGAAGGAGTTGCGCTCGAAATGAGGAATGGCGCCCTGGTCGAAGAAGTTGCGGGCGTCGAGATCGCTGTTGCGCAGAAACTCGTAGACTGTACCGTGGAGTGCGTTCGTACCCGATGCCGTTACAATGCTGACCTGCCCGCCGGGACGCTTGCCATACTCGGCTCCGTACGTGTCCGAGACCACGTTGAATTCGCGCACCGCATCCACTCCCAGTAGCTGGCCGCTGGTCCCGCCCGGGGTGTTGTCGATAATCGAAGCGCCGGTGTATTCAATGCCGTTCAACAGGAACAGATTCTCCTGGGGGCGGCGGCCCGACACCGCGAACATATTGCCGACCGACGAGTTTGATGTTCCCACCCCGCCCGACCGCTCACTCGTGTAGTTCACAATGCCGGGGTTCAACGTCACAAGCTGATCGTAACTGCGGCCGTTCAGGGGTAGATCCTTCACCTGCCGTTCGCTAACCAGGCCCGAAACCGGCTGCGTCGAGAGAGTCACCGGGGTAGGCTGCTCTTCAATCGTGATCGCCTGGCGGATTTCGCCGATACTCAAAGTGAAATCAACCAGGGCCGTCTGCCCGACCACCAGTTCGACCCCCGTCTTCCGTTGCGTATTGAAACCCGATTTCGACGCCACAACTTCGAAGGTGCCGACCGCAATCGAAGGCGCCGAGTAGCGGCCCGAGTCGTCGGTAGTAAGTTTCCGCTCTGCGCCCGTTTCCCGATTCTTCACCGTAACCTCAGTACCTGCCACCGGTGCGCCGCTGTCATCCCGCACCACGCCGGAAATGGAACCTCCCACGATTTGGCCCCAGATCGTTACGGCCGGTAAAAACAAGAGGAGGAGGGCAACAGTGAGCGAGCTTTTCATAATCTCTATATTCTTGATCGAGATTACGATAATTGCTCAAAATAAGTCAAGCACGATATAGCTGCGGAGTGCAAATAACGCCACAGACCTCAATTTCCGAATTCCCCACTGAACAGAGCGAGTTAACCCGGAATCAGCCCCTAAAACCTGCGTGATGGTTCAGTGGACCACAGCCCCTTCCTAGCTGCGGCGCAGTGCGGATAGCTTCATTGACATACTGCTTGGCTCTCGCGACCGCCTCCTTCAGCTCCAGCCCCGCCGCCAATCCCGCGGTAATCGCCGCGCTCAGAGTGCAGCCGGTCCCATGCGTGTGGCGCGAATCGAGCCGCGGTAGCGAGAATTCGTGCCAGCCGGTCTCGTCCAAAAGCACGTCCGTTGCGGGACCCGGGCCCTCCGCGTGGCCGCCTTTAATCAACACCGAGCCCGCGCCCAATTCGCGGATTCGCTCCGCCGCGCGCCTCGCCTCGGGCGGCCCGCCAATCGTAATTCCGGAGAGGACCTCCGCCTCTGGCAGGTTTGGTGTCACCAGACAGGCGTACCGTAGAAGGTCCTCGCGGATCGCAGCAGCGGTCGCTGCGTCAGCTAGTGTCTGGCCGTGCTTCCCAATCAGAACGGGGTCGACCACCAGGCGAAGCCCAAAGCGGTGCGCGGTCTTCGCCACGGCCTGTACGATCTCGGCCGACCCGAGCGCCCCGGTCTTCGCCGCGTCCGGGGGAATATCTTCGAGCACAGCCTCCACTTGCTCCCTCACCAGATCGGCTGGGAGTAGTTCTACGCGAGCCGCGCTGTAACTGTTCTGCACCGTAATCAGCGTAATTACGGCTTCTCCGTAGACGCCGAACTGGTGGAAGGTTTTTAAGTCCGCCTGAATTCCCGCCCCGCCGCTAGGATCGGAGCCGGCGATACTCAGGGCCACGGGCATGCTGTCAAGAATACCAACCGGGCGAGGCGCCTCGGGAGCGCTGCGCCGGCAACGTATCTGCATATCGCAGCTCCGAACGGGTGTGCGACATAGAAGGGATGTTGGCGGGCCCCAGAGCCGCTCCCGGTCGCACTCCCGTTGGGGACCGAACGGGTATGCGACGTAGAAAGGATGTTCGCGGGGCGTCCTTTCTGAGCCGCGACCGCAGGAAGCGGTCCCCTCAGGATTCGACAGCCTCAAAACAGCTATCGGTTCGCCTTGCTTCTCCACACGTAGCGTATAGCCGCAGAAACATGTTCTGGTTTCCGTAGCCACCGCGTGCTGCCATGCCGTGCCCATTGTTTGCGAGTCGGCTCGTTAATCCCTTTCTGATTCAGACGGCGGCCGGCATAGCACTACCGGTTCGACCGCTCTTGAGGAACGCAACGCAACTCGGGAGCCGTTTGACTTAATTGATTATGCGGCGGGCTGTTCTTCAATCGGCACCAGTTTGTAGCCACGTTGTTTGGCCTGCCGTTTGAGCCTTTCTTCCAGGCGCTTCTC
>JAFAWA010000385.1 GCA_019242155.1 Terriglobia bacterium | reverse complement strand
ACACAAGAGCGCGTCTGCGCCAACTCTACGGCGATCGCGGCAGTCTCCTCACGGGAAATGCCGCAACCGGCGGAGCTGTAGTTACAATCATGCTGCCGTACCAGCCGCGACCCGAAATCCAGGAAACCGAAGCACGGGTCCAGTACTTCACAAAAGAGATGGTCACTGCTCTGTCTAAACATGACTTCGAGAAAGCGCGGCTGTATTCGAATGAAGATCGCAAGGCGCGGCGAGATCTTGCCCTTATACGGGACAAGTACGCATCAGATCCGGGCGAAACAAACTCATGAGCCTGCGCGTCTTGATTGTCGATGATGAGCCTCTGGCGCGCGAAGGCCTCCGTATGCTCCTCGCAGATGACCCCGACATCTCAGTCATCAGCGAAGCCCGCAACGGCGCAGAGGCCGTCTCTGCGTTGCGCTCTTCGGAACTCGACCTGATCTTCCTCGATGTGCAGATGCCTGAAATGGACGGGCTGGCGGTAGTAAGAGAGGTCGGCGCTGAGCGTATAGCGTCCCTCATCTTAGTCACCGCACATGATCGTTACGCCATCCAGGCGTTCGAACTCAACGCCGTAGATTATCTCCTGAAACCAGTGACACGCGAGCGGTTCTCGCAAGCCCTGGCGCGCGCCAAGACCCGGCGCAGATCCCACACACCCGAGGAGTCCACCCGCCGTATCCTGTCACTGCTCGAGACACTCGCCTCTCCCCATTCGTATGTGAAACGTTTAGCGATCCGCTCCGCCGGTAAAACAGTTTTCGTAGATGCGGAAGAGATTCACTGGATAGCAGCCGCCGAGAATTACGTCGAAATCCACCTCGAGCGCGGCAGTCATTTGCTGCACGTTTCCATGAACGCACTGGAGCAGTCACTCGACCCGCAGATGTTCCTTCGCATTCATCGCTCCGTGATCGTGAATATCGCCCGCATCCGAGAGATGAGACCGGCGATGCACGGAGAATACCTGATCACGCTCGATACCGGTGTTCGCCTGCAATCCGGCCGGCTCTACAACGCGAAACTGAAGGCGCTTGGAACAAATCCTTTTTGAACATGACTCGACAAAGCCAGTTAGCCCTGGCCAGGCAGGGCGCCTTGAGCACGTTACGTGACATACCCGATCGCACGCCCCGCCGCCACTACCCCCACCCACAATGTCAGCGAAACGGCGCCGGCCACCTTCGCCGCGAACGGCGTGGCCGGTGCCTCGTCCCAGCCGCCCACACCCCGGTACACCCCGAGATGAAACACAAGCGCATTCACCGCAGCAAGAGCAAGCAACACGAGCTTGATCCAAAAATACGGTATGGAGTACAGCCGGGTGGCTTCCGAGACCAACAGCAGCGATCCACTCAGGGCCTGTACACCGAAACCGCTCCAGGTCCACGGCAGCAGCCGGCCGGCAATCTCAGACACCCTGCGGCTGCGCATGCCTACGCCGAGCAGGCGCAAATCCAGCATCCAGATCGAGCCGAGAACCACGATGACGCCGAGCGAATGCACCGCCTCCAAAATCGGATACCACCACGTCGACAGTCGGATGGCTTCTGCCAATGGCGTCCCGTTCAGCCACTCGAAGAAATGCAGCAGTGCCGGACTCATCAGAGCAGGCCAATGGCTTTGCCGCCGAACGCAACGGCGAACCACAGTGCGAGCGAGGCCGCGGCTGTCCAGCGCGCGCGAGCGCTATCGAGCGGGTTGGCCGGAAGCACCAGGTCGCGGTGCGCCGTCAAATGGAATGCGACCGCTCCGGCGAGCAGCACCAGCTTCGCCCAAAATATCGGTTTCGACGACATCTTGGCGGCCTCAGCGGAGAAAAGGAGGATACCGGTTGCGAACACCACACCGAAACCGGCCCGGGTCCAGGGAGCCAGTTCTCTCGCGATGCGCGGCACCGCTTGCCGCCGAACCGCCAGGCCGAGAACGCTAAGATCAATCACCATGATCGTGCCGATCGCCAATGCCACCGCTAACAGATGGATGATCTCGATCACCGGAACAGCTACGCGCGAACTCCGGATCCATTCGAAAGGCGCGGCCATCGTTAGCGTGAGGGTAACACGCCGAAATCAATGAAGCCGCGCTGCGGATCGGCCCCGAGCAGCTTTACCCGGATCCGGTCGCCGACATCCAGACCCTGTTCCCCGCGCATGATCCGGCCTTCGACCGGCGGATCGAGGACGCGGGCGAACACCCCTTTCGGCGTGACTCCGGTGACGACCGCGGAAAAGCTTTCCCCGACGCGGCGCTCCAATGCAACTGCCGCGATTCGCTTGCTCATGGCGCGCTGCACTTTGCGGGCAGCGTCTTCCTTCAGAGTGCAGTTGCGGGCAATGGTCTCGAGTTCGCTGCCCGAATAGGGCGTGGTTCGATTCTCGAGGGAGCGCAACAACCTCTGCGTCACTAGGTCGGCAAAGCGGCGATTGGGCGCGGTCGAGTGCGTGTAGTCGTGAGCCGCCAGGCTGAAATGCCCCTGCTCCGGGTCGCCGGGACCGGCTACGATGTACTCGCCCGGTCCCAGCAGCTTGAGGACTGATAGCGAAATATCGGGGTAATGAATCGGGTCGGCTTGCCGCCGGCGGAGTAGAAAGGCATTGAGCGCGCCCGAATCGGGAGTGGGTGGGAGTTTGTCCCCGAATTGCGCCGCCAGTTCTACAATGCGCGGCCAGCGCTCCGGGTCTTTCACCACGCGCCGGATCGAGGAAATGCCCGCTTCACGAAGCGCGCGGGCAATGCTCTCGTTGGCCGCGATCATGAAGTCCTCGATGAGTTGCGCCGCACGATTATGTCTGTTCACGGCGATGCCTCGCACCTGACCGTTGGTGATGACGGGCTCCGTTTCGATACGGTCGAAAACCAACGCGCCGTGCTGCTCGCGGGCGGCGGCCAATCGTTGTGCAGCCTCATCCTGAAGCCGAAGCTGCGCCTCCAAAACCGAAGAAGCGGCAATCTTCGGCGGAGCCGAAGCCGAATTCTCCAACCAGGGACCGATGGAGTTGTACGTCAACTGCGCCTGGTTGCGTACGGTCGCGCGGTAAGTGTTGCTCGATTGGATCGTGCCGTCGGCCGCGATGATCATATCGATCACCACAGCGGAGCGGTCCTGCCCCTCGGCAAGCGAGGTCAAGTCCGTCGAGAGCCGCTCCGGCAGCATAGGGAAGGTCCGCACGCCCGTATAAACGGTGGTGGTCTGCGCGGCCGCGAAATTGTCGATGGGAGTGCCCTTTGCGACCGACGCCTCCACATCGGCAATGGCTACGGCGATCCGAATCGCATCGCCCGAACGCTCGGCCCATTCGATCTGGTCGAGATCGCGGGAATCGTCGTTATCGATTGAAGACCATGGCAAGCTCCTTAGATCGCGCAGAGATGTGTCAATAGAGACGCCTATGGTTGCGAGCTGGTCAGAGACGTCTTTCGGAAAATCCGGCGTAAAGCCGTGATCGATCATTTCCTGGCGCGCCGCGGCCGCCAGGTCAAAGCCATCGTGGGACATGCAAACGCGAGAGTAGCACGCGTCGAGCGGTCAAGCGATCACTTGACGCTTTTCATCCAGGCGAGGATCGGTCCCGTGACACTGGTATCGGCGGTGTCGGGCGACATCACTTCCGAGATGTGGCTGTGCGCTTTGAATGTCACGTAAGTCGGGCAGCGGCCCGCTTTGCATAACTCGTCCCGGAACGTCTCGGCGAACGCTATGATGTTCGGCGGATCCAACTCGGCGACGGAGAGCATAAACGGCAGCTTCGAGTTCACGAGGCCGGGCAGGTTCGAACGCGCCAGTAGAGTGGCCGCATCCGGCTGCCCCTGCTTAGCGCCGCGTCCGGCTCCGCCCGGACCGCGTCCGCCGCCGGGCGCCGCATTGGCACTGGTCCCCCCTCCCGGCTGGCCGCACGGCGCGAATCCGCCCTGAACCGCGGGCGGGGTCGCGGGCAAAATGTTGAACGCCGGAGGTGACATGAACACCACGCCCTTCACACCTACGCCCTCGGGACCGTACAGTTCCGGGTGGCCGACGTAAGTGCTGACCGGTACGTTCCCCGCCGACTGGCACCAGATGAACACCCGCGCGGGATTTCCTTTGTACCGAGCAATATTTTGATTCACCCACTGAACGACGCGGCCGATATCTTTGGCGGGATCGTCCCAAGTCTCGCCGGGCCGGCGCTGCATGTTAACTCCCACCATGCCGTTCTTCACCGCCCACAGCATGATGTTGTCATAGAAGACATCGCCGTTCGGCCCGCCCTGCTGCTTGTTCCCTGCCCCGCCCGAAACATAGATGAGCACAGGAAGGGATCCCCCGCCCTTTTCGGGCGAAAAGACATCCAAGACGTTTTTGGGATCGGGACCAAACGAAATATCCCGCTGAATGGACATCCCTGAATACGGCGGGTTGGGATGTAAGGGCCGGTAAATCTGCGCAGTTTCCGGAACGCAGACACCGCGCCCGATTTCGATCAGTTGCTTTGCAATATCCGGCGGTACTTCGGCCCGCGCCACGCTCATCGCGGCAAGGGCAATCCCAAGCCGCCATCCATTGTTCTGTATGAATCCCAAGCGAACCTCCAGCGGTGTTCGAGTATATCGCACCTCCGGGCTCGGATCAGCGGGACTTGAGCTGTTCGGGAAGCACGGCGTAGCCTTCGGGCGGGGGAAAGAGCGAGAACAGCAGCTCCAGGCGGCGGCGCAGATAGCGGCTCGGCATCTGGCGCGGGCCGGTTTCGACATCAATGTCACAACAGGTGCCGTGCAGATAGAGCGTCAACGTGTCCTCGAATGCCTGGCGCGCATATTCACGGAATAATTTAGTTTCTTTGCGAACGTTGGTCTGGCGGCGCAACAGCGCCTGCTTGAGATGCCAGCTCTTCTCGTCTACTTCGCCGTGCACCTCGGATGTGAGCTCTTCGCGGATGGTGCGGTGAAAGCGATCCTGGACCTCTTGCGGCCAACGGTCGGCGACCATGGAAGCGAGTGAGCTATAGAGTTGGTAATGGTAGTCGGCAACTTCGATATCTTTAATGCCGAAGGCCAATACCGCGGTATCGTCGTCGTCGCGGCGCGATACGGCGATGTGCCGGCTTTCTAGCGGCCGCTCGAACGTGACCGCGTCCCCCGACTTTCCGTTGCCCTTTTCAATGTACGGAGCAAGGATGATGTGGGTATGCGGAAGCGCGCTTACGATGGCCGGGGCGAGAGCCGCGATCGGATCGTGCAGATATTGGCGAAGGTCTTCGTCCGCAAGAGGAAGCGTACAGAAGTAGGAGAATTTGCCCGTAAGAGGAATCATTTCCGCGCGGGTGCGGCTCGCGAGTTCGTCAACAGAGGTGCGGGTGCGATCGGGTTCGGGCATGCCCGAGTCGATTGTAACAAGGCGGCACGCTAAACTTTTATTCAGATGGGCCCGAAGATTCTGATTTCGGCGGGCGAAGCCTCCGGAGACTTCTACGCGGCACGGCTGGTTGAAGAGATCCGGCGTCTCTGGCCGGAGGCGGAATTTATGGGCTGCGGGGGACCGCAACTGCGCGCGGCCGGGGTGCGCACCGTAGTGGATTCCGCGAGCCTCGCGGTAGTGGGCCTACTCGAAGTCGTGTCCCATTTGCCGCGGATCTACGGCGAATATCGCCGGCTTTTGACGGCGGCGCGGGAGTGGAAGCCGGAAATTGCGATTCTGACCGATTCTCCCGACTTTCACTTACGGGTGGCGCGGCAACTCCATAAGCTCGGAATTCCGGTGATTTACCTGGTCGCGCCCCAGGTCTGGGCCTGGCGCAAAGGGCGGTTGCGCGGCATGCGGCGCAGCTTAAAGCGCTTGCTCTGTATCTTTCCGTTCGAAGAGGAGTTTTTCCGGCGTGCGCAGGTCGAGGCTACCTACATAGGCCATCCTCTGGCGCGTTGTGTGCGGGCCTCGTTGACCCGGGAGGAGTTTTTTCAGAAACACGATCTGCTGCCCGAACGTCCATTAATATCGATACTTCCCGGAAGCCGTCGCGGCGAGGCGGCGCGCCATTTACCCATCCTGCTGGACGCAGTGGAGCGGCTCGGCGGGACAACCTCCGGTATGAGTTCAATGAATTTCGTGCTCCCGGCATCGTCAACAACCGGGGTGGATTTTTTTCAGCAACGGATCGGCCAGGCCCCGGTCAGAGTGGTTGAGGGTGAAAGTTGGGACGCGATGGCGCACTCGGATGTGGCGCTGGCCGCAAGCGGCACCGTAACCATAGAGGCGGCGCTGTTAGGAACGCCGATGGTCACCTTCTACAAGGTTACCCGGCCGAGTTGGTTTCTTGGGAAGTTATTGGTTCGCGTACCGTTTTATTCCATGGTCAATCTGGTGGCAGGCCGCGCCGTAGTGCCGGAGTTTATGCAGGAGCAGATGACGGGAGAGAATCTGGCTAGCGCCGCCCGGCGGCTACTTTCGGATGCAACCGCGCGTTTAGAGATGCGCGCGGGTCTGGCAGAAGTACGCCGCCGCTTAAGCACTCAGGAGAATCCGGCTTCCCGGGCCGCTCGTATTATTCAAGAAATTTTGGAAGGACAAGTCGCACATGTTTCGTAATCTCCGCCAAGGCTGCGCCGCGCTGCTCGCGGCTGGTGTGTTGGTCACGCTTTCGCCGGCCGCATTCGCTCAGGAACGCCGCAACCGCATCAAAGTAGACGCCTACGCGATCGATGCGGAGGTTTCGCCCAATACGCAGTCGTTAACGGCTAAAGCGACAGTACGCTTCATACCTCTCGACGATAACACCTCGTCCGCCGGCTTTGAGCTCAACAATGCCTTTAACGTTTCAAGGGTAACTGACGATAAAGGCAAGCAGATACCTACCTCCAGAACCCAGCAGGATTTCACCGTTCGCCTCAACTTTGATACGCCCCTGCCCAAAGGCCAGCCGGTGACGGTGACCTTTTATTATGGCGGCAAGCTGACCGGCCAGGAGGAGTCGCCGGTATATGGAATCAAATTCGCGGCCATCCATCCGGATTTCGCCTACTTCATGTACCCTTCGCGCTGGCTGCCGGTCAGCGGATATACGACCGATCGCTTCGCGGCAAACATGAGGGTGACGGTTCCGGCGGGATATTCCGTTGTGGCAAGCGGTCCCGAGATACATACTCCGGCGGGCGACAAGACCGCGTACGAGTTCAAGTTTGAACATCCGTCATTTCCGGCAAACTTTGCCGTGGTCAAGGGGAACCCGGTGAAAGTCCAGTCCGAGGGAGTGACTACCAGCGTGTACTTCCGCGACTCCGAGGCCGCGATGGCGCAGGCTTATGGTGAAGAGACCGGCAAGGTGATGTCATACTTTACGGGCCTCCTCGGGGTGCCCCCCTATGCCGATTTGACCCTGGTCGAGACCGAAGCCGGCGCCCCCAACGGCTATGCCGCACCCGGGATCCTTTTCTTTGCACCCCGCGGCATCGGAAAGGAGCCCAACGGGAAACTTCTGGCGAATGAGGTGTCGCGGCAGTGGTTTGAAGATCTGGTCTCTCCTACCACGCGGAACCACATCTGGCTGAGCAATGGGCCGGCGACTTACGCCGAGGCGTTGTGGACGGAGCACACAACCGGCGCAGGGGCGCTGCAGTCTGTGGTAAGGGATAACACGATCGAGGGTCTGACAGTCGATAACGTTCCGATCATGCAATCGGCAAGGCTCGAGGATTATTCGCCGGAACTCTGGGCTTTGACCGGCAGTAAAGGCGCCTCCGTGCTGAATATGCTGCGCTACATCATCGGCGATGATAAGTTCTTCGCGTCACTAAAAGCATACCTTCAACAATATGCCTGGAAGTCCGCTTCAACAGACGACTTCCGTAAGGTAGTGGAGAGCGTCACAGGCCAGGATCTGGGCTATTTCTTCATTCAGTGGATCGAATCGAGCGGAGCTCCGGAATTCAAGCTCGAGTACACCATCTTCCGCACGCAAAAGGGCTTCCGGGTTATGGGCAAGATCTCGCAGGATCTGGATACGTTCCGGATGCCTGTGACCTTAAAGATCGAAACCGAAGGCAACCCGGAGGAGAAGCAGGTCGAGGTGGTCGGCACCTCTTCGGAGTTTTCGGTGGACACCTTCGGCAAGCCGAAGAACGTGATCGTCGATCCCGAGAATCGCGTAATGCGCTACGGCAACGACATACGAGTCGCGGTAGCGATTCGCCGCGGCGAAGAGTTTGCCGAGCTGAGCGAGTTCGGTGAGGCGCTGCAGGAATACCAAAAGGCTTTGGGAACGGCCCGCAATAACTCGCTCGCGCACTACCGGATCGCCGAGGTGTTTTTCCTTCAAAACAACTACCAGTCGGCCGCGAATGAGTTCCGCGAAGCCTTAAACGGCGACCTTCAACCGAAGTGGACTGAAGTGTGGGCGCACATCAATCTCGGCAAGATCTTCGATATCACCGGCCAAAGAGAACGCGCGGTCAATGAATACAACCTTGCCGTGCGCACTAAGGACAACACCCAGGGCGCTCAGGCCGAGGCCGAGAAGTACTTGAAGACCGCTTACGAGCGGCAGCGCCGGCAGGAACAGTAGTGCGGTACCAGTTTTCCTAAAGGCCAGGGCTGCGCGAATTGTTCGGATGAGCGGCGGCTTGGCGTCGCTCGCATGGCTACGCCTTCGGCGCGCATCGCCTCAGAAGTGATTCTTCAATTCGGCGAAGGACTCTAAAACCAGCAGCCGTTCGCTGGGCGGCCGGATCTCCTGTTTCTCGAGCACCCACGTGTGCGCGTGCGGGACGAAGACCGCGTTCAGGCCAGCGTCGAGAGCCGCGTTTACGTCGGACTTGGGACTGTTGCCGATCATCCAGGTGTGCTTCGGATCCATGGAACGTTCCTCTACCAGCTTGCGGTAGGCGGA
>JAFAWA010000368.1 GCA_019242155.1 Terriglobia bacterium | reverse complement strand
TTCCACTTTCCTGTAGAAATAGAGTTCAGGAGAATAAAAAGCGAAAGTGGGCGCCCCGGCTGTACAAAACCGGTTCGAGATGCTTCTGGGGGGAGATGCCCTCCGCTGGCAGATGCGGTTGGAGCCGGAATATGTGCCGAGCGGGATCGCGGAAATCGATCGGGCCACCGGAGGCATACCGCGCGGGGCACTCACCGAGATCGTGGGGCCCGTGTCGTCGGGACGCACCAGTCTTCTGCTGTCGATTTTAGCGGGTGCCACGGCACGCGAAGAGATCTGTGCGGTAGTAGATGCCGAAGATTGCTTTTCGCCCCACGCGGCCGAGGACGCGGGAGTAGAGCTTTCGCGGTTGTTTTGGGTGCGCTGCGTTCATAATGCCGAACAGGCGCTCAAAGCCGCGGATCTGTTGATCCAGGGTGGTGGGTTCGGGATCGTGGTCTTGGATCTGGGCGATACTCCGCCGCCGACGGCGCGGCGCATCTCGCTGACCTCATGGTTCCGGCTGCGGCGTGCTGTGGAGCCTACCTCTACTGTGTTGATTTCCGTATCGCAAGAACCCAATGCGCGAACCTGCGCTTCGCTGGTGCTCGAGTGTGCGCGAAAGGGCGCGGGTTGGAGCGGGAATCGCGGGGTGTCGCGATTGCTGCGCACGATCGAAAGCTGTGCGCGAACCACCTATCGGAGAAAACAATGTTTGCCTGTGTTCACGGCCAGGGTAATCTGACCGCGCTGGCCTTTGAATTTTCCCCGGTCGTAGAGGAAACTGCGCCGGGGACGGTGACCTTCGATGTCTCCGGTCTCGACCGGCTCTTCGGATTGCCGCAGGAGATCGCCGCCGCCATCGCGCGCAGGGCGCGGGAAGCAGACATTCAAGCGGGAATCGCGGTCGCGTCCAATCCCGACGCCGCCATTTGCGCGGCGCGCGGATTCTCAGGCGTAAGCGTAATCCCATATGGCGATGAGGCCAAATTTTTAGCGCCGCTGCCTTTGACGCTGCTGTCACCTTCGCCCGAATTGCTCGAGACTCTGGAGCGCTGGGGCATACGGCGGTTTCACGAGATGGCCGCATTGCCGCCTTTAGGCATCGCGGAACGGCTGGGCCGGGAAGGGCTGCGAATCCGGGAGTTGGCGCGCGGTGAGTTCGGCCGCAAGCTGATTCCGCTCGAAGACGCACCGCCGTTCGAAGATGATATTGAACTGGAGTATCCGGTCGACCTGTTGGAACCGCTACTGTTTTTGTTCGCCCGGATGGTCAACGGACTGGTGATACGGCTCGCAACACGAGGGCTGGCTACCAATGAGCTGCGGTTACGCCTGTCGCTCGAAGACCGTAGTATGCATGAGCGCACGCTGCGGTTGCCGGTGCCCTCGCTCGATACCAAAGCATTTCTCAAGCTGCTGCAACTCGATTTGGAGGCGCATCCGCCAAAAGCGCCGGTCATGCGGCTTTGGATGGGGGTGAACCCGGTAAGGCCGCAAGCGGCACAGAAGGGTCTATTTGTGCCCGCCACGCCCGAGCCGGTCAAGCTGGAGTTGACGTCGGCGCGGATTGAATCCATCGTAGGGCAAGGGCGCGTGGGAACGCCCGCGGTTTTCAATACACACCGTCCGGACGCATTTCAGTTGAAAAGAGGAGGCCCGGTTCCGAACCGTTCGGGTCCCTCGTCCTCCCTATATTCGGTCAACCGCGCCGGGCAGCTCGGATTGAAAGGCGGCGGCGAAGTTCTTATGGCCTTTCGGGTATTCCGGCCGCCGCGTAGCGCGCGTGTGGCGGTAGTCGAAGGACGTCTCAGTTTTGTGGCGGCGGAAGGGGCGCGCGGTAGAGTTCTCGAAGCGGCGGGACCGTGGCGTACCTCGGGAGATTGGTGGACCGCGAATCCGTGGAACCGCGATGAGTGGGATATCGCGCTCTCCGATGGCGGCCTCTACCGCATCTATTGCGAGGCGCGGGAGTGGTTCGTAGCGGGGAGCTATGATTGAGCTCCACGCGCGTTCGGCATTCAGTTTTCTCGAAGGCGCGGCGGTGCCCGAGGAGTTCGCGGTATGGTGCGCAAAATACGAGATGCCCGCAATGGCGCTTCTCGACCGTAATGGTGTGTACGGCGCGCCGCGCTTTCACATGGCCATGAAGAAGGCGGGCCTGCGGGCGCACATAGGGTCGGAAATCACGTGTACTAATGGCCGCACATATCCGCTGCTGGCGGAATCGCGCGAAGGGTATCAGAACCTATGCCGGCTGGTAACGCGCATGAAGATGCGCGCGAAAAAAGGCGAAGGCGCGGCCGCGCTGGAGGAGATAGCGGAGTTTTCACGCGGCCTGGTGTGCCTGACCGCGCATCCCGAGGAGCGGCTGGTGGAGATTTTTGGGCGGCAGAATCTATACGCCGAACTGCAGCGGCATTGCCTGCGGGAAGAGGAAGCGCACAATCAGGCCACCCTCGAGCGCGCCCGCGGGCTAAAGATTCCGGTAGTAGCAACCAACAGCCCCGCTTACGCGATTCCAGTGCAACGCGAGCTGCTCGACGTATTCACCTGCATACGGAACAAGGTCACATTGGCCACAGCCGGCCGTCTGCTGGAACAAAATAACGAACGGCACATCAAAACACCCGCCGCGATGGCCCGTCTGTTTGCCGATTTGCCGGAGGCGATTGCGAACACCCACGAAATTTCGGCGCGGCTAAAGTTCACGCTCGCCGATCTCGGTTATGAATTCCCGCACTACCCGGTTCCCGACGGTGAAACGGAGATGAGCTTTCTGCGCAAACGGGTGGAAGAGGGCGCGCGCGGCCGTTACCGGCCGTACGGCGAGCGCGAGCAGAAACAGGTGGAGCACGAGCTGGCGCTGATCGAAAAACTCAAGCTGGCCGGATATTTTTTAATCGTCTGGGATATTGTGCGCTATTGCAAAGAGCACGACATTCTAGCGCAGGGCCGCGGGTCGGCGGCCAATAGCGCAGTATGTTACGTGCTCGGCATCACGGCGGTCGACCCCGTGCGGATGGAGTTGCTGTTTGAGCGGTTCCTGAGCGAGCAGCGCGGCGAATGGCCGGACATTGACATCGACCTTCCGAGCGGCGACAAGCGAGAACAAGGGCTCCAGTATGTGTACCAGCGCTTCGGACAGCTCGGAGCGGCAATGACAGCTAACGTGATCACCTATCGCGGACGCTCAGCCGCGCGCGAGGTGGGCAAAGCGCTGGGTTTCGAAATTACCGCGCTCGAAAAACTGAGCAGCCTGGTACGCACCTGGGAGTGGAAGGATCCCAAAGAGACCACCGAGCGCCAGTTTCGGGACGCGGGCTTGGATCTTAACCATCCGCGCGTGCGCAAGTTTTTCGATGTATATCAAATGGCTCTGGATCTGCCGCGGCATCT
>JAFAWA010000425.1 GCA_019242155.1 Terriglobia bacterium | reverse complement strand
TCAATCGACATCCGAAACGGGTGAATAGCAGTCGCAGAATCCATTTTCAAAGTCCCTTATCCCGTAGTTGGACCAACCGTGCCACGTCTTCATCGCTAAGGCCCAAAAGCTTCTGGTGGGTTATCATGAAGTCCTTTACGTGGGTCTCTGCGCCTGCGGGCCCAAGTTGGTCGATAATCCCGAGTTTATGCTGAGTGCCGTGCAGAAACTCCTCCATTACTGCCGCTTTACTTGGGTTGGGCCGTAAAAGTATGTGATCCATATTCGGCCCACCGACGTTAGCCTCGGCACCCACAGTATCCAAGTAGCGCATTTCCTCACTCCCCTCGGTAACGATCTGAACTTGGCGCCTCTCGCCGATTGCACGGAGCAAGTCAGGACTGGCTCGTTCTACTCCTTCTAGCTCGTTTGAACTGAACAGTGTGACTCCGGGGGAGCCTTTCGAAGCTCGCAAAGTGTCTTGAAAAACCCGCGTGCTGCGAGTGACATCTCCACCAACCTGCATCGTCCTCTCTGCCTCGGACGTCACCTCCAGAACTTTGGTTGCAGAACCTGCGGCCTTCAATTCTCCCGCACCGATCGCAAGTGTGCCGATTTCAAGCAGAAGTCGTGTCTTCCACCTTTCAATTAGCTCTTCTTGTTTGCTAGTTCGCTTCGCCTCAATCCACTGCCACTGAATGCTATTGTGTGCCTCATCGTATACCCGCTCGGCGAGCGTCCCAATCTGCTGCAATACTTGCTTCTTCTCTTGAAGCGTTCCAAATTGGCGTAAACTCTGCTGACTGCAACGCCTAACGAGTACCCCTGTCGTACCTTCCGCTGTAGCTCCGCATCGAGCCAGCCGACTGGGCTGGTCAACTTCTGGAGCAGCAAAGCGGCATCCACGCCCGTGCCAATCACCGATTTCGCAAAATCGTATGTCCCTTTAGTTCGCCCAACCTGTCGGTCGTAGAGAGTTCGAAGGTAACCATCGGGGATGCTCTCCCTGAACTTGTCTGATCGGGCCGCCAAAGAAGTCTCCAGTTGCTCGACGTGGTGGGCGAGTTCATCCCGCCCACGCTGTTCGAGCGCCCATATCTCCGTCTGGAAATGAAAGAATCGTCCGGCTGGCGAATTTGGATCGGGGAGAGGCGACCAAGAATGTCCGGTTGAACCGGGAGTTCGCGAAAAGCCGGTTCCGGAGCCACCAGCAGGAGAGTTCGGATGGGCGCAGCTATCGGGATGAAGCCAACTGCGCCAACGCTCTCGCCAATCGTCCGGCATGAAAATCGGCTGCGCAAAAGCAGCCACGCTCTGCGGAAGTATACAACGATTCCATGCCGCACGATGCAAAGAAACGGATGTGCAGCAAAGCCGCGCCACCTCGTTCTTGGGCACGTTTTAGGCACAAACGAAAATGGCTGCCGTAACTTATTGATACGACAGCCAGCTATTTGGTGCGGAGAGGGGGACTTGAACCCCCACGAGATTGCTCCCGCTAGCACCTCAAGCTAGTGCGTCTGCCAATTCCGCCACCTCCGCGTTTGAGGACCTTACTTCTTGGCTGGTGCGTTCGCCGGGGCAGGGGGCGCGGGAACGGGGACGTTCACCGAGTTCCCCGCGGGGGCCGGTGTGGCCGGCAACCCCGGAATTTGAACGTTGGTCTTTGACGGCGCCGCCGGCACATTCTTCGCCGGCGCCTTCTTGGTGGAGCCTCCTCCTTCCAACACTGTCGCGCCCAATCCCGCGTTTCGTGTTGCCATGATTGACAGGGAAAGTGACGTGATCATGAACAGAATGGCCGAAATCGTAGTCGCTTTCGAAAGCAAGGTTGCCGAACCGCGCGGGCCGAAGGCCGTCTGCGAACCCATCCCGCCGAACGCTCCCGCCAAATCCGCCGCTTTGCCGCTCTGCAGTAAAACCACGACGATCAGAAACAGGCACACCAAAACATGCACAATCAAAAACAAAATATACATCGGTTCACTTCAGTATATCGGAAACGCGTCGCCGCTCGAATCGAGCGCTAAGAATACGTTCGGGGCCTCCCTCGAAATGCCTACCGCCCGTAATGAATCGTGAAAGGGGCGGTCTCGTCTACGATCTGATAATCGGGCGGCGGCTGGAATAGGCTGGGGTCCGGTTCGTTCCGGCTGATATTGATAAGCCGGGTGGTGTTCTCGCCGGACCGCGGGTCATTGTGTTTCGAGAGGACCGCAGTCTTCAAATCCGGAGACATCCAGGTTTCGGAAACGATCTCGAACGGCCGGTCGTTTCCCTGCTCGCCGGTAGGAATGGTTTGAGTCATCCGAGTACCCTCGGCTAGAACACCCTCGATCATTTGGGGCCCCAGCTTCTCGTGGGTGATGTGCGGCACGGCGGCCGGGTCCTTGCCATTCGACACCACCAGCGCCTTGGCTGGGCCATTCGGCAAGGAATCAACCCGCCCCCCGGTCCCAACCCCGGTGCTTTGTTGGACGCTTTGTTGCACCGGCGGAAGCGGCGGAAGCACTGTGGGCGCGACCGGCATCGTGCTGGTTATGGCGGCGCCGACGGTCCCACCCGCCACTCCGCCTGAATAGGAATAACGGGCGTAAGCTCGCGCGCCGAGTTCCGCACTGACCCGGTGCGCGATTTTGTTTTGCGTATCGAGCGCATAGCTGACGCCGGCTACAGGGTCCGTGATCTCGATGGTAATCGGGGCGTCGGCGTTGAGGCCCAGGCGGTTGCCCATGAACATCGGCCGCTCCGTGCGCGTTCGGCCCTGCGAATCGCGATAGATCTTTATAGGCCTCTGCGTCTGAGTGATGTGCGTGCCGTCGCTCAGCGTTTGAACGTGCTCTTGAATCTGCTCCGCTGAATAAGGCGCCCCTAGGACACCTGGCGGCATAAGCCGAGGGGCGGTGAACCCTACGCTGCCAACAACAGTTCCGGCAACGCTCCGGGTTTCAGTTTGGGGAATTTGGCCGAGCGCCAGCGAAGCGGTCAGCGAAAGAAGGCCGACGATCAACCTGCGAGGGTTTTTCATTGCATGCCTCTCTGAGTAAAAGTCTACCGCAGCAGGTCTTCCAGCTGAATTTTAGCGTCGGTCTTGCTGTCGCGGTATTTCACGATTACCGGTGTGTAGATCGAGATGCCCCAATCTTTGCCGGGACCGCTGCTGATGGCGCGCGAGCCCGCGATCACGACGGCATCCTCCGGAATCACCAGCGGTTCGTCTTCGCCGGCTTTGTGGACCGTGTTACGAACCAGATCGTAGACGGGCGTGGAGCGGTTCAGAATCGTGCCTGTACCGAGTACCGCGCGGCGCTTTACCACCGTCCCTTCGTAGATGCCGCAGTTGCCGCCTACGAGCACCTCATCTTCAATAATGACAGGCATTGCGCCAACCGGCTCGATTACGCCGCCGATTTGGCTCGCGGCGGAAATGTGGCAGTTCTTGCCGACCTGGGCGCAGCTTCCTACGAGCGCGTGCGAGTCCACCATAGTGCCGTCGTCCACCCAGGCGCCTACATTGATGTACATCGGCGGCATGCAGATGACACCGCGGCCCACGTAGGAGCCGTCGCGAATGCTGGAACCCCCGGGCACGATGCGCACGCCGCTCGAGGCGGTGAAATGCTTTACCGGAACCGTGTGCTTGTCGAAGAAGGGCTGACGCTCGGCGTCGATCGACATATCGACGATTGTCCCCATGCGCAGGCCCAGCAGAATGCCTTTCTTCACCCATGTGTTGACACGCCAACCGGTGTATCCGGAGGGGCATGGCTCCGCGGCGCGAACCCGGCCTTCGTTCAGCTCGGCTTTGAAGGCGTCGAACAGTTCCTGGTGCCGGCTGCTATAAGTTGCCGGCCGTTGTTCGAACAACTGTTCGATTTCAGCCTGCAACGCGCACTCCTCGTAGTAGTCCAACGGCATCCAGGGCTTTTTCGATGCGCTCGAGGTTGGCTTCGCTCGCCGGGCACATGGGTAGACGGTAAACAGGAGTCAGTAGACCCATCATTCCCATGGCGGCCTTCACGGGAATGGGATTGGATTCGACGAAGTTGACGTTCATCAAGGGAAGGAAGCGTTTTTGGATCTGACGCGCCGTAGCGAAATCACCCTTCAGGCAAGCCTGCGCGAGCTGCGTCATCTCCGCGGGGATTTGGTTCGAGACCACCGAGATCACGCCGCGCCCGCCCAGGGCCATCAGCGCAATGGTAATGGGGTCGTCACCACACAGCACCAGAAAATCTTCGGGAAGCTGGTGAATGATGTTGGCCATCTGCGCGATGTTTCCGGAAGCTTCTTTCACGCCAATGATGTTTTCGATTTCGGCCAGGCGGGCCAAGGTCGCCGGGTCAACATTGATCCCGGTGCGGCCCTGAATGCTGTACACAATGATCGGGATTTCGATGGCGTCGGAAATGGCCTGGTAGTGTTGGTAGAGGCCTTCGGGTGTGGGCTTATTGTAGTAGGGCGTGACGGACAGAATGCCGTCTACATGCATCTCTTCGAGTTCATGAGCTAGAGAGACCACCTCGCGCGTGTTATAGCCGCCTGCGCCGGCGAGAACAGGCACCTGGCCGTTGGCCTCTTCCAGGGTGATTTCTACGACGCGCAGGTGCTCCTGTCGAGACAGAGTCGGGCTTTCCCCCGTGGTGCCGCAAGGAACCAGAAAATTAATTCCGGCGTCGATCTGACGCCGCACCAGACTGCGCAGCGTTTCTTCATCTAGCGATTGATCGGCCCGAAAGGGCGTGACCAGCGCGGTACCGCATCCTGTAAACATGTACCACCTCCAAAGAAAAGCCTGTTGGTAGAAATCGAGCGCTGAACCGAAAGTACAGCCGAATTGCTCGCCCCGGCACGCCGGGCGCAAGCCTCCGGGAGCCCAGACGGTCTGGCTCCACGATCATGCGCGGGCTCCGGAAAATAGGATGTCGCTGAACTGATAGCAGCCTTTTTTGCCGACGATCCATTGAGCTGCATGCAGCGCGCCGCGGGCGAAACCTTCACGGCTGCGGGCTATGTGCCGTAAAGTGATGGTGTCCGCAGCAGAATCAAAACCGATTTCGTGCGTGCCCGGCACCATGCCGGCCCGGTTGGAGCTCACATCGATTTGCCGTTCGTAACCGGCCGTTCTCATTTCTTCCACCAGTTTTAGCAGTGTACCGGAAGGAGCGTCTTTCTTGGCCGCATGATGAATCTCCCACGCCCATGCGCCGTATTCGGGCTGCGCCGCGAGCAGGCGGGCGGCATCCGCCACAAGGCGAAAAAAAGCGTTCACTCCTACGGAGAAGTTCGGGCTCCACACCAGGCCGGTGCCATTTTGTTCGACGGAACGCTTCACATCTTCAAGCTGCGCCAGCCAACCTGTGGTGCCCACCACCAGATTCACCCCGAAGGAGGCAATCGTCTCGACATTGCGCCGCACCGCCTCGGGCACGGTGAATTCCACGGCCACATCAATCTTACGGAAATCCTCGGCAACGAGCGGCTCGAGATCGCGCTTTAGCGCCACCGTAAAACCAAACTCCGGAGCGAGTTGTTCAATGAGCTTGCCCATCTTTCCGTAACCGACGATGGCGAGATTAGGCATGAACGGCCGGTCCCGCGGGCGCCGCGGCTTCGAACACGGCAGGATCGAGATCG
>JAFAWA010000377.1 GCA_019242155.1 Terriglobia bacterium | reverse complement strand
CGGGCTGGCAACAAAGGCTCTGTGAACTGATAGCGGCAGACCCCAAGCGCGTTCAGGAAATCATCGATATCTCGCAGCGCGGCTTCACGCTCGTGGAGCTTTCGATTGTGCTCATCGTCATTGGCTTAATTGTCGGCGGCGTGCTGGTGGGGCAAGACCTCCTCCGTACGGCACAAATCCGCAAGATGGTCAATGAAGTCGAGCAGTACCGAACTGCCGTCTACACGTTCCGCGTCAAATACGCCTGCCTGCCCGGCGACTGCGCGAATGCTACAACCTTCTTCGGCACGGATAGCAACGGGTGCCCCGCTGGGGGCGGCGCAACCGGCACATGCAACGGCGACGGCAACGGTCAGATAGATGATAGTGCTTGCGACTATGGGTGTTACGAAAATTATCGTTTCTTCCAACAATTGGCGGATGCCAATCTGATTCCGGAAAATTTTGACGGTATTCCAGGCCCGGGCGGGCCATGGGACACCGTAGCGGGAGTAAATGTACCCCTTAGCGGGGCGTTCGGTGGAAATGCGACGTATTGGATTTATTACCTCGGCGGATTCGCTGGCAACGGCAATTACTTTCCTTCCGACTACGAACATACCTTGCAGTTGTTCGCCGCTAATAACTTGGGCAATTCAGGTGTGCCGTTCCTGAGCGGCGTGCAGGCGCAGTCCGTCGATGCAAAGTACGATGACGGACTTATCGCTTCAGGTAGAATTATGGGGCCGAATCAGTCGCTTAATCCCAACTGCCCAACGACGAATGTGGCAAGCACCGCGCAGTACAACATCGCCTATGGTGGTCCCGCCTGCGCCGAAATATTCAAGCTCGGATTCTAAGGGCAAAAGGTGAGTCGTACAGTAAGAAGTGCTACCCGTTTTTTTGAGCGGGTATGAAGAAAGGCAAGCTTCGCGAAATACGAGCGCAAATTAGATAAGCGCCGCAAGGTGCTGGGCCGGTGCCACCGTTCTGCAGTGTGGGCGAAGCGCGATAGCGACCGCTCCGCGGCTGATGTGGAACTAAGGACCTTTCTCGTGCGCGATAAGGAGAGGGCGCTATTGAAATCTGCGGCCCCTGCCGAAGCTGGCGAAAAAAAATAAGGTCACCACGTAAGTGGCAGGGCTGGTGGGTGTCATCACATCTTAATTTGCATTAACGAATAGTCGCATGCTAAGGTGCACGATGCCCGGCACAAAAACCCTTTCCGGAAGCGCCCGAAACGTCCACGCTGCATAAGGTGCAGCCGGGAGAATATGGGCGGCTTCTGGAACGTGTGGACGCGATAGCTAAAAGTCTAAACGTTCCCACGCTAACGTATGGGTGGCCGATTCAAAAAGCCTGCAGCCGGAAGCTTTCCCCAGCAACAATGTTGCGATCACCACGGCAATGCTGAAGCTGCTGAATGAGCGCGAACAGAACGCCGTTATGGGGCATGAGTTGGGGCGCCGGAAAGATGGCGATCAAGATGGAATTACCGGCAGTTTGCAAGTTATCGGGCAACTATTCAAGGCAACCTGCCGGAACATCGAGAGGGGCTGGCCGATGAGCGAGCGGTCGAAGCGTGATTGTTCCCGAAAGACGAACTACGATACTCTAATAAATCTCTATTGAAGGTGATAAAAACGATGACCCATCGGCAATTTTTGTCACGCCAGATTCTGACCGGTGTTGCCGTTGCGTTTGCCTGCGTCCCGCTGGCATCCGCGCACATCCGAATCGCGCCTGCTGAATCCACACCTGGCGCCCGCGAGAAATTACCATACGCGTGCCGAATGAAAAGAAGGTGAACTCAACGAAAGTGGTCCGCGAATTTCCCGAGGAACTGGACGTCTACGACTTCGAATTCAAGCCGGGATGGAACATTGAATTCAAAAAGAACGACAACGGCAAGATCATCGGCGCCACATGGACCAGCACACTACACTCGTACGAATTCATCAGGTTCGGAATGCTGGGCATCAATCCCAATGAAGAAAAGGATCTGGTGTTGCGCTTTGTGCAGCATTATGAAGACGGCACCAAGGAAGAGTTCACCGGTCCCGTCGGCTCCCGGCTGCCATCACCGGTAACCAAACTGATACACGGTTTTGAAGCAAACTAACCCGCTTAGTCATCCAGGCTTCTCGATTCGGGCACAAGTCGCCCATCTGCTCCTAGCCATCGCTGCGCTGGCTGCACCGGGAATGTTGCTGGGCCAAACCGACGAGATCCAGGTCTATGACGCCGCCATCGAAGAGCCGGGTATTTTCAATCTGATGGTCCACATGAACTTTACGCCGATTGGCCGGAAGATCCCGGACTATCCTGGCGCGATCATTGCAAACAATTCGTTTCAGACCACCGCCGAATGGGCTTATGGTGTTACACCATGGTTTGAGCAGGGGCTTTATCTGCCGGTCACGACTCCGCATTCGACCAACTACGGGTCTACCATCAACGGGTTCAAGCTCCGCGAGCTGTTCGTGCGTCCGCATGCTGATGACCACAAGTTCTTCTATGGAGTGAATTTTGAGTTCAGCGTCAACCATCACTATTGGGAGTCGCGGACCATCACCTCCGAAGTGCGGCCAATCGTCGGCTTCCATCTCAAACCCTGGGACTTCATTTTCAATCCGATCGTCGATACCGACTATACGGGCGGCGTCCGGAACCTGCAATTCAATCCCGCAACGCGAGTGGCCTATAACTTCAACGATCGGTGGACTGTAGCTGCTGAAGAGTATGACGGCTTCGGCGCACTTCACGATTTCCTTCGGGTAAGCCAGCAATTCCATGAGATTTGGGCGGCAGTGGATCACAGCATCAAAGGTGTCAACCTCGAAGCAGGCGTTGGCGCGGGCTTTACCAGCGGCGCCGACCGTCTGACCTTCAAACTGATGCTCTCGCGCGACCTGAACGCGAAACACGAAAAACAGCCGTCAGCCAAACCTCCGCAGTGAGGTGGCGGCTGTGTGGCTGGATAGCTCCGTTAATGCCCCATATTGCGGCCTAAATGTTGGCCCTGTTTAGACGTGTGCACAAATCGCAAATTATGCAGTGCGCTACAAGGGCGCGGATTACCAGTGGGGGGAGGTCCCACCCGAGCAGTTGTCGGTAGACTTGGTAGCTTGCGAGCGTCCCGGGCCGGGGAACTAGCCGGGACGGAGCCTCGCGATAAAGCCCACGTATGGTGGGTGAGCAACTTTGCAGGCCGTAACGTGAGTGAAGCTTGAGCAGGCCTCGAGAGTGAGGTTGTGGATGCCGACCCGTCTGCATAACGGGGAAGGCTGTACGGACAGGGAAGAACCCGGGCGCGGGAGCGCGCCAGAAGAATCAACCGACAAGCACCTGATCCGGTCCACCGGGGTAGTGAGCACGGCATGCAGAGAAGGTAGTCCGGGTAATTGGGGGAGTCCCGGGCCTGTGCGGAGGTCGCGTCTCCGAACGTCGTCTACAAGGACGACGGCCAGTCTGGGAGTCGGAGAGGGCCGTATGACCGAAGAGGCCGGGTAACGCCGGCAGAGGAAAGGGCCCTTGCTTCTGGTGTGCTTGTGAAGGAGAGAAGGTACGGTGATTGACGATGAGTCTGACAACACCGAGCAAGATTCGGGAACTTCAAATCATGCTGTATCGTAAGGCGAAGAACGAACCGGGATACCGCTTCTATCTGCTCTACGACAAGATGTACCGCGAGGATATTCTGGCCCATGCCTATCA